>JAIOPS010000002.1 GCA_021413775.1 Candidatus Kaiserbacteria bacterium | reverse complement strand
TTCCTGAAAAATGTCACCGAGGAAATCTCCTTCGTGAATGTAGTGAGGTTCGCTTTTGCAAAATCCTTCGGCGTCCGATATTTTTTAAAAAGCGTATCGGTCACTTTGTTGACGGCTTTATCGGTGCACTGCGCGGAGAGCACGACCGCGACGAGAAATTGGAACGGTGTCGAGTAGCGCAGTTCGCTCTTCGGCTCGGGGTAGGCTTTTTTCAGAAATGACACCATTTTTCTGGCCCGTTGCATCCTCACGTCTTGCCCTTTCATCGCGCCATCGTAGCACAAGCGGCATTATTGCCTGTCTTTGCGCCGCGTGGTATAGAAACTCAAGCCATAGGGGGAATGCATGCAATTGATTCTCACGTGTCCTTTCTGCGACCCGGTGCCTCTCGACAGGGTGACGCACGTCATCCCGCATCACTTCAGGCGGTATCTGGCGCTTCTGCAGGACGCACGTCGGGAACTCAACAGTCCTTCCCGACCGCGTCCCCATACGTTCAACTACTACCGGAGCAGTTGCGAACTGCAGCTGAAGTTCGATGCGGTCAAGAACGCGCTGTTCGCATATGCCCGCATCCGGGCGGAAGGGTTTATCCAGTACCACAACGATTGGCGTTTCAGCTGCGTGACCGCTGAAGTCGCACGGTCGGACACCGATACCTGGAAACGCTCCCACGGATTCCGGACGAGTGCTCCCGACGAATCCGCGGGTCATCCGCAAAAAGGAACGGGACTTTGCTTCGCGTATCTGGAACGACCGCCGGAAGTGTTCCACCGACCGGAGTGGGTCGGGCACGAGTTCAGCGGAAGGCCACGCACCGAGCCCGCGTCGTCGCCGTCTTGCGACAGTTCCGCACAATCCGACCCGCCGTAAGGCGGGTCGCACCATACTCCGATAGAGCTTGCGCTATTGGACCAAAAACGTTGCGCGCGCGGTAACCATCACCTGTTTGTCGATTGTGGAAGTATCATACGAACCGTAATCGGATACTTCGACTGAATTCGGGGCCATCACCTGCACGACACCACCGGACGCACTCTGCAAAGGTCCCACATTTTGCCCAGTCGACTTTGCTATCTCCACCGCACGCGCTTTCGCATCCGAAACGGCTTTGCCGATAAGCGAGACACGAATCGCCGGAAGGTTGGAAATAAAGTACTCGGGAGACTGCACGGAAATAAGGATGCCGCGCGAAATGAGCGACGTTATGTCCCGCGAGAGCTTCTCCACGAGGCGCACGTCACCGGACTCGATACTCACTTCCTGTCGTACGTTATAGCGGCGGACGTTGTCGTTGGAATACTCGCGGTCCACATAGACGGGACTCACCGAGATTTTTTCCTGAGGAATGCCGGCGCGCGAGAAGAAGTCAACGACAGACTGCGAGTCTGCTGAAACCTTGGACTGCGTCGGTGCGAGACTCTCTTCGGTCGTAAGACGATTGACCGTGACGCGCCACTTCGCGACGTCTGCCGTCGAAGTCGCCGTCGCCGAGCCCGTTACCGAGAGCGTGTTGGAGAGAGCCCGCACCCGGTAGAACGCGTCACCGCCGATGGCTCCCGTAACCGCGAGTCCGACGGCAAGAATGCCCGCCGACGCGATGAGCGCCCAATCCGAAGAGGTAAATCTGTCGCGCCAATTCATACCCGTCATTGTATGCCCAAAAACGCGGGCGGCAAGCGCGGGCGGGCGGTGATTACTTGATTGTTACCGGTACGGAAACGGAATCGTCGTTCTCCGGCAAGCCCGAAGGATTGTCCCGCATAAGGACTACCGTTGCCGGGCCCGAGTACGCAGCGGTCGTACTCGCGGTTGCGGTAAACGTCACAAGACCCGTCGTCATCCAATCACCCTGCGCCTGTCCGTGCGTGTTTGCAATCACATTTCCGTTTGCATCTATTACCTTGATGGGAAACGACGCCTCGAAGTACCACGGACCCGGTGCTGTCCCGGATATGACGAACACCTTCTCGACGATCGCATTTCTGGCCGGTGATGTCACGAGTACCTGTGCGGAAAGCGGCTGCGTCGATGTTGCCGGGGTCGACCCGGTCGCCGTTCCCGTCACGGTCCCCGTCGTCGAGCCTGTCACCGTGCCTTCCGGCGCCTGCGTCGAGAAAAGAAACCACGCCATCGCACCGATAACGATAAGCAGTATCACAATAATCGTCCACCACATTCCTGTTTTCATAAAAGAATTATTACGTACTAAGCTCCCCCGTGCAGCTCACGATACACGACATAGGAGTATATGATAAGGCCGACGACGGCTACGAAGAGCGGTGCAAGAAAAAGATACACAGCGTACGACGGCGCAATGATGGAAAAAATCGCCACCACCCCCAGTACTTTGAAAATGAAGCCGCCCAGCGCGTGTGTCCTCTCCCACACGACGTCATCCGATACGGTCCACGGGGTGCGTATTCCGATAAAAAAGTTTCTTTTGGTGGAAGGCAGCAGAACACCGACCGCGAACAACAGTGCCCCGACTGCGGGCATGATGACCACGCCGATGTTAAAGCTTGCACCCAGATTTACCGCGAGAACCGCCGCCTGGATGACGGCGAGCACAATGCCGACCAGAACGACAAACGTGTTGTACGTTCCCCGGAAAGATTCTATGTTGCGCCTGAGCGGATCTATTCTAGTGATGGCAAGAAATACGAACGAGGAGAGCAGGATAACCGCGGGCATGAGTGAGACGCCGAGAAGTTTTCCCATGTACCCGTCGGGTGTACCGACCGCATTCCAATGACTTACCATCGGATCAGGCAGGTCGCGGAAAAAGTAGATCCCCGCGAGAAATGCGGCGAGTGCGAGGAGCCACACCGCTCCGTATGCGGCCCTGTTGGTCATACGTGTGAGACGTCTCAGCGGGTCGGACATTACATTTGCATATTTTACTAATACGTGGTACAATACAACTTTGTCCTGCGCACCGCATCCCCTCTGCTAGAATACCCACCATTATGCGCTCAAAAAAGCAAAAAAGCATCGTCGTTATCGGCGGAGGAACCGGCACGTTCACGGTCCTCTCCGGTCTCAAGAAGTACCCGCTCGACCTCACCGCCATCGTCGCCATGTCCGACAGCGGCGGCTCGACAGGCGTACTTCGCGATGAGCTCGGTGTTCTGCCTCCCGGTGACATCGTACGATGTCTCGTCGCGCTGTCCCGCAAAGACGACCTCATGCGCGCGCTCGTCGACTACCGTTTCGACAACGGAAAACTGAAAGGTCACCGCTTCGGCAATCTTCTTCTCTCGGCACTGGAGAAAACAACGGGCTCATTTGATAAGGCGATTGAAAAAGCCAGCGACATCTTGCGCACCAACGGCCGCGTCATTCCGTCCACTCTCGATAAAGTCCATCTCATGGCGCGCGTCGGCACACGCACCATCAAAGGCGAGGAGAAAATCCAGATGACAAAGCTGAACGGTTCACTCAAAAAACTCTGGCTCGAGCCGGCGGGACATGCAAATCCGAAAGCCCTGCGCGCCATAGCGGAGGCGGACGCAATCGTCATCGGTCCGGGCGGTTTCTATTCCGCAATCGCGCCGAACCTTCTCGTGAAGGGCATCCCCGAGGCGATACGGAAAAGCCGCGCCAAGAAGATTTTCATCTGCAACCTGATGACGAAAAAGGAGCACACGCGCGATTATTCGGTCGCCGACTACACCGCCGGATTGGAAAAATTTCTCGGAGGACCGGTTGACGTCGTTATGTACAACAACAAAACTCCCCGTGATGCCATCATGAAACGGTACGCTCGCGAGGGCGACGCGCTCACTTCCTGGGAAAAACTGCCGAAGGACCGTGAACTCCTCGGAGCGAATCTTGTAGCCAACCGGCTTCACGACGCGAACAAAATCGGCACTCCCGCGAAGGAGGCGTCACTCGTGCGACACGACCAGGATAAGCTCGCGTCCGCGATTCTCGGCATTATCAGCAAGAAATAAAAGGTGTTAAACCTTTTTTCGCTCTCCTCGGCTCGGAAATGAGAAAAGAGTACTTTTCTTATTTCGCTCGCTCTACGTCGGCGATAACTTGCGCGCAGCTCCGGAGCTGCTAGTCTGTACGGACAACTGAATATCGTATCAAGAGTGTGGTGAAAGTTCTGGCTTTTCGATCCACCGGCAACTTGCTCGAAAGAGTAAAGTGCCCTCCAGACCCGAAAGGGAGATACCATTGTCACCGATGATTTCTCCCCCGAGGGAGATATTTTGTTTTTATGCATTAACACATTCAGTATGTTCCATTTGCTCGAACGCTACACGACGGAATCAGTCACTTCCGGCCACCCGGACAAGGTGTGCGACCAGATATCCGACGCTATTTTGGATGCGTGTCTCACGCAAGACCCTGCGGCACGTGTCGCGGTCGAGAGCTTCGGCAGCCACGGCACGCTTATGCTCGGGGGAGAGCTCAAGACGAGCGCGCGCATTGACCCCGAGCACATTGCACGCGATGTGTACCGCGATATCGGTTATACCGACGAACTGAAAATTCTGAACACCATTGCTGTTCAGTCCCCCGACATCGCCCAGGGAGTCGACACCGGGGGCGCCGGCGACCAGGGCATCATGTACGGGTACGCCACCGATGAGACGGAAGAGTACCTCCCGAAAGGCGTCGTTCTCGCACATGCGCTCGCCCGTCGTCTCGAAGCTCTCCGCCGCGACGGAACTCTGTCGTGGGCAAAGCCGGACGGCAAAACGCAGGTCACTATCGATAAGGGCGGAGTCATCACCGCTCTCACCTCCACGCAGCACGCGGAGGATGTCTCGCAGGAAGAAATCCGCACCGCACTTATAGAGCATCTTTTCACACCGGTTCTCGGCGACGTATCGGACATCGAAATACTGGTGAATCCGACGGGCAAATTCGTACTCGGCGGCTTCACGGCGGACGCGGGACTCACGGGCAGAAAAATTATGGTGGACACATACGGCGGCATCGCTCCGCACGGCGGAGGCGCGTTCTCCGGCAAAGACTCCACCAAAGTCGACCGATCGGCCGCGTACATGTGCCGGCTCGTCGCAAAAAATCTCGTAGCCAACGGATACGGAAAGAAGGCGGTCGTGTCTGTCGCCTACGCAATCGGCCGGGCCGAACCGGTCATGGTGGAAGCGTACAGCGACGAAGGCAAGAGCCTCACCGATATCGTGAACAAGCACTACGATTTCAAACCGGCCGCCATCATCGAGCGTTTGGGCCTGCGAAAACCGATATTCCGCGAGACGGCCGCATACGGTCATTTCGGCGTCGCCGGTCGCTCGTGGGAAATTGTCGAGAAAATATAATACCCCGGAGCGTGCGCCCCGGGGTCGTATCGATTCTGCCTGCTCTTCTCAGGAGAGCGGGCGGATAATGTGCCACGCGTTCTTGCACGCCGCCCAATCAAACCCGGCGTGACAGTACGCAATCGGGTATTCCGGGACCGGAATACCGAGACTTATCCGCGCGGCATCTTCACCGTACCATTCGAGAAGCTCGCTCATCGTGAGGATGTAGAACGACGATGAATCGCCGCACTCAATCCGCAAAACGACGAATTCCTTATCCTTGAAGCGGTTGGTGCGGAAATCGAAATGCGCGTAGCGGCGTGCGCCTTCAGGCGTATCCGCGGGGACTTTTGCACGCTTCAAAAGACACAGCCGCCCGTTGACGTAGAGAGTCGTCGTCCGGACGAGGTACGACGTAAAGAGGCCGCGATGACCTTTCACTTGCCGCGATGTCACATCCGGCACGACATCACATCCGTGACGTTCTGCTTCCGCTGCGACGATTGCCGCCTCGAACCCCGCCGGGATGGTCATTCCACGAAATCGCTCATGTGGGTGTGCTGTCTGCAACATTCCTATCCTCCTGAACCTGGAAACAACCTATACCAATCCATGCCGCGGGGCAACATCCCGCACTTCCCGTCTTACTCGACGGTCACCGACTTCGCCAGGTTTCTCGGACGGTCGACATTGAACCCTTTTTCCTTCGCTACGTAGTAGGCGAAGAGCTGGAGCGGCACAACGTTCAGAATGGGAGAGAGCATCTCCAGCGTCTCGGGTACATAGATAACATCATCAACAAGTTTCGCAATCTCCTCGTCACCTTCTGTCGCGATAGCGATAACCGGACCTTTACGCGCCTTTATCTCGTGGATATTCGATATCATTTTCTCGTACATGCTGTCTTTCGGTGCAAGCGCCATCGTAGGGAAATTCTCGTCAATCATGGCGATTGGTCCGTGCTTCATCTCCCCGGCACCGCAGCCTTCCGCATGAATATACGAGAGCTCTTTGAGCTTGATGGCACCCTCGAACGCGACGGCGAAATTGTACTTGCGGCCGATGTAGAGAAAATCGCGACTGTGGACGTACTTTTTTGCGAGCGCCTCTATTTTTTCGCGCTGTTCCAAAACAGTACGGATTTTGTCCGGTAACTCTTTCAGGGCTTTTGCAATCTCACGTCCCTTCTCTTCGGACATGCCTCGCCTTCTGCCGAGAAACATGGCGAGAAGCGCGAGCACAGTGAGCTGCGAGAGAAATGCCTTCGTGGATGCAACACTGATTTCCGGTCCTGCGTGATTGTAGACGCCGGCGTCGGTTTCGCGGGCGATGGTCGAGCCCACAGTGTTCACAATACCGAGCGTGAGCGCGCCGCGTCGCTTCCCTTCGCGTATGGCTTCAAGCGTATCCAGTGTCTCACCGGATTGCGTGATGGCGAGAACCGCCGTACGTTCGTTTATTACCGGTTTCTTGTAACGGAATTCGGAACCGATTTCGACTTCGACGGGTATGCCCGTTTCGGCCTCAAACATGTATTCCCCCGCCTGCCCCGCGTATGCGGCGGTGCCGCACGCGACGATAATGATGCGGTCGATAGTATCGAGCTGCTTTGCGACGCTCTCAAGGCCACCGAGTTTGGCGAGCCCTTTTTCGGGAATGAGCCTGCCGCGCAGGGAATTTTCGACGACTTCCGGCCCTTCCATAATTTCTTTCAACATGAAATGCTCGTAGCCGCCCTTCTGCGCCTGTTCGGCATCCCAATCGATTTCCGTAACCTCACGCTTCACTTTCGTCGCGTCGAGTTTGAAAATGGAATGCCCGTCCGGCGATATAACGGCGACTTCCCCGTCTTCCAGGAATACGACCTTCTTGGTGTGCGGCAGAATCGGCGACGGGTCCGACGCAATGAAGTGTTCACCGTCGCCGAGTCCCAGCACAATCGGCGAACCCATGCGGGCGGCGATGATGCGGTCGGGCTCCTTTTTATACTGCAGCGCTATTCCGTACGTACCGCGCACCTCATTGAGTGCGGCGAGCGCTGCCTTCTCGAAACTTTTCTCCGTTTTCAAGTGCTCTTCTACGAGATGCGCCAGCACTTCGGTATCGGTCGTTGATTTAAATGTGTGTCCTTTCTTCTCGAGCGCATGTTTGAGCTCCTTGAAGTTTTCGATGATGCCGTTGTGTACGACCCAGATGTCGCCGGAGGAATCGGCGTGGGGATGCGCATTTACCTCGGTCGGTTCGCCGTGTGTCGCCCAGCGCAGGTGCGCGATTCCGCTTTTACCTTTAAAATCTTGAGGAACTTTCTTCCGGAGCTCCGCAACGGCTCCCGGACTCTTCACGCTCCCCGCATCCGGCATGAAAATTCCCGCAGAGTCATAGCCGCGGTACTCGAGCGACAGAAGCCCGTCGAGCAATACTTTGCCCGCTTCTTTCCCTGTATTTCCCGTATACGCAAATATTCCGCACATAGGTACTCAGAGGGATACTCTATCACGCTCTTTCCAGAACAATATCGGCGATATCCCGGCGGAATGCGGAGATGGCGCTATTGTCCGCGGGCCGTTTCGGATAGGTACGGTTGGAGAGAATGACCAACGCGCGGCTTCGTGACAGGTCGACGAGAAGGCTTGTACCGGTAAATCCTGTTTTTCCGAACATCGTCTCCGTCGCGAACCGGCCCATACAGCTCGTATCATGCAATTGCCAGCCGAGTCCCGCCTGTGCGCCGCGCACAACGGCACTTTCCGGCTGCCGGAGCAGCGCCCCGCAAAAAGTCAGCAGGTCGTCTGCGGTCGAGAAAAGCCCGGCGTGTCCCACGGAGCGGCGCGCCCTCGCGAAGACGCGGGCACTCTCGTCATGCGGAACCCCTACAATCTCTCCTTCAGCGGTAATTTCCGTAGGCGCGATGCCGCTGATGCTCCCCGGAAAGAAGGTCGTGTGCGTCATGTCCAACGGGTCGAAGAGAGCGTCCTGCGCGAGCGCGTCAAGCGGCGCGCCCGCCACCCTCTCGAGAATGAGTCCGAGCATAAGCGCCGGCAGATTGGTGTACTCCGACTCCCCGGGAGCGCGGTCGAACCCTTCCGTAAAAATCGTTTTCAGTATGTCCGCGGGCGTGCCTGTCGCGAGGGACGAAAGGCGCGCTCCTTTCACGCGATACCGCATCAGGTCCTCTACTGTCGCATCAAAGTCGTTATGCAATTCCGGAAGATAGCCGCGCACCCTGTCGTTCAAAGTGAGCATTCCTCCCTCTATCATCGTGAGGGCAAGTGAGGCCGTCGGGATTGATTTCGTTATCGACGCGACGTCGTACACCGTATCGCTTGTGACGACTTCGAATCCTTCATACCGGAGCCTGCCGAAGGGCATGACCGTCCGCATTCCGTCCGCCAGAATACCGATAACGCAGCCGGGGAACGTTTTCTCTACAATCGCTCTTTCAACCCGACGCGCAATATGTTCAGGCATTCGGATACGCGGCTTTGATTTCCTGCGCAAGATACGGATTCCACATCGCACCCGTTGCGGTCATGACGACATCAGCCCCTGCATCACGGTATTCCTTGAAATCAGCAGGAACGGTCACGCCTCCGCATCCGATGATGGTATATCCCATTGAAAACTCATCTTTCAGAGCCTTGAGGCGTCTGACCATATCGAGTCCGGCCCACTTCACCGCATGACCGCAGATGCCGCTCTTTACGCGGTGCGCGCCGGGAAGAGCTTGAGAGCCGTCGGGATTCACGACAGGCGCCGGAATCGTATTGATGGCGCTGTAGCCGTCCACGATATTCCCCGTTTCTTTCACCAGCTCACGCAGTTCTGCCTCTCCGAAATATGCGATTTTAATCACGAGCGGTGTATCTCCTATTTTGTTTTTGATGGCTTCAGCGACGAGTTTTACTTTCGGCACATCGAAACACAGGAGCTGCGCTGCGCCTTCGTTCGGGCACGAGAAGTTGGCCTCAACTACCTGCACTCCGGCCTGCACGAGCATTCCCATCCCGTCGGCCCAATCCTGCACATACTCTTCGCTCGTCATTCCCTCTCGCTTCGTACCCTCGAAGCTGCACATGACGAGCTGGCCGCGTTTTGCATGTGATATCGATTTCATCAGATCCTCCATCCAGACTTCCGGCTCGTACGACGGGTTGCCGAAGGAGTTGGTAATGGAGAGCGGTTCTTTGTACTCGTTGCGCACGACAATCGGCTTCTGTGCCATTTCGAGAGTGAGGTCACCGGGAATATCCGCACCGAGCACATTCGGCCATTCGTTGCACGGATGCGTTTTGCTGCGGACGGTTTTATGGACCGGAACATCAAAACCTTTATCGAGCGCCGCCCGCACGAATGCGCCGTTCAGAAGCGGTCCCGCGGGGATGCCGAGCGGATAGTTGATGTGATGTCCGAAGAAGTTGAACTTGGCCTCCGCGGGCACAGGGACGACGACTCCGTCCGCAAAGCCGTTGAACGGACCCTCTTCCCAATTCTGATAGTAGGTCTTATTCGGGTCGAAAAATGGTGCTTTGAGCATACGAAAATAGTAGCACGGGCGGTTTACTTCCCCGCGTGCGGAATCTTGTACCACTTATTCGCTTTGAGATGCCAGCTGGAGACATCCGACTTCTGGATATCGTCCCACAGTTTCTTTGCCGACTTTGTATACAACTTTTTGTCCCGTACGAGCCGCCTCGAGGCCCTCCATTTCGTACGCAACTGCGAGCCGCGCTCCTCAAGCTCCTTGAGTTCGAGGTCCACATCGAGGTTATCGGCATCTTTCACGATTTTCGCCTCAATGCACTTCCGCTCTTCGTATTCATGGAGTACATCGGCAAAGAGCGTGCGGAAAACCGTACCGGCGAAAAGATCCCTCGCGGCGCTTTTCTCATCGGCCTCGACGTAGACTTTCTGAATGTAGTTGAAATCAGATGTGCGGGTCTCGGCGAGGTCATGCACGAGCGCCATCTTTATTATTTTTTCATGGTTTTTCACCCCCTCCGCTTCCGCGAGAAGCAGCGCAATGAAAGCGACCCTGAAACAGTGTTCAGGGTCTGTCGCGACCTTCATCGCCAGGTGCTGCTTCCACGCACGGTCGGTATTGCGCAAAGTCCCTATCTCATAGAGAAACTCTATGTCGCGCTTTTTCATGCCCGACAGTATACCGCTGCGGGCTTACCCGACAAGCTTCGTATAGACAATGAGCCGTTGGTCGTACGTCTTTTCACCCTTTACCCAATTTCCTTCGCAGGTAATGAGATTCATATACGCGCCGTCCGCGCGGTTGAAAACCTCCTCAACGGGCACCTTCTTGTAGTTGTACGACTCGACGGCGATGACCTTGAAATGCTTGGTGTCACCTCCTTTGCGCGTCACATATACATCGTCTCCCACCTTCACATCGCTCAAATGTTTGAAAACGCCCGCCAACCCGAGACCGTTATCCACATGCCCGTCTATAACCGCACTTCCGCGCATGCCGGGCGCCGGTCCGTACTTGTACCAGGCGACATCGGTGAAGTTGTTCGGTACGCCCATATTGCCGGCGGCGTTTACCCCGACGTACTGCACCTTCGCGTCGATGTTAAGAGACGGAACAGAAAGTCGAAGCGGCATCGCCTCCGGCGTCATAACCGTTTCGTACGTCTCATGCCCCGTCGGGACGAACAAATCGAGTTCCGGTGCATACCAGAGCGCATGCACGAGCGTCCACGTAAAAAGCAGCGTCGCGAGGAGCGCCGTAGCAAGAAGGAGCATTTTCTGTATTTTTTTGTTTCCCATATTCACTCGTCAGGAACTGCGGCCGGATATCCCGATTCAGGCACCCGATAGAACCACTATGCCACGCAGAACATGAAGCGGACCTGAAGTCTTCATAGTCGGCACACCGCTTTCAACTCAGCGATATCAGCCGCCGTCGGCTTCGCATTCGCACTCTGATTCAGCCGGTACATGATGGCCGCCGCATCGTCGACATGGTCGAGGCCGAGCGCGTGCCCGAGCTCGTGTGCGAGAACCCGCCTGAGGCTCGCCTGCGAATCGTACTCGTACACGTTTATTTCCTCGTGCCCCGCGGCGCTCACGAACACCGCCTCTTCAAACTCCTCTCCGTTTTTGCCCGCCGTATCGTTATACGCGGAAGCTTCCGTATTCACGAGCGCCGCGAGCCTGTTGAGCGTGATGACCATCGCATTCACGTCGTCCGCATCTTTATTCACCTTGTCCTGCAGAGCCTTCAAGGATTCCTGACGCGCGAGAATCGCGTCATGCTCGCTCCGGAGTCGCGCGTACTCAGCGGGTGTCGCGCCGCCCCGGGCGTTCACCCTCTCCACTTCCGCCTGATAGGCTTCGGCATCACGGGTGAGCTGCGCATTCTTCGCGTCAAAATCACTCTTTTCGGATATGTATGCGGCGTAGAGTTTTTTATATTCCGCATTCACCGTATCGTACGAATTTTTATCGTTTGAAATCGTGATGCCGAGCGATTTCAGCTTCATCGTGGTCGTTTGACGGTCGTCGTACACAAGATTGACGGTGACGACACCGCCTTCAGGGACGTACGAAAACAGCGACTTGCCCGCCGCGGTATCCCACACGCGACCCGCAGAGTCGAGCGCACTGAGCACATCTTTCTGTGATATGCCGAACTTCGGGTCGATAGCGCCGAGTGAGTAGGTAACCGGCTGCGAACACGGCAGGGCCCTGCCGTAGACCTGTCTGGCGACCACCGTCAACGTGGAACGGAAATGGTACGCCGCACCTGCGACGGTCAGAATGAGAATGAGTACCGGAAGTACCCTGCGCATACGAAACTACGCCTTCTTTGCGACCTTCTTGGCAACCTTTTTCACACTCTTTTTTGCGGATGTCTTCGCGTCCTTCGTCGCCGATTTCACCTCATCCGCAATGGCGCGCCAGTTGGTTTTGAGCTCTTTTACCGCATACGACAGGTCCGTGCCGTCGAGGTTTTTCATGTTCGAATATCCTTTTGCGGCTTTCTCGATAATCGCGTGTACACGTGTCTTATCGATGTTTTTCAGATTTTCCGTCTGCGTTACGATGTCCTTCTTGAGGTCGTTCGCCCACTTCGAGGCAATCTTACGGTGCTTCTTCGCGTCTTTGCTCGCATAAAAGTAGTAGCCTGCGAGTGCGCCGGCTGCGGCGAGTGCGCCGGCCGTTGCAATCGCTCCCGCCTTCCCTCCTGACTTCTTTTTCTGTGCCATATGAATGTGTGTATTTATTGAGTAGTAGTCTCCTCTCCCGAAAAACGCGCTGCTTGTTTCTTTATGAACCTGGCCAGCGTCTTAAACTTGAAGCCTTCCGCGCGGACCGTTGCCCGCATCTGTCCGATGTCCGCCCGCAATTGCTGCGCCTCCTCGAGCGCTGCCTTCGAAAATGAATCGACCGTTTTCAGAATGCGGATAACGTACCAGGCCGCGATACAGGCGAGCAGTGAGAAGACGAGGACCGCGAGCGTCGTCACCGCGAAGAACACGTGCATCATCGTAAAATCGTTCATGCTCCTTGTGTATAGACGCCGTGCGAGGGCTTCTCTTTCGTTACTGGTAGAACAACACTATACCACGCACCGCATGTTCATCAGCGGAGCGGGACCCGGCCGAAAATTACCGCAGGCTGATAACGGTGGTACGCAACGCCCTGCGGAGCTTCCTGTGCTCCGGTACCGCTCTTTCTACCTGTGCCCAGAATCGCGGTGAGTGGTCGAAAGAAAGCAGGTGACAGACTTCGTGCACGACAATGTAGTCAACGATGTCGTGAGGAAGCAGTGCAATTTTGTAGTTGAAGCTCAGGTTGCCCGCTTTCGAACAACTCCCCCATCGGGTTTTCTGCGCACGCACGGATATCTTTTTGTACGTCACTCCGTAAAGCCCCGCGAAATGCGCGACCCGTGCGTGGACGAGCGCCTCCGCGCGCGTTTTGTATTCCGGTATGCGCGCTTTTTCCGCCGGGATAACCGTCCGTCCGCGGGTGCGCGCCACTGACTTCCGGATCCATTCCGCGTACTTTGATACAAAGCTCTCAAGTCTGCCTGCGGAAAAGTGCTGCGGCACGGTCACCCGGACAATGCCGTCCGGAAGTACCGCAATGCGCATTGCCCGCGCCCGCGGACTGACATTGATTTCGTACGGGATGTTCACACGCTCATTGTGCACCCGCCTGCCATGCGGCTATCGACGGAAATGCGTGTATAAGATTCACGATGTTCAATGCCAGGTTGTCGCGGATCATATAGAGCGTATACAACTCCATAAGGAGCGCTAGAGTCACAACGACCCACACCGCGAAGCGCGATGCAATGAGAAAGCCGAACATCATAGCGAAGGTATCGGATACCGAGTTGATGATGCTGTCACCCGTATACCCCTGCGCGAGCGCCTGCTCCCGGTAGTGCTGTATCACCATGGGGGTATTCTCGGCAATTTCCCATGCGACCTCGACCCCGACCGCGAGCGCAAGACGCGAGGCGGCGGAAAACTTCGGGAAGAGGTATCCGGCGAGATAGTAAAAGATAATGCCGTGAATAACGTGCGAAAAGGTGTACCAATCAGTGAGGTGCTGTGAATTTCCGGGGCTCAAAACCTCACCGTGCCAGAATTCAATGTACCCGCATGCGCATATCGGCGGTTGTCCGAAAAAGAAAAGCACCGCGCCCTGCGCGAGGACGAGCGCCACCACAATTCCGAGACTGCGGGTCATTGCGGTAGCGAGCAGGAACCGTCGCGGAAGAGCGCCCACTCTTCGCACACCCGTCCGTCCGGCAGATGGCAAAGGCCGGTTTGCCCGCCCGGAGTATCCATCATTTCGAGTGTTCCTCCGAGCGAGACGCAGTGGGTCGAGGCGGGATTCGCGATGCCGGCGGATTCTTGCGCTGCAGGCGTTGTCGGTGTCGTTGAGCTGCGCAAGCCCGACCGCGCGACATACGCTCCCGCGGCGAGAATCGCAATGAGAGCGAGGATGAGGAGCCAGTTCTTGCGGGTCATACTATTTCATCTTTACGCCTTTAAAAGCCCGGCCTTTTTTCGACATCTGGTCCATGAATTTGCCCGTCTTCGCATCCACCTTGGTCCACCGCTCATTGCGACCGGAAAGCACCTGTGCACGCTTGGCCACAGTGCCCTTGCGTCCGCTGCCTTTCGGACCGTTTTTTGCCATACGCATATTGTATCCCTGAACGCTCCCCGGCACCCGACGGCTGTGGATTGTACGTGGTACGCTTATACGCGGTATTTATTCATTTCATATGAACCTCTATGAATAACGGCAGCGGTGTAAACACGGTTTTGCTCGTGGTGGTATTACTCATCCTGGTAGGCGGTGGTGTCTGGTGGTACAAAACGTACGGTCCCGGAACGCAGAAACAGGAATCGGGTCTCCAAATCAATATCGGTGGCTCGAACCAGACGGGCCAGTAGATTTCTCTTTAGCGCAGTTCAGAGAGCAGGTCCGCAACATCAAGCGGATCTGTTTTCATTTCAACCATACCGTCATTTCCGACCTTCCACTCATGACGGGGTCTGTCGGCGTACAGCTCCACGCCGATACCGTCGGGGTCGTTCATATAGATTGCTTCCGAAACTCCATGGTCTGCAAATCCCGTGAGCGGATACTCCTCATCCATGAGGCGCTGCAGAACCCGGGCGAGCTCTTTTCGGGACGGGTACAGAATCGCATGATGAAAAATTCCCGCTCGGTGCGTGTCCGGTCCCGAGACGCCTTTTCCCGCCCACGTGTTGAGTCCGATGTGATGGTGGTAACCGCCCGCCGAGAGAAATACCGCCGAGTCTCCGTACCGCGCCGTTACCCGGAATCCGAGGAGGTCGCGGTAGAAGCCAAGCGAACGGTCGAGGTCGGCGACGCTCAGGTGGATGTGCCCGATGCGCGTCTCCGGATGAACTTCTTTGTCTTTTCCCATGCCCGCAGTGTATCAAAAACCGGGAATGCATTGACCGGCCCAGACGGGAGGACTACATTGGTTCACAGGAGGTATTCCCATGGACATGCTCAATCCGCTCCCCATGACCGGGGTTCTCGATTGCATCGATGAAGAAGGCGCAGACGTCGTCACCGGCATTCTCAACGCGCGGGCGCGTCGCCTGCTGCTCGAGGAGACCGAGATGCTGACATGGCGCACATCGCTGAGCGTCATTGACCACTCGAAAGTGCAACAGGACTACAAGGTGGTCACGCACTTCCACTCGGATAGTCTCTTCCGAACACTTGCGGACGAGTTACTTCTCCGACTCACACTGCTCTTTGCGGAGAGCCCGGTGCCCTTCCAGAGCGACCGACTCTTCCGGTTCAACGAGCTCCGGGTGCAGCGGTACCGGGCCGGCTCACGCGGTATCTCGCCGCACCGCGACCAGGGCTGCTGCAAGATTCTCATTGCGCTCTTTGTTCTCGAAGACGGCGGGCGGTTCGGTCTGTGCGATTCCCGCATCGGAGTGGAGCCTGTCTCGCCGCGCATTCTCGACGCACCGGCCGGCTCGCTCATCCTGATGAAGGCCCCGGGATTCAAGGGGCAACAGGGCCTCGCGGCACAGCCGATGCACTTCGTGGACTCGGTGACGAGGCAGAGGACCACCTTCGGTCTTCGCTACATCGGATGAGCGCAATCGACTGCAAGAAAGACAACGGCCGGGAATTCCCGGCCGTTTTATATATACGTTCGCGAAGCGGCCTCATTCCTTCGCGAGGGCAAATCGCACGATGAAATGTGAGCCGACTCCTTTGATGGACTCCACGGTGATACTCGCTCCCATCATTTCGACAATTTGTTTCGTAATCCAAAGTCCGAGACCTGTGCCCGCCTGGTCCCGGACATCTCTCCCCTCCGCGCGATAGAATTTATTGAACAGATGGTCGCGCTCGTCGTTGGTCATACCGATTCCCGTATCGTTCACCGAAATCGTGTAGTACTTTTCGTCCGCAGATGCCGTGAGTCCGATTGAACCTTTCTGGGTGTACTTCACGGAGTTACTGAGAAGATTGACGATGACCTGTCGGAACCGGTCCGTATCAACCATAATGAAAGCACCCGGTGCCGCCTCGCAGGTGAGCGTGAGGCCTTTTTCTACGGCTTTCATATGCCATGTGTCGCATATTTCGACCAGCGTCCCGCTCACGTCGGCCCGCGACAGATTCATCGTGAGACGGCCCTGCTCGATACGTGATACATCGAGCATGTCGACGATGAGACTGTCGAGCTCACGCGCCGAGATGTCGATTCTCTCGAGCGAAAGGTCTTGGGTCGCCTTCGGCATATCCCCTCCCTTGAGGACATCGACGTAGCCCCGGATGGCGGTGAGCGGCGCACGAAGCTCGTGCGAAGCCATCGCGATAAATTCATCCTTCAGCATGTCGACCTCCTTGAGCTTCCTGTACAGAGCAGCGTAATCAATGATGCGCGCATGCCGGAAAAAGAGCAGGAGGAGGAAAAGCAGTATGACGATAAGCGTGACGCTCGCCTTATGCGTACTTGCCGCAATCTGCGCGTCTGCGGCGGAGAGCGTCTGGCGCGTCAGCACAATACCGCTGACGGCGCCGTCTCTGAGCACAATCGCGCGTGCTGTCGAGAAGTAGCGTTCACCGCTCTGATTCGATTCAAAGGTAAACGAACGTGCCGTGTCGGTCTGCGCGAGATGCAATATGAAGTCCTGCCGGAAAACCTGACGATTCTCGCGCGCGGAATCAGCGGAGAGCGTCACCACCCACGCATTCGGCGGCGTTGAGGTCGGACTCACGATATCGAAATCGACAATCGTGGGATTCAGTTCCTGCAGATGGCGCATGTACGACCTGAGGACATCGGACTGATCCGAAAGCTCGGCGGCAAGCGGTGCAAACGCATCCTGAAGAGAACCGATGCGGACGTTTACCAGTTCATCCTGCGCCTGCTGTGCGATGCCGATGTAGAGATTCGCCGTATACAAAAAGGCCGCGACAATCGCAATCGCCATCGCGATGGTGAGCCAGAGCTGGGGACGTTCGATGAACGGCGTAAACACGTCCCGGATTCTCTTTGGTAATTGCACCTTCATGCCTTATGCGAGCGCAGGCGGCGGGCGCTGTCGCCAGATACCGCTCGCGACGACCGCAATGCCGATGAAGATGAGCGCGATGACTCCTCCGGTGACGAGAAAATTCTGCCGGAGCGTATCGAGCGGCGTCGGCTCGCTGATGTCCTGT
Organism: Candidatus Kaiserbacteria bacterium; assembly: GCA_021413775.1. GTDB lineage: Bacteria > Patescibacteriota > Minisyncoccia > Phycocordibacterales > UBA2100 > UBA10103. The sequence continues at coordinate 1,038 of JAIOPS010000002.1, read as the reverse complement.
ATGACGAGCGGCTGGTAGTCCAACGCTTCGGCGGTCTTCGTGAAGAGGACCGGCGGACTCTTCGCGATAATCTTGCCGGAATCGTTGACCGATGCGACGTACAGCTCATGCTGACCGTCCTCGAGCGGCGTGTCGAGTGTGTAGGTCCAGAGACCGTTCTCATCCGTCTTTATCGTAACGATGACGGGCGTCGAGAAAACGTACAGGGTCACGAAGCTGTTCGGAAGCCCGCGACCGGATATCTGTATTTTTTCCGGCGTCTCGGGCGTCGTCGATGCGGTCGCGAGAGCCCGGGTCGTAGTAGCGGCGGGAGCGACGCGGATGATGCTACGGACCTCGAAAATCGATTTGGATTCTTCACCCGCGACTTTCGGCGACTCTACGGGGACCTGTACAGTCGAGGTCGCGAGCGGGTCAAGACCGAGAAGAATGCGTTCGCCGTCGGTGAGAGGCGAACCCGCAGTGTATGCACTCTCCGGATTCGTACGGTAAATGTTCTTTTCGTCGTAATCCGATACCCCGTCGTGGTCGCTGTCTCTGTAGAGCTCGAGACCGTCGCGTGCGGCAAGTTTCTGCTGCTGCTCGCCGATATTCTGCGTAGCGGTTGTAATCTCTTTGGCTATTTGGCGCGACCCGGGAGAAACATCAACGCGCTGCCCCGTCTGCGCTTCGATGGTCCGCTGAATATCTTCAATGGAAGCGTCCAGCGTAAGGGGCAGAGGCGGAGTAATTTCACCCTGCGCAGGAGGCACGGGCGGCAACGAGCGCTCGACGGACTTAGCTATCTCTTCACGATGCTCGCGAGTCGGCAGAACGGCCGGTACAGATGGCTGCACGAGCGGTGATGTTGTCGTGGGAGAAGTCCCGCGCACGGGCGACGGTACATACGGCGCCTTCTCCGGCTTCGCTTTATCTCCTGATTCACTTTCAGACCGTCGGATGACCTGCGTAACGATTTCATTCACACGGTCTGCGGCACCCTGTTTTTCTGCAGAGATGTTGTGAATTGCCTGACCTATGGCATTGAGCGATTGCAAC
>JAIOPS010000033.1 GCA_021413775.1 Candidatus Kaiserbacteria bacterium | reverse complement strand
TTCGTACTGACGCAGAATGCGGATAGAGGCGAGCAGGTATAAAACCGCGATGACCGCGAGTACAAAGAGTGTATTCATCGCGTAACTATCCTCCTCCCGCGGGGGTGAGTCAAGAGTCCAGGTCGAGGTCCTTCAGGAACGTATGAAAGTCCTCACCGAGCTCGGGATGCTTGAGTCCGAACTCCACCACGGTCTTCAGATATTCGAGCTTGTTGCCGGTGTCGTAATACTTGCCGTTCTGTATTTCGACGGCGTAGACATCCTGCTCTTTCGCGAGTTGCGATATCGCATCCGCGAGCCAGAGTTCGCCGCCCTTACCGAGAGGTGTTGTTTCGAGGATTTCAAAAAGGCGCGGCGGCATGATGTACGCGCCGTGCGCCGCGAGGTTCGAAGGCGCTTCGCCGACTTTCGGCTTTTCCACGAGGGAGCGGATTTTGAACACGTTCGGTTCGACGTCCGTGACATCCGCAATGCCGTACTTCTCCACCGCGCTTTCGTGCACGCGGACGGCAGAAATGTTTGCGACACCGTGCTTATCCCACACGTCTATCATCTGCTTCAGTCGCGGCGGGTCAGAATGTATGAATTCATCTCCCCACAGAATCGCAAAGGGTTCGTCGCCGATGACCGATTTCGCATTCAGGACCGGCGTACCGTTGCCGTAGGGGCCCTTCTGTCTGATATATACAAAATTCGCGAGATTGGAGATGTTGCGAACTTCTTCCGCCTGCTTCTCCTTGCCGTTGTCGCGAAGGTACCGCTCGAGCGCGAAGGGGAAATCGAAATGGTCCTCAATGGAGCGTTTGTTCCAGCCCGTGACGATGATTATCTCTTCGATGCCTGCCGCGACGGCTTCCTCGACCACGTACTGAATGATGGGCTTGTCGACGATCGGAAGCATTTCCTTGGGCATCGCCTTCGTTGCGGGCAAAAAGCGGGTACCGTACCCGGCGGCGGGAATAACCGCCTTGCGGATTTTCTGTGCCATGCGGATATCCTAGCACGGCGCCCCGCGATGGTATTTAAAAATAAGAATGTCATGCGCCGGGGAGGCAGGGTCGCTCACGACTCCCGCCTCCCCGGCTTACATGATCAGAGCTTCCCGATCATCGTCTCTATTCGTATGTGTGTGCATGCGTGAATCGATTGAAGGGGGAGAATACACGAGGTACGTCCGCCGGGGAAAACTAACTGCTAAAACACTTACCATTACCTGTTAAACGATTCCGGTCTTGTGCTCTGCCTCGCCTAAGGCTGCGGCAGAGCTGCCGGTGGAATGAGCATGTGCTACTGACAACCTAGCAGGCAGGGCGTGAATAGAGGATGAACAGGGTCAGCATAAATATTGACATTACTGTATATGTATGCTATATAAAGACGTTCCTTATCCGTGCCTTCGGGCATCATCGGGAGGAAGAAATGAACCTTGAGGTAATGACTGACAACAGACTGCTTGCGATGTTCGGGAAGCAAAGCGTCGTATCCGATCGTCGTGTACACAGCGTTACGCACCTGCAGCGGAAATGGTTGCAGGCGCTTCCCGCAGTGAACCGGATGGCGATACAGGGTGCGCGTTTGATGTGCTTCTCGTATCGGAACTTCCGCGTCGGCGTTGCAGGCTACTGCTACTGCCGGGCAACGGGAGAATTTTGCATCGTCAATGCCGGCAACCTGAAACTCTGGCAAGGATGCTGCAAATTCTGCGGCGAGATGACCTTTCGCCGTGTAATACCAGAACGGTTCGACTGTATCGTCGGCATTTCAATCTACGGAGAAGAAGTGCAGGCCGATCCGAGCGGACATACGCCCAGAACGTTGCATCCGTGCCCTCCATGCCGTGACGAGCTTGAGGCGGACCCTCGTGTCGCGCCGTGGATGCGGGTTTTTACGTTCAGGCCCTGGACTCCGGGTGATCCACCTGAAGAGCGGCGTGAAAAGTTCGTTCGTGAGCACCGGAGCTTTCGCCAGCTTCTGCGCCTTCACAGAAACGACAGTCGCTGCGGGTAAATCCGGAAATCTTGAGACAAAGGGCGGCTCGCAGAGCCGCCCTTTTTATATACATGCCTTGTCCCTGAAAAGACTACGTACCGATTATTGACATACGGCTCTTGGATGTTGTTGAAAATAATACTCACAGGGGGATATAGCGCATTTCATGAGGGAGTTCATACTTATGTGCAGGCATCAGAAGGGTCGAATTTACTATTTAATATTCTTCTCAATATATTATGAAAAGCATACATATGGTTGCGTGGATTCTTGTGATGATTGGGGCGGTCAACTGGGGACTCGTCGGCATCGGCGGCTTCATGGGAACCAACCTCAATGTCGTCAACTTGATTCTCGGCTCATGGCCGATGGTCGAGTGGGTCGTGTACGTGCTCGTGGGAGCTTCTGCTGTCTACGAAATCGTCAAGCACAAGGGGATGTGCAAGGAGTGCAGCGCAGGCATGCCTTCTTCGATGTAAGGTACGGATCTCTCCGACTGAAACCGCGCGCCCGAAAGGACGCGCGGTTTCTTTCATGAATATTCTTCATCATGTCTTAATGTCATATGGTGTTTACTTCATCTAACGCGTTCCCGGCACGCGCCATTAGTTTAGTAGTTATAAGAACACACATATGACCATACGATCATTTGCACGTGCCGCTGCAGTAGCAACCCTCTTCATTGCGGGAAGCGTTGCGGCACAGACGGTTCCGACAGGCAGTGCGTCGATTACGACCACTCCGGTCGGGCAGGTTACCGCAGGAGCGAGTAACTTCAACATGGGCGGGGTTAAGATAACGTCCGACGCGCAAGGTGCCGTTGTGACGACTATCCCGGTCACAGTCTCTGCCGCCAACGGCGGAAACATCTCCAACCTTACTAACTGCCGTCTCGTGAATTTCGGGAACACGGCAATCTCGAATAACATTTCGGCACTCTCATCGGGTACCAACGTGTTTACGCTGACCCCCGCGCTCGCAATCGGCTCGTCAGGCACCGTGAACCTCACGATGCACTGCGATGTCGCCTCAGCGACACCGTCGAATGCGACGTTCAGCTTCGCGGCACCGAAAGTGCTTAATGCCAACTTCGGCACACTGACGATTCCGGGAAGCACACAGGGTTCAATCGCGCTCTCTGTGCCGGTCACATTCACTGCCAACAATGGCGGTGCGGTCTCAAACCTCTCGAACTGTCACATCACGAATTCAAGTGGAGCAACCATCACGAATACGATTGATACGGTTCAGAGCCCGACCAACACCTTCACCTTCCTCGCTCCGTTGAGTGTCGGCGGAACCGTCGGTTCTGCACAGCTCTCGTTGCGCTGCGACGTCGCGTCAAACGCTCCGTCAGGCGCTACATTCAGCGCGGTCGCGGGAACCACAGTCTATGCTGCCGGTGGCGGCACAGTTCCTGCTCCGACTGATCCGGGCACAGGAACAGGCACCCCCGGCGTTCCGAACACAGGTATGGGCGACACGATGAGCACGCTGTTCATCCTCGCACTCTCTGCGCTCGTGGCACTCGGCAGCGGACTCTACCTCCGCCGCTCGTTGCGCTAAGTACTCCGGATACTCCAAAAAGAAAGACCCCCTTCGGGGTCTTTCTTTTTGGAGAGAGTCTTGTCTCGCGGAGCGCTTCTATATGGTCCAGAACAAAACGAGTGCGAGAACGATGCGGTACACGCCGAAGGGCACGAAGCTGTACGAACGAACGAACGAGAGAAGAAAGCGTATGCTCACGATTGCGACGACGAAAGAGACAACAAAGCCCACCGCAAGCATTCCCACGCCTCCCGAGAGGATGGTGTGGGCATTTTTCAGCACATCGAGTCCTGTTGCCGCCGCCATGGTCGGCACGGCAAGAAGGAATGAAAATTCAACAATGGTCGTACGCTTCAGCCCGAGCCAGAGACCTCCGACTATCGTTGCGGCCGAGCGGGATACCCCCGGGATGATTGCGAGAGACTGAAAGAGTCCGATGAGCGCCGCCTGCGTGTAGGTGATGGATTCGAGCGAATCCTGCTCGCCCTCGGTGTGAGAGTATTCAAACGCGATAAGCGCGACGCCGCCGATGAGAAGTGCCCACAGCACAACCGTCTCATTCCCGATGAGGTATGTTTTGACGATTTTATAGAGGGCGAGACCGATGATGCCGGTAGGGATGAAGCCCACAATCAGTTTTTTCAGGATGTTGATGTTCAAAAACTGCCGCCAGTATAAAACGACGACGGCGAGAATTGCGCCGAGTTGGATGACAATCTCGAAGCTCTTGAGAAAATCCGTCTGCGGGAGGGCGAGCAAGTGACTGACGATAATCTGATGGCCCGTTGAAGACACGGGAAGGAATTCCGTAAAACCTTCGACAATGCCCATGATGACTGCCTGCGTGAAATCCATTGACCGATAATAGCGCGGAAGTCGGTTTCATACGAATTGCATATGTTCAGAAGG
>JAIOPS010000032.1 GCA_021413775.1 Candidatus Kaiserbacteria bacterium | reverse complement strand
TGGCTCATGAAAGAGCACGGATTTTCCCCGCAACGTATTGCGAGTGCGTCCGCATATATGCCGGGCAGATTCGTGAATCCGCACCTCAAGCGGCAGTTTCCCGGTGTGGACTTCGGCAAAGGGTTCGGTGAAATCAAAAAGGGTTTCGTCGGTTCGCTTACCGTATTGAATCTGAAGAAGACGACAACAGTGCTTCGCGATGATTTGCGGACCAAAGTAAAGTGGTCTCCGCTCGAAGGGAGGATGCTCCCCGGAGCACTCGAAGCGGTGTTCGTTCGCGGGGTCAGATACTAGAGGAATATGGCATCACACGATAACAGCAAGAAAGCCCTCGCACTGCATAAGAAGCTGCGAGGGAAAATCAGAGTCGTCCCGGCGGCTCCCGTCCGTAATCGCGCGGACCTTTCTCTCGTGTACACGCCGGGAGTTGCCGCGGTGTCGTCGCTCGTTGCAAAGAACCCTCATCTCGCACGCGAATACACGATGAAAGGCAGGATGGTCGCCGTTATCTCGGACGGTTCGGCGGTACTCGGTCTCGGCAACATCGGCGCCCTGGGAGCTCTCCCTGTCATGGAAGGGAAGTGCGCGCTCTTTAAAACGTTTGCCGATGTGGATGCGGTGCCGATTGTACTGGATACACAGAATACGGATGAGATTGTGGATACTATTATCCGCATCGCACCCGCATTCGGCGGCATCAATCTCGAAGATTTCTCGGCTCCCCGCTGCTTCGAAATCGAGCGCCGTGTCGTTGAGGCTCTCAATATTCCCGTTATGCATGACGACCAGCACGGCACGGCAATCGTCGTTCTCGCCGGACTCATCAATGCGTTCAAGGTCGTGAAGAAAAAAATTGAAACCGCAAAAATAGTCATCTCCGGCGCCGGAGCCGCCGGCACCGCGACCGCGAATTTGCTGCACCGTGCGGGTGCGCGCCACATCCTCATGCTCGACCGTCACGGAATCATTGATGCCACCCGGCCGGAAGCGCACAAAAAAATGCTCGCACAATTTACGAATCCGCAGCATCTCAAAGGCGGATTGCATGAAGCGCTCGAAGGCGCCGACGTACTCCTCGGCGTGTCCGGTCCGGGCCTCGCTACCGCAGCGGACATCCGGCTTATGAATAAAGACGCCATCGTCTTCGCGATGGCGAATCCGACACCGGAGATATCACCGGAGGAGGCGAAGCGGGGCGGAGCGCGGATTATCGCGACAGGGCGCTCGGATTATCCGAATCAGATAAATAACTCGCTCGCGTTTCCGGGGATTTTTCGCGGAGCACTCGACCACAAGGTTACAAAAATTACGGACGACATGAAAGTGAAGGCCGCGCACGCCATCGCGAAGCTGGTCGCTAAGCCGACGGCGGCGCGGATTATTCCGGACATGTTCGATAAGCGCGTGGCGAAGACGGTCGCAAAAGTCATCCGATAGTTCTATAATCTGGCTTCACCGCCCTTAGCTCAGTTGGTTAGAGCATCGAGCTTATGGAAGGCAGTGAGCGGTCATTGAAAATGTGCGTCCGCCCTTAGCTCAGTTGGTTAGAGCATCGAGCTTATACCTCGAGGGTCCTTGGTTCGAATCCAAGAGGGCGGACGGACATTTGCAGTTGACCCGAACGAGCCTTCCGCATGAAATATCCTCGAGGGTCCTTGGTTCCCGCAAGGGACAGGCGAATCCAAGAGGGCGGACAAACGGCCGTGGTAGCATTGCTCCCATGTACGGCAAGAATTTCAATACGTTTATGCAGGTCGGGCTCATCGGCTTTACGATGCTCGGGTTCCTGTTCACCGCATTCAAACTTCCCGCATACGGTCTTCTGTTCAACCTGGCGTCGGAAATATTCTGGCTTTACAGCTCATACAAGGCGTGGAAAGAAGCGGACCAGATAGGCATTTTCATCACGACGATTCTCATCACGCTCATTCTCATCGGCGGAGTCGTGAATTACTGGCTCATCTAGAAGTATGGCGCACATCCACGAGAAAATGGATTTCACGACTGAGGTTTTCATTGTGCACAAAAACAAAGTGCTGCTGAGACGGCATGAAAAATTCGGCAGCGTGTGGCTCTCGGTCGGAGGCCATGTTGAGCTCGACGAAGACCCCACGCAGACTGCGATACGGGAGGTCAAGGAGGAGGTGGGGCTTGATGTTGTTTTGGATGCACGCGACCGGCGATTCACGAGCGTAGAAGAGAATTGGAATGAGCTCATACCGCCGGCCGCTTTGGGAAGACACCGCGTCAATGAAACGCACGAGCATATTGTGCTCGTCTATTTTGCGACGTCGGACTCCGATGCCGTTGTGCCCGAAAAGCCCGACGATGTGTGGATGTGGGTCACGAAAGATGAGCTCGCAGCCATGGAATTGCTCCCGAATATCCGCTATTACGCGGAAGCGGCACTCGAGAGGCTCGGTACGCAATAAAATCCGGTCTGTGCACAGTCGCATTGTGCGGAGCCCGGGCCGTGCGAGAATAGACCTATGCGTACAATATATTTCTCGGCCCCGGTCGCGATTCTTTTCGCCTGTGCTCTTACCTTTGTGCCGCAGGCAGTTTTTGCCGCCAACGCCACAGTAACAATCGGCGATAATTATTTTCAAAAACAGGTACTCGATATCGCCCCCGGAGATACGGTGACATGGCTCAATGACGGCAAGGTTTCGCACACTGTTACCGCGGACAACAACTCGTTCGACAGTGGGCCGATTGTTCCCGGAAATGCGTACATGCTCACATTTACGCAGCTCGGAGAATACCGGTACTACGACAAAACGCTCGGAGCGATAAACGGACAGGGAATGGCAGGCGCTGTCCGGGTGCTCTCATCGTTGGTCCAGACACCGGTACCTACTCAGACGACGGTGCAGACCACCGTTCCGAATCCGTACGCCGGTACGAATACCACAACCACGACGAGTGTCTCAAATCAGGCACAAGCGCTACTCGCGCAGGTTGTTCAGTTACAACAACTTCTCGCGACGCTCCGCGGAGGCACGTCCTCAGGCACGGTATCTCCCGGTGTGACATATTCAAGTACCTGTCCGAATTTCGGCAGAATTCTCAAGCCCGGCATGAGCGGAACTGACGTGACACAATTGCAACAGTTTCTTGCGAGCGACCGCAGCGTATACCCCGAAGGTACAATCTCCGGATATTACGGTTCTCTCACTGAGGCCGCAGTCCAGCGATGGCAGATAAAATACAGCATCGTCTCTTCAGGCGATTCGGCTTCCACCGGCTTCGGACAGGTGGGTCCCCGGACGGCTTCGGCAATGATGCTCCGCTGTTCATCGGGGTCTACCGGTACGACAGGCACCGGCGGGACATCCGGCACCCCCGACGTTGTTGACGGTTTCATGCAGGTGACACCGGTTACCGGCAATGCACCGCTCACTGTTTCGGTGCAAACGACCATCAATTCCCTCGGCTCGTGCTCAATCGCCCTCTTTACTCTTGATTGGGGAGACGGCACTGCGCCGCAGTCAATTCCGCTCTCCGTGAACGCATGCGCACCTCTCCAGCAAACGTACACGCACACGTATACCTACGGCGGAAGCTACGTCGTGCGCCTTTCGTCCGGCGGGCATCAGTCTACGGCGACCCTGCTCATCAACGGGCCGCAGGCACCGACTGTCGCGACAACGACAACTCCGACGATAAAAATAACCTCGCCTGCCCTCGGTCAAAACATAAATGCGGGTCAGACGGTTCCGATTACCTGGAGTACAAGCGGAACGATTCCTGCGGGGGCGGCCCTTGTCCTCGACCTGTATGACGGTGTCGGCAATAAAATCAGCTCCTCGGACGTCATCGCCATCAGCTCGTACCTCGCCGGTTCGATTTCCTGGACGGTGCCGACAGAGGCGAGCGCACAGGCATGTCCGTCCGTGTATCCGTCAGGATTGTGCGGCGTAAAACTTTCTACCGGTTCGTATAAGATTCACGCGACACTCTACGCATCCTCCGCCGGCGTCAGCAGTTTGAGCGGGCTGCTCGCATCTGCGGACAGCGGCGTCTTCACGATAATCGTCCCGGCGACGCCTGATGTCCCGAACGAAACATTCGCCGCAGAACCCACAACCGGCACTGCACCGCTCTCAGTGAAATTCGAGGGAACCGTGAACAGTAAGGATAAGGGCTGGTGCGCAACCGGCTGCTTCGACCTTCTCAGCTATGGTGACGGGGGATCGGACTACGTCGCACTTCCTATCACGCTTAACTCGTCTCTCCCGTACTCCTTCACTCATACGTACCAGAGTGCGGGCACGTACACCGCGACTCTCTACCAGGGTCAGACGGTCAACGCGAACAAGGTGGGCGTCCCCATCCTCGTGACCGTAACAGGTACGCAGACCGACAACTATGCGTATGCGGTGCCCACTCCTGCGTATGCAGTCGGTGGAAATCCACTCTCAGTCTCGGAGACGTTCGACTTGCCGACCTCGTGCACCGGGTTCCAGCTCTCTTGGGGAGACGGCTCGAGTGACATCGTGCAGACACATTCCACGAATTGCGCTCAGGCTCCCGTATCCCGCACCTACACGCATCAGTACGGGCAGTCAGGTTCATACGACATAACGCTCAAGCGCGGCGCTTCGCTCTCGAGAACGGACGTCTCATCGATAGTTATAAGCAATTAACGTGCTCTAGCGTGTCCACAGTGCTTCCGTCGCTCACCGGGGGCACTGATACAATTGGCCTATTACTCGGGTCACTTTATTACCGTACGGTTATGTATAAAAAGGCAGGTTTTGTACTCGGCGTAGCGCTTCTCGCTTCGCCGGCACTCGCGTTTGCACAATCCGACTCCTCGATACAATCGCTCATAGACGGACTTCTTGCACAGGTCAACGCTTTGCAGACACAGATTCAGCAACAATCAGGTTCGGGCACATCCGTCTCTAACTCCGGTATCGGTTCACAGCGCATTGCGTGCACACAGGAAGCAAAGATATGCCCTGACGGTACGGCTGTCGGCCGCTACGGACCGAACTGCTCCTTTTCGCCGTGTCCGACCGTGGTACCGCCGCCGGATTTTTGCACAAACCTCACGCGTAACCTTTCTGCAGATGACTCGGATGCTTCAACCGGGGGGCAAGTAACGCAGCTGCAGACATTTTTGGCGCAAGATACCTCCATATACCCTGAAGGCCTCGTAACCGGCTACTTCGGCCCTGCGACATTGCGTGCAGTGCAGCGCTGGCAGGCGAAGAACGGCGTTGTTTCCTCCGGCACGCCCGATACGACAGGGTACGGATTCGTAGGCACGAAAACACGAGCGGCTATCGCCAGACTCTGCGGGACACCGGCGGATGACGGGGCTCTTACAGCGTCACCTCGGCAGGGAAGCGCTCCGCTCACCGTGACCTTCAAGATCTACGTCTCCTCCGAAAATCTCTCGATAGATTTCGGCGACGGCTCGTCGCAGCCTCTGAATAATTACATGATCGTGGATTGTCTTCCGGCCGGCGATGCCATTCCGCTGAGATGCCCGTCGCAGTTTGTCACCCACACCTATACCTCCAATGGGACGTACACGGCAACCCTGAATCGCACGGATATCGCATATCCGACTCTTAACTCCACAGGGTGCTCAGGAGATTGCGGAACGATTCTCGGGTTTGTTCAGAAGCCGCTCAGTACCATTGTCGGTACGGCGAGAATTACCGTCGGTGCCGTGAGTGACAAGCCGGTAATCAGTGCAGTTGAGGGGCCGGTGACTTTGAAACCGGGCCAGAGCGGTACGTGGCGGCTCAAGGTCTCGTCGTCCGGTACAGGAAATGTTTCATACTCCGTTGTTTGGGGAGACGAAGATAATTCTCTCTCGGCTTCTGTCGCGTCGCCGTCGGATGTTCGCTCATCGGCTACGTTCACCCATACATACCAGGGAGCCGGAACCTATCGGCCGAAGTTTATCGTAACGGACACCAACGGCTCGGCCAGTATTACTGCAATCGTGTCTGTGGCGACAGACTCGACCAGAAATCTGCTCACTGCTTCGCCCGTAAGCGGCGACGCTCCGCTCACGGTGAAATTCTCATCCATGGTCGGCGGGGGATTGTCATTGAATCAAGTGGTCTACAAGCTTGATTTCGGCGACGGCTCCAGTACGAAGCCTGAATACTGTTTTGCACCCGCAGACGCATGTGTGACCCCGGGCGTAAATTCACACACGTACTCTTCTGCCGGCACCTATACCGCGACGCTGACACAGACGTTAACAAACGTTGCCTGCGCGCTGGGTAGCACCGGCGGTTGCGGTACGACAGTGCTCGGGACTGCAACTGTGAAGGTCGGCGGCGGAACGACAGGCACGCCCGTCATGTCGAGTGTTTCGCCGTCGTCCGGCTCCGTGGGTACTCGACTCGTGATACAGGGTAAGGGATTTACATCCGATAATACGGTTCACTTCGGTTCCGGCGGGAAATCCCATGTCGCCTCAATCGAGGCCGGTACGCTTATCTATTATACGATTCCTTCGAGCGTCGGCCCGTGTGACGTTACTGACAGCACTCAGCTCTGTGCGCAATATCAGCAGCTCATTACGCCCGGCTCATATACTCTCTACGTGAGCAATGCCAACGGTAGTACTGAAAAACGGACCATCACGGTCGCGTCACCCAACCCTGTCGCCCCGTTGACGGCTTCACCGCAATCGGGTCAGGCGCCCCTCACAGTCACATTTAAATCTGAGGCTGCGCCCGGAAGTTCGTTGGGAACTTCGATTCTGTACGGAGACGGCACGTCCGGTACGCTCTATCCGGCCCCCACGTGCAGTACCTGTAATCTGAGCGCGACCGGGTCACACACGTATTCGACGCCGGGTACGTACACGGCGCTTGTCATGTCCACTGGCCCGTGCAGTGCCGGGTCGAGCTCAGCGGTGTACTGCGAACGTCCGATACTTGGCTCCGTGCAGATAACAGTTACGGGTACGGTAAGTGCTACAAAACCTTCAATCACGAGTCTCAGCGCCCCCACTTCGTTGAAGGTCGGACAGACGGGGACATGGTCTGTAAAAGTTCTCGATCAGGGAGCAGGAAATCTGAATTACAGCGTCGTGTGGGGTGATGAAATCTACTACGCAAGTCCGCTCTCCATGGCGGAGAGCTCTGCCGCCCGGGTGACCGGCACATTTTCGCACACTTACCAATTTCCCGGAAGATTTACTCCGAAATTCACCGTATCAAATTCGAACGGGTCTGTTCAGACTTCAGGCACTGTGACCGTCTCGTACTGAACCGCATTAGTGCGACCGGATTACTCACCGTGAATTTCAGATGCGGCGCTCGCGACACGTTTCGCGAGCGCCGCATGTCGTGAGAGGGTAGGGTCTTTCGCGATAAGTGCGCGCGCTTCTTCCCGGGCGGCGGAGATGAGCTTCGGATTTTTCAGCGCCTCCATGCCGATGTCCGTCACGCCCCACTGTTTTGCGCCGTACAAATCTCCTGCACCGCGCGCCGCAAGGTCGCTCTCCGCAAGCTTGAAACCGTCACTCGATGATTCGAGCGCTTTCAGACGTGTCATCGAAATTGTGCTCTTGGTTTCCGGCAGAAGAAAACAGAGCGGCGGGTGCGAAGAGCGCATGACACGACCGCGCAACTGGTGGAGCTGCGCAAGACCGAAACGCTCCGCTCCTTCAATGAGAATGCATGTCGCGTTCGGTACGTTTACGCCCACTTCGACCACGGAGGTCGCGACCAGTACCGTGATATCGCCGCGGGTAAAAGATTCCATGACGGCATCTTTCTCGTGCGGTTTCATTGCTCCGTGCAAAAGTCCGACCTCGTATTCGGGGAAGATATCATTCTGCAGACGGGCAGCTTCCGATTTCGCGCTCTTCGCCTGCACGGCGTTCCATTTTTTCGGGTCCGGCTCGTCTATGCGCGGACAAATCACATACGCTTGTCGGCCGAGCTTCAATTCCGCACGCACTGTTTCATAGCACGCGGACCGTGCATCCGGTTTCACTATCTTAGTTGTAATCTTCGCGCGACCCGGCGGCAGTTCGTCGAGCACGGAGATGTCGAGGTCTCCGTACATGGTGAGCGCGAGCGTTCGCGGAATCGGTGTCGCCGTCATCGAGAGAAAATGGGGAGCCGCGTCGCCCTTTTTGGCGAGTGCGCGACGCTGCTTCGTACCGAATCGGTGCTGCTCGTCTACGATTGCGTACGCGAGGTGCTGAAACTGCACGGATTTTTGAATAAGCGCGTGCGTACCGATAAGCATCGCGATTTCACCGTTCGCGACCCACTTCAGAAGCTGTGAGCGCGAGATGTCAGTCGGTTCGTCGCGGGATATTTTCGAGGGAAATTTTTGCGCACCACTGCCCGTGATGAGCGCGATGTTGATGGGGAGGTGTTTGAAGTATCCGATGAATGAACGGAAGTGCTGCTGCGCGAGTATTTCCGTCGGCGCCATGTATGCGACCTGAAGCGTTCCGCTCCGGCGTTCCGGCGGGCGCGAGGTCACGACGGCGTAGGCGGTCGCGGCCGCCACGAGCGTTTTCCCCGCGCCGACATCGCCCTCAAGAAGTCGCGCCATGGGCTGTCGTTTTGTGAAATCCGAAAGAATCTCTTTGATTGCCCGGTCCTGTGCGCCCGTCGGCGGATACGGAATGTGTGTAAGAAAACGTTCCGCAGCAAGCCCTGCATCGGGTATGGGGAACGATATCTGCGCATCATTGAGGGCACGTTCGCGCGCGCGGCTTGTCTGAAGTGTAAAAATTTCTTCGAAGGAGAATCGCTTCCGTGCGGCTTCAGCATGGCTGTCCTTTTCGGGCGTATGAATGTAGATGAGAGACGTTGCGATGTCGGGCAGGTGATAGCGCGTACGGATATCATCGGGCAGAGGGTCCTCAATTGTGCCGACGATACCGCTTTCAAATACGCGCTGCAGCGCATGATAAAACCACAGTGATGTAACACCCTTGCTTTCCGGATACACGGGAAAAATATCCGGACGTCCGGCATCTCCATCCGAAAAAAGTCCCTCTGAGACGGCGCCTGCCGGTACGAGTTCAACCTGAGGATTTGCGAGGTAAGGTTTCTCGGCGGTGCCGGCAACGCTTCCCGTAAGCTTCACCGTGCTGCCTTCAGGATAGTACGAAGCGATGTACGGCTGGTTGAACCACATGACATTCACTTTTCCGGACGCGTCTTCGAAAATGCCGGTAGTTGCGGTCCGGCGGCTCTTCCAGAGCTTCTTTGCTTTCAGCTTCGAGAGCGTCCCGAGCATGGAGACTTTCGCTCCCGGAATAAGTTCTCGCACGTGCGCCGACGCTCCCGCACGTTCGTAGCGGGAAGGGAAGTGATACAAAAGGTCGTATACGGTGACAACGCCGAGCTTTTTCAGTGCGGTTTTCTGTACGGGCGTAAGCCGGAAATGGACTGTCAATTGGTCCGATGGCGACATGCTCGGATTGTAGCGCACGGGAGATATTCACACAGGTGCGCATTTGCATCTTGCGCGCGCGGGCTTCACGGGTACTATGGTCGTGTTTACCGGCGACGTAAGGTGAGCGTGATGCAAAAACGAGCTTTTGCATCACCGAACCGAGGAGCCGGAAACAAAGTTACCGATGACGTGAGCGCGGATTCCGCAGAAAGCTGTTGCGTGTCCGGGCCGAGGAGTCGTGAACAACCTTACACAGTCAATACGTATCAATATGGATGACGAAGATAAAAAAGACGATGTGCTCCCCGATGCTGTCCTCGATGAGGCGCTCGGAGACGAAGTAGAGGAAGAAGAGGAAGAGCTGGAGCCTGCGCTCGGGATGGACGAATTCGGTGCCGGGCTGGAGGGGGATGAGAAGCAGTGGGAGTAGGGGAGGCGAAACACCCACTGCATTTCGGAAGAACGAGGTTTTCCTGCTGGAAAACCTCTCTGTCCTCGCGCCAAGCGCTGCGGGGTCTCCCGAAGTGCAGTGGGTGTTTCTGAAAAGCGGCGGGAGGTTCTTTTATGCGTGGAGGCACTCGCTTTAGGTGGTAGAATCAAGGGTATGCATACGGTGCTCAAGTATCTCGGTACGGTCGCGGCGGTTGTGCTGACCGTCTATATTGTTCCGGGCGTCAGCGTTATGGGCGGGTGGGTAACTATCCTCCTCGCCGCGCTCGTGTGGTCCGTGATTTCCATGGTCATCAAACCGGTACTCGCTATCCTTACCTTGCCGGTCACTATCATCACCTTCGGTCTCTTCTCGTTCGTTCTGAACGCGCTTCTCTTCTGGGGCATGACGCTCATCGTGCCGGGCTTTTCCGTCGCCGGATTCTGGCCCGCGCTTCTCGGAGCGCTCGTGCTCTCGATTCTCAGCTGGCTCATCCACAAGGTGCTCTAAAAACTTGGTCTGCCCGACCGGGACCCGCATGCTACAGTAGGCAGATTATGTCTCACCCCGTCATTGCAAGCCCCGCTTTTTTCATCGGAAAAGGCAATGACGACCTCATCTCATTCGGCTCCGGTCAGCCGGACCTTGCTCCGCCTCCTTCCGCATACAAAGTTCTTGAACACTTCAAGTCATTTAAGTACGGACTCGTACAGGGCGAAGAGCCGCTGCGGGAGGAGCTCGCAAAAGAATATCCGTATGCGGAGGCGGAAGATTTCGTCATAACCAACGGTGCATCCGAAGCGATTGACCTCGCTCTCCGTGCGATAGCGAAAGACGCACCCGGTTCAAAAGTCCTGCTACCGAGACCGTATTACTATTCGTATCCCCACAATGTCGCTTTTGCATGGATGATACCGGTGTACACCGAGCTTGAAGAAGGTAAGTTGAATTTTGAACATTTCAAACGTGATGTCGAAGGGTGCCGGGCTGTTCTGATTAATTCTCCTTCAAATCCGACGGGGACCGTGCAGGAAGTGGACACCCTCAAGAAGATTGAGGAATACTGTGAAGAGCGCGGCATCTATATAATTTCTGATGAAGTCTATAAAGACCTTATTTACGTCAGGGAAAATTATCTGCTGCACGGCAAGCGCGTCATCACAATAAACTCGTTTTCGAAAACGTACGCAATGTGCGGACTGCGCGTCGGGTACCTGTATTCGAAAGACCGCGACATCATCGAAACCGCCGTTGAAATGAAGTCGCACACTTCCATGAACACGTCTCTCGTGGGGCAAGCCATGGCGCTCGCCGCGATGAGCGAGCGGGATTCCTACGTCGAGTCGCACGCAAAAATCTGGCGGGAGCGGCGTGACCTCATGTACAAAGGCATGAAAGCGCTCGGCCTCGACCTTTGGGAACCTGAGGGCGCATTTTATGTACTGCCGAAATTTAAAAATCCCGCGCGGGCGATGCACGACCTGTACTACAATCACAAAATAATCACATACAACGG
Organism: Candidatus Kaiserbacteria bacterium; assembly: GCA_021413775.1. Classification (GTDB taxonomy): domain Bacteria; phylum Patescibacteriota; class Minisyncoccia; order Phycocordibacterales; family UBA2100; genus UBA10103. The sequence continues at coordinate 46,812 of JAIOPS010000032.1, read as the reverse complement.
GGAGTGGTTCGGTGCGCCGGACCGTCTGCGTTTTTCATATGCGCTGGACGTCAAGAAAATCGAAGAAGGACTGCGCAGAGTGAAGGATTTTCTCGGCAAGGAATACGCGTCGTACTGAAATAGCCCCGGGCTTCTTACAGGGTATAGTGGTGAACATGGACGCATGCGAACCGTTCCGCAATAAAAAAATAACGATGCTCGGGCTCGGTGTGCTCGGGCGTGGCGTGGGCGATGCTGCCTTTCTCGCCGGGTGCGGTGCGGACATCATCATAAGCGACAAAAAAAGCGCCGAAGAACTTGCCCCTTCCGTAGAACAGTTGAAGGCGTTCACGAACATCACGTATCGCTTCCAAGATCAACCGACGGAAGATTTCGAGAATCGCGACCTCGTCATCAAGGCTGCCGGCGTACCGACCGATTCCCCGCAGATAGCGGCCGCGCGTACCGCCGGCGTGCCTGTCGTGATGTCGACCGCTCTCTTCGCCCGGTACGCTATGGCCGCGGGAGCAACTCTCATCGGAGTCACAGGCACGCGCGGAAAGTCCACGGTTACACAGATGATATACGATGCGCTCGCGCATACGTCGAAGCGGGTGCATCTCGGCGGAAATGTGCGCGGTATCTCAACGCTCGCGTTACTCCCGCATATCCAAGAAGGCGATATCGTGGTTTTGGAGCTGGACTCGTGGCAGCTTCAAGGATTCGGTGATTTGAGTATCAGCCCGCAGGTCGCGGTATTTACGAATCTCATGCCCGACCATATGAATTACTACGGGGGCGACATGGAGAGCTACTTCGAGGACAAATCGAATATTTTTCGTAATCAAAAAACCGGTGACCGGCTTCTTGTGAGCGCGACTATCGAACAGCGGATCAGGCAAACGAATCCGCCCGTGACACCGGTCGTACCGGAGCCGCTGCCTGCGCACTGGAAGCTCGTCGTACCCGGCGAACACAACAGAGAAAACGCCGCACTCGCATACGCCGCGGTCGCTCCGTACATGTCGGCGGAGGAAGCGATGGTTGCGCTCACATCCTTCGCCGGAGTCGAAGGCCGTCTGCAATTCGTCCGCGACAGGGGAGGGGTGAAAATCTACAACGACAACAACGCAACAACGCCGGAGGCAACCGTGGCGGCGCTGAAAGCGCTCGATACCGGAAAGAGGAGCATCATCCTCATTGCGGGAGGTTCGGACAAGGCACTCGACATGAGTGCGCTCTCCGAAGAAATAGAACGCACGTGCAAAAAGCTCGTGCTCATAGACGGTACCGGTACGAACAGGATTCAATCACTCGATGCGGTCGGACCGTTTCCGACTCTCGAAGCGGCGTTTAAAGAAGCGCTCGATGGAGCGGAGGCGGGCGATATCATTCTCTTCAGCCCCGCGTTCGCATCCTTCGGCATGTTCAAAAATGAGTACGAGCGCAATGACCGGTTCCTGAAGCTTGTGGAGGCATTATGATAGGTGTTTTCGATTCCGGTGTCGGAGGACTCACCGTGCTCAAGGCGATGCGGGACGTCTATCCGTCGATTGATGTCGTGTATTTCGGCGATACCAAAAATGCACCGTACGGAAAGAAATCCGGCGCGGAACTTTCCGCGCTCACCGTGGCCGGCATACGTTTTCTCCTCGACCACGGCGCGACCACGCTCGTAAGTGCATGCAACAGTGTATCCGCATCGCTCGCGGTGTCTCTTTACGATGTGCTCTCCATCAAGTCGACGCAGTTGATTGAAATGGTGGGGCCGACCGTGAGTGCCTTCAAGGGTTCAAGCGAGCGGGTCGCTCTCTGTGCGACGACAGCGACGATAGAATCCGGTATGTACCAGAATGCGTTTTTGGGCTGCACCCACTATCCGCTCGTCATGGAATCATTCCGGCACGCTGTCGGCACAGCGGTCAGTATCTTCGACCCGGCGGAAGCTGTTGCTGAGCGCGTGCAAAATGACCTCTGGCCGCGTGAAATGGGGTACGGCACGACACGGTTTTTTATCAGTAAAGAGTCCGCTCAATTCCGCGCGCTCGCGGAGAAGTTGTTCGCAGGACAGGAATTCACGGTTGAGGTTGTTTGAAGCATATTCCGTAGATTTGACTTGGCGCGGTAGCGAGAGTAGCGTTGCGCCAGCGTCGGAACAAATCCGACTTGATAGGAGAGATAGAACCATGAATCAGCCCGACACCCTCGTCGTGCCCGGTGAGATAGCCGTGCCCGCTTCGGAATTGAGCCCGACGGACTGGGCAGGCATCATCCGTGATGCAATCGAGCACAGCAAGCCGCACTTCCCGTTCTTCACCGGCTTCAAATCACTCACCGAATGGGTGGCGGATAAATGCATCGTGCGGGCGCACGGCTTCCTGCCCGGCAGCACAAACGCCTACCTCGAAGAGCTTCCGGTCATCATCTGTTCGCGGACGCCGTTCAGCGCCTGCAGCCGTCCCGGCAACGGCGAAGAATGCCTGATTGTCGGCCGTGACGGCGTCGTCGTTCTCTGGGTCCGTGAGTTCCAGGCACAGGACGGCAAGGTGGATGCGCACTGGGAATTCATGCAGCTTGCGCAGGACTCGATGCTTTCGGGCTTCCTGCATCCCGGCGTCGGTATCCAGGTGCTGACGGCGCTCGCATCGGCCGCGGCCGATTCCGCGCCGCAGATGCTCGCCCGATACGAGGCCGTGCGCTCGCTCGGCACGACGCTGGAGAAAACCTTGTCGCGAATCGCGCTGTAACGCGCGGAATCCTCCGGATGCGCCGGCCTAGAACTCAGGGCCGGCGCATTTTTATGTAATCAGAAGGGGGAGGATTCGGTCACACATCATTTTCTGTTGAAAATGTGCGCGACCCCGACTCGCAGCCGAGCTGCTCCGTCTTTGGTGCGGAGAGGGAGGGATTCGAACCCTCGGAACCCTTTAGAGGTTCAACACATTAGCAGTGTGCTCCATTCGACCACTCTGGCACCTCTCCGTGTCCGCGACAGTATACAGATTTCCTCAGGCTCGCGCGAGTGCGAGGAGTGTCACATCCGCGCCCGCACGGCGCAGCGGTGTAGCGGCGTTGGCGAGCGTCGCGCCGGTCGTCGTGACGTCGTCGATGAGAAATATCTGCGAATTCTCCACCGACGAAACATCGGGCACCGCAAAAGCGCCTGCGACGTTGGAGAGTCGTTCGGAGCGGGAGAGCGTAGCCTGTTGCTTCGTCGGTCGCGAGCGTACGAGTACTTCGGGTGCGAGTTGCGCGGCCCGGCCGTCTTTGAATTCTGACGAGAGAGCATCGAGCACGATAGCGATTTGATTGAAACCGCGCTCCCTAGCGCGCAATGCGTGGAGCGGGACGGGAACGAGCAGGACTTTTTTCTGTGAGAACTTTTTGTGCGAAGCAATTTCATCCAGCAAATATTCTTCGAGCAGGGTCGCGGCTATTTTCGCGGCGTGCTGCGAGCGGTCGTACTTGAGTGAGCGGATAAGGTCCTGGGTCGAGGCGTCACGATAGTCCATGAGTGTCGTAATGCGCACACCGAGGAGGTCGTGGACCGTTGGGGACAGCATGAAATCTTCCGCCCGACGGGATTTTGTACGTGCCGCGCGCTCGCGCAGGGGAAGTACCGCATCGAGTACCGCATCGAATCCCTGCCGAAGAGCGGAAAACACCGCATTCATAGAAAGTCATTATACGCGTGGTAGAGTAGTGCCATGTCAGAACTTGCCCAGAAAAAGTGCGTCGCCTGCGAAGGGGATACGCGGCCCTTCGGTCGCGAAGAGGCTTCGATTCTTTTGAAACAACTCAACAAGTGGACGCTCAGCGGAGATGCGCGTTGGATATCCAAGGAGTTCAAATTCGCCGATTTTAAGGAGGCGATGGCGTTCACGAACAAAATTGCGGATATTGCCGAGAGTGAAGGTCATCACCCCGACCTCCAAATCTCATGGGGAAAGGCGGTTGTCGAGCTGACGACGCACGCAATCAAGGGTCTCTCTCAGAATGATTTCATAATTGCAGCGAAAATAGACGAGATTCAATAAAAAAGGGAACAATCGCGCCCGGTGAATGGTATAATTTGTTGAATGGCGTTCTCTATCGGAAATATTTTCAAGGGGTTGACCGGCGGCGGCAAGGAAGTGAGCGTACTCGGTGTTGATATCGGCGCATCGAGTGCCAAGCTTGTGCAGTTGCGTGCCTCGCGCGGCATCGCCGTGCTTGAGACTTATGGAGAAATAGCGCTCGGTCCCTATGGCGGACAGCCAATCGGGAAAGCCGTGAAGCTCACCCCGGAAAAGACAGCGGAGGCCCTCAAGGACCTCATCAAAGAATCGAACGTCACGACAGCGTCGGTGGGCGTATCGATTCCATTCTCATCGAGTCTCGTATCTGTCATTGATTTGCCTCCGGCCGATGCGGAGTCCCTCAAGCGCATCGTTCCCATCGAGGCTCGTAAATATATTCCCGTAGCTATATCGGAAGTTTCACTCGATTGGTTCGTCATCCCCAAGGAAGAGGGGACAGACAGTGCGTTCGACCAACTGCAGGAGAAATCCGTCATTCGTACGAAAGGTCAAGAAGTACTTCTCGTCGCAATCCACAACGCGACCCTCAAGAATTACCAGGAGATTATGGAGAAGGTCGGGCTTACGTCGAGCTTTTTCGAAATAGAAATATTCAGCGCAATGCGCTCCTGCGTCGGGCACGGACTCGCGCCCGTCCTCATCGTGGACCTCGGTGCTTCGACAACAAAGATGTATATGGTCGAACGCGGTGTCGTCCGCATGACGCACCTTCTTTCAGTGGGAGGGCAGCAGGTGACGGAGACTCTCGGGCGCTCACTGGACTGGGATTTTGAAAAAGCGGAACGCGTGAAGCGCGAACATGGTTTTATAGAATCCACCGCATACGGCGCCGATGAGAACGCGCGCATCCACGAGGCGCTGTTATCAACACTCTCGAGAGTGTTCAGCGAGGTGAATCGGGTACTATTGAGTTACGGGCAACGATACAATAAAAATGTATCGAATGTGGTACTTACCGGCGGCGGCTCGTCGCTCCCCGGCATCAAAGACATAGCGAAGACATCTTTGAATGCCGAGGTCATCATCGCGGACCCTTTCTCGCACACAGAGGCACCGGCTTTCTTGGGCAAAGTGCTTTCCGAGATAGGTCCGAGTTTCTCGGTCTCCGTAGGACTCGCGCTTCGTAAGCTCAAACACAACTAGTTCAACTATTTTATGGAAGGCGGCATACAATCATCGTTCATTCCCAAAGATGCGGGCAAAGCCGCTCCATCACCCCGCCTTCAGCGGGGTGGGGGTTTAAACGACCTGCTCGTCCTCATTTCCGTCGTACTGTTTGTTGCCTCGGCTGCACTTGCCGGAGCGGTCTTATTGTACAAACAGTACCTTGAGTCGAGTTCGACGAGCAAGGTGGCGCAATTGCAGCGTGCACGCCAGGCGTTCGAGCCGGCGCTCATTCAGGAACTGACACGCCTCGACGACCGCATGCGCTCGGCGGACGTCGTCCTCTCCGCACACATTGCACCCACCGCGTTTTTCGACCTCCTCTCTCAGGCGACCCTCACGACAGTTTCGTTCCAGACTCTCGACCTCGAAGCAGGAGACCCGAAAAACATCACAATTAAAATGCAGGGTATCGCGCAGAGTGTCAACTCCATTGCTCTTGAGGCGGACCTTATGGCAAAGAACGGCGTGATTACAAGTCCGATTTTTTCCGATATCTCGCGTCAGCCGGACGGGGTGCACTTCAATCTCTCCGCGCTCATAAATCCCGCTGCGATAAATTATGTGGCCCTCGTCAGCGGCCGGAACGGCTCCTCGGGCTTACCGCAACAAACGCAGCAGGTTCCGGCTGAGGCGCAGCCGGAGCAGACGCCTTCGTTTTCGGCGACGACGACTCAGAGCACAGGTACCGGTCAGGGAACGACAACTCCTGTCGTACAGCCGAAGACACAAACTCAGCCGCAGACTCAGGCTGTACAACCGGCACAAAAAACCGTTACGAAACCGGCCGCCCAAAAGCCGGTGACCACACCTACCGATTAACGCGTATGATGAAAACAATTATCTCGATGATAGGACTCGTGGCTGCTGCCGGAATCTTCTTCATGTATACGCAGCCCACGTACGACCAGTCCGGCACGGTCAAGGGTCAGATAGCGGAATATGACGCCGCGCTCACGAAATCCACTGAGCTTCAGCAGCTCAAACAGACGCTGCTCTCCCGCTACAACACATTTTCACCGGCCGACGTTGACCGGCTTCAGAAGCTTCTTCCCGACCACGTGGACAACGTTCGGCTCATATTGGACCTCGATAATATGGCGGGCCGCCATGGTATGGCTCTGCAGAACGTAGCCATATCTGCCCCGCAGACAGAGAGCACTTCCAAGACGGCGGCCAGCTCCATCAGCTCGTCGAAGCAACGGTACGATTCGCTTACTCTCAAATTTTCAACAGCCGGTTCGTACGACACATTCCAGCAGTTCTTATTGGACCTTGAGACCAGTCTTCGCATTGTCGACCTCATTTCACTCCGGCTTACACGGGTGTCCTCAGCTGATTCCAAAGATACAAATCCGAGCTACACGTATGACATCACTATCAGAACATACTGGCTGAAATAATATGGGACTCATTTCACAACATAAATTTGCGGTCATCGGCGTCATCATCGTTGTCGCGGGAGGAATCTGGTACGGATTGACGCAGAATTCCGCACCTGAAGCGTTGGTTACGCAGGTCAGCACGTCGAGCGGTTCGCCCACACAGGATAGTGCCGACCAGGAGCTCGTTGCGACACTTCTTACGCTCCGCGCAGTCACTCTCTCCGGTACGATATTTCAGGACCCGGCATTCACGGCACTCCGTGATTTCGGCACAACGATTGTATCCGAGCCGGTGGGTCGTCAGAATCCGTTCGCGCCTCTCGGGGCAAGCGGCTCCCGGACTTCCACAAGTTCACAATCAGCTGCTCCGGGAGCGTCTTCAGGTCAAACTTCTGTCCCGAAAACTAATCGTTAGCTATGGCTGACGACGAACAGCGCGCGGACGTTCCGGCACGGTCGTTAGGGGATACAAAGATACCTTACGACGTGCTAAAAACTGTTCCGGAGGAAAGCGCCGAACACTACTCGTTCGCTCCGCTCGGTATGGTGGATGATGTGTTGGAGGTCGGCATGGTGGATCCGGGAGACATCGAAGCGATAGATGCACTGAATTTTATCGCGCGCTCCTCGGGCATTCCGTATAAGGTGTTTAAAATAACAAAGAGCGATTTCGAGCATATTCTGACGATGTACCGGGGTCTCCGGGGAGAGGTTGCGCAAGCGGTCTCCGATCTCGCGACCGAAACGAAAGCAAATCCTGTACAGAAGAAACAGCAGGAGAATGAATCTGCTGCGCTCGATTTGGAGGACGCGACCCTGTCAAAGGGAGTCTCCACAATCCAGGAAGACGCACCCGCGATTAAGATAGTTTCGACGATATTGCGCTACGCGATAGACGGCAAGGCGTCCGACGTTCACATTGAGCCGCTCTCGTCGGGTGTTCGCGTACGGTATCGTGTCGACGGCGAGCTCCATACATCGGTTGTCCTTCCGATTTCGACGCATCGCGCAATCGTTGCCCGTATCAAGGTGCTGTCTTCAATTCGGCTCGATGAGCGCCGCAAGCCGCAGGACGGGCGCTTCTCCGCGACGATCGATAATCGCCAGATAGATTTCCGTGTCTCCACATTCCCCGCGTATAACGGGGAGAAAGTCGTGATACGTATTCTCGATAGAGAGCAGGGTTTCATTCCGCTCGACCAAATCGGACTCACCCCGAGAAATCTTGAGACAATGCGACGGGCGATTTCACAGCCGCACGGGCTCATCCTTATCTCGGGTCCGACGGGTTCGGGAAAATCGACGACCCTGTATTCCATGCTCTCCGAGCTCGACAGGGAACACAAGAACGTACTCTCGCTTGAAGACCCTATCGAGTACTTCGTCGACGGTATTATCCAGTCGCAGGTGCACCCTGAAATCGGCTACACATTCGCATCAGGTTTGCGCACGACACTGCGCCAGGACCCGGACGTCATCATGGTCGGCGAAATCCGCGACGGCGAGACGGCAAAACTCGCCATCCAGGCGGCGCTCACCGGCCACCTCGTTCTCTCCACCATCCACACCAATGACGCTATCGGTACTATTCCGCGCCTCATCGACATGGGAGTAGAGCCGTACCTGATTCCGCCGGTCCTCATCTGTTCTATCGCGCAGAGGCTCGTGCGTACGTTTTGCCCCGGCGCGGAAGTGGAAGTTGAACTCGGCGAGAGTGCGAAGAAAGACATTGCGACAGAGATGGAATCTCTGCCCGAAAAGTACCGGTATCCGATTCCGACGCATGCCTATGAAGCACAAAAAACGCCGACCTGCCCGACCGGTATGCGGGGACGCATGGCGGTTTTTGAAGTCCTTGAAATGACGCCCCGCATCGAAAGAATCGTGCTCGCAAATCCCGTCGAGTCCACTTTGTGGACGGAGGCGAGAGCTGAGGGAATGCTCACGATGCGCGAGGATGCTATGATGAAAGTGATGGAAAAGAAAGTTCCTTTCTCTGAGATTAACAGTCTCCGTCCGCTTATGCTCGCGGCGGATGAAGAGCAGGATGTTCCGCAGACGACGACTCCCACTGAAGACACCGCAGTATGAACAATCCTCCCTCGATATTGTTGGTCGACGATGACAAATTTCTCCTGGACATGTACAGCATGAAGTTCGTCAAAGACGGCTTCAGTGTACAGGTGTGTCTTTCGGTGAACGACGCGGTGACGGCTCTGCACGGGGGATTTACGCCGGATGCCGTGGTTTTCGACCTTACGATGCCGGTCCGCGACGGATATGACCTTTTGCAGACGCTGCGGGACGAGCACTTGGCGGAAAGTGCGAAGAAGGTTGCCCTCACGAATCAGTCGACCGATTCCGAAAAAGCAAAAGCAATGGAGCTCGGTGCGGACCTTTTTATAGTGAAAGCAACGATGATTCCCTCCGAGGTCGTGGCGAACGTTCGTAGCTTGCTCGGCTTGCCTGCAGTCGTCTGAGTTGCGGCGCGTATCGTCGCTGAACGTCCGACGCACCCCGCTCTGTATGAGATATTCACGTCGATTGTTTCTCAGGAGGAGATAGGCGCATCGCGCAGGGTATACTTCCACTATGGATTACGCTTCTCAGCTGAAAAAATACATTAACGTAGTCGTGCACGAAGGTGCTTCGGACCTGCACTTCTCTTCGGGTGCGCACCCCACGATACGGGTCTCGGGCCAGCTTACGCCGATGCTCAAAGAAGATGTTCTGAAGCCCGAAGATACAAAGGCATATGCACATGTTCTCCTCACTGCCGAGCAGGAAAAAAGATTCCAGGAGCAGCAGGAGATGGATTTCGCGTATGAAACCGAAGACGGGAACCGTTTTCGCGGGAACGCGTTTTATGAGCGCGGTTCAGTATCTATCGCTCTGCGCCTCATCCCGAAGGTCATAAAATCCGTGCAGGAGCTCAATCTTCCGGAATCGCTCACGAGTTTTGCGCGGCGTTCGCAGGGATTTTTCATTGTCGTGGGTCCGGTGGGGCAGGGCAAGACAACAACGCTCGCCTCACTCATCGAGCTCATCAATGTCGAGCGCATGGAGCACATCGTTACCATCGAAGATCCCATCGAATACATTTTTGAACCGAAGCAATCTCTCATCGACCAGCGCGAAGTAAAAATTGATACGAAGGATTTCCAGACGGCACTCACTTCGGCATTCCGCCAGGATATCGACGTGCTCCTGGTCGGAGAGATGCGCGAGCACGAGACCATGTCTGCGGCGGTGACGGCTGCCGAAACAGGCCATCTCGTTTTCTCGACAATGCACACGAATGACGCTGCCCAGACGGTGGAGCGAATTATTGACACATTTCCCGCCGCCCAGCAGGACCAGATACGCATTCAATTGGCCGCGTCGCTCGCGGGCATATTCAGTCAGAGACTAGTCCCGCGCATCTCCGGCGGTCTGATTCCCGCGTGCGAACTCCTCATCAATACGAAGGCGGTGTCGAATCTCATACGTGAGAAACGGACGCATGAACTAAACACCATCATTGAGACGGGTTCGACGGACGGCATGATAGATATGAATCGTTCTCTTGCGGAACTCGTAAATCGCGGCGAGATAACGCAGGAAACCGCGTACGAATACAGTCTTAACCCCAACGTTCTCGAAAGACTTCTCTAATCTCGTATGGCAGTTTTTACCTATAGCGCACTCGACCAGAACGGCAATAAACGCGAAGGCTCCATCGACGCCGTCAACATGGATGTCGCGATTGCGGCGCTGCAACGCCGCGGCCTCATCATTTCTCAGATAGACGAGCAGGCTGCGCAGGGAACCGGCCTTTCGAAGAATGTATCGTTTCTCAATCGCGTAAAGAACTCCGACGTTGTGATGCTCTCCCGGCAGATAACGACGCTCTTCGAAGCGCAGGTCTCAGCACTCCGCGCGTTCCGGTTGCTCGCTGCAGAAGCGCGCACTCCTGTTCTCGGCGCGAAACTCACGGAAATAGCGAACGATATCCAGAGCGGTGCGGGAATTTCTGCGGCGCTCTCGAAGCACCCCGATATGTTCAGCCCGTTCTACGTCAACATGGTTCGGGCGGGTGAGGAGAGCGGTAAGCTCGACGAGACCTTCTCGTTCTTGGCGGATTATCTTGACCGCAACTATGAAATAACGACCAAGGCCCGTAACGCACTTATCTATCCGGCGTTTATTCTCACGACTTTCATTGTCGTCATGGGCCTCATGCTCACTCTCGTCATCCCGAACCTCGCGGAAATGCTTACCGGGGTCGGGCAAACAATCCCTATTTATACGAAAGTTGTCATCGGGTTGAGTTCATTCCTGCGCAACTACATTATTCTTATTCTTCTCCTGCTCGGCGCCGGAGCCATCTTCATCTACCGTTACAGTAAAACCGCAAAAGGCATCGAGACGCTCTCGCGCGCACGGCTTGAGATGCCCGTCATCGGCGGCATTTACGAGAAAATTTACCTCTCGCGTATCTCGGATAACCTTTCCACAATGCTCAAGAGCGGTATTCAGATTTTGCGCGGCATCGAAATTACGGCGAGTGTCGTCGAGGACGCTACGTACGAGAGAATTCTCAAAGCCGCGGCCGAGGATGTGAAGGGGGGTATGCCTGTCTCTGATGCATTCCGTAAATATCCGGAAATGCCGGGTATCGTTGTCGCTATGATGAAAATAGGCGAGGAAACGGGCAACATGGGACAGATTCTTGAAACAATGGCCCGGTTCTACAGACGTGAGGTCAACAACGCCGTCGATACCATGGTTGACCTCATCGAGCCGATTATGATAGTCGGTCTCGCCGTCGGTGTCGCCGTGCTGCTTGCCTCTGTCCTCATTCCTATCTACAACATTGCGTCCGCTTTCTAGATTTTCAGTGAGAAACTGATGCGCCGTTTCCCGTGAGCATGTCGTTTTCGTGGCTCATACACACGCGATGGAGCGTATTTTCGGAGTCGGTTATCCACACGAACGGAAGCTCGTCGCATACCAAGGGGTACAATGGTCGTACTTACTAGAAAACCTTTTAGAACGCATTTATATATGTTTAAACGCTCTGATCGCCGCGGCTTCACGCTCATCGAACTGCTCGTGGTGATTGCAATTATCGGTATCCTCTCATCAGTTGTGCTCGCGAGCTTGAACTCCGCCCGCAAGAAGGGTCGTGATGCACGTCGTCTCGCCGATATCAAGCAGCTTCAGCTGGCACTGGAGTTGTTCTACGATGCCAACGGGGCGTATCCGGCCACGACCTCCGTCGCTCTTCTCGTGACTCCGGGTTACATCGCCGCAATCCCTCAGGATCCGACCAACCTCCAGACGTACGCATACGTACCGTACGGAACCACCGGTACTCCTGCGACATGTGTCGGCTACCACCTCGGTGCCACACTTGAAACATCGGGCCACTCATCGTTCGCATCGGATTCCGACATCATTGCGATGCCGTCCGGGTACCAGCTCTGCACAGCGACCGGCTCGACCGGCGCAAGCGCAACAGGTATCACGGGAAGCGAAATGAACGGCTCAGATAGTGCGAAATGCCAGGATGCAGACGTCGGTGTCGGCTGCTACGACGTGAAGTCGTAACAGACCCTACTTTTGCAGCACGAAAAACGCCCCTCTCGGGGTGTTTTTCGTGCGATACTTTACCCCGTGACAATATCCGCCTTCTTCGTCTTTGGTCTTATCATCGGGAGCTTTCTGAACGTTGTTCTTATACGCCGGGGTACGCGCTCGCTCGCCGGGCGAAGCGGCTGCATGTCGTGTCGCGCACAACTCCGCTGGACAGACCTCATTCCCGTCGTTTCATGGTTGGTACTTGGCGGTAAGTGTAGAACCTGCGGAAGTCGCATCTCCGTTCAATACCCGCTGGTTGAACTCTCCACCGGCATAATGTTCGCTCTCATAGGGGGAGCGGGACTTTCTCCCGAATACCTTGTGCTTTTTCTTCCGATGGGGGTTTTCCTGATACTCATCGCCGCATACGATATCCGTCATACCATCATTCCTGATGAGTGGGCGTATCTTGCTGCGGGCATTGCGTTCGGCGCATCGCTAGCCGGCATCTCGCTGGTTCACGAATCGCTCCTGCTCACACTCCTTGCGGGTCCGGTCGCCGCATTGCCGCTTGCCGCGATGTGGTATGTGTCCCGCGGCCGATGGATGGGTCTCGGTGACGCGAAGCTCGCCCTCGCTATCGGCTGGTTGCTCGGGCCGGTGTACGGAATATATGCGGTGTTCCTGTCCTTTGTCATCGGAGCGGTGATATCGCTCGCGGTGCTCATTCCGCTGCCGCACATTCTGCGTGTCCTCAGAAAGTCGGGGATAGCGCGCGGCCGCGCTCACTCGTCGTATACAATGAAAAGCGAAGTGCCATTCGGGCCATTTCTCATTCTTTCATGTTGTATCGTATGGTTTTCACTGATGTACGCAATACCTCTCCCCGCATTGTTTTGAAACGCACCGGCTTGCGCTCGGGCTTTACGTTGATTGAGCTCATGGTCGTGACGGGAATCATGATTGTCATCTCAGGCCTCATGTTCGCAAACAACAACTCGTTCGGCGGTACCGTTCAGTTGGAAAACCTCGCCTACGATATGGCCCTTACCGTGCGACAAGCACAGGTGTACGGTATATCTGTGCAGCGATTCTCCACCAACACCTTCGCTTCGGCGTACGGAGTGCACTTTTCGTACAGCGTAAATCCGACGGCGCATGATGCGTTTTACCTTTTTGCAGATGTCGTCGCTCAGAACAACCGTTATGACTGCGCGGACCCCGCAAATGCCACTCCGACCACATGCGAACTCGTCGCGGCCGAGACGCTCTTCTCGGGATATCGCGTTGCGGATTTATGCATTCCTAAAACACAAGTCCGGCCCTGCGGACACTCAACGCTCGATATCACATTCCATCGACCGAATCCCGATGCGTACATCACCGCTGATTCGCAGGATGTGCCGTATGAGTCAGCGCGCATTTACGTTACATCGCCGCGCGGTCAGACGAAATCGGTCATCGTCGAAACGAACGGGCAAATATCGGTACAATAGCCGTATGAAGACGCTTCTCCGTAAACGCACCGGTATCCGCACCCGCGGCTTCACGCTTGTCGAGATGATTGTCGCCGTCGGACTTTTCGCCATCGTCATGCTCGTCTCCATATCCGCGCTGCTCTCGCTCGTCGACGCGAACAGAAAAGCGCAGGCTCTTCAGTCGGTTATGAACAACCTCAGCATCGCTGTCGACGGCATGGTGCGAGAAATCCGCGAAGGCAGCAACTACCGTTGCGGGGGAGTGAGTCCGAGCAATCCGAATTGTACTGATGCTCCGGGCGGTTCCGTATTTTACTTTACGCCGAACTGTACCGGCTCATGCTCCGACTGGGCGTATGTCTTCGACAGCACGGGCACGTACTGCGGAACAAACAGGCTGTGCCGGTCTGTGGACGGCGGCGTGAGCTTTTTGCCGCTTACGTCACCCGAGGTCACGATTGATGCCTCCTCCGCCTTTTACGTAATAGGCGCCGCGAGAACGGACCAGGTGCAGCCGAAAGTACTCATTATCATCAAAGGGTCGGCAGGGGTTGCGAAGGCGAAAGTGCGGACGACCTTCCATATTCAATCCACGGCAGTGCAGCGGGTGCTTGATATATAAGTATGGCAAACGTCACGAACACAAAAAGAGGCTTTACGCTCATAGAAACGCTCGTAGCGGTCTCGCTCCTTACCGTTTCTATCGTCGCGCCGATGTCGCTCGTATCGCAATCTCTCGCGGCCGCCACATACTCGCGCGACCAGGTCACCGCGTACAGCCTCGCGCAGGAGGGCATAGAATCCGTTCGCTCCATCCGTGACGGAAACATTCTTGAGAATGCATTGTTAAGCGCGGGCAAAAGCCTCCTCGACGGCATCCCGATAGGAACGCCTTTTACGATTGATGCGCGTGAGTCGATTGCCGCGAATGCGATACAGACATGTTCCGGAACCTGTCCGCAACTTCAAACAGACGGTACGCTCTACGGCTACGCACCCGGAGACAGAAGTAATCCTGCGCGCGACGTTACGAACACCTGGCGTAACACTAACTTCACGCGTACGGTGACCGCCGTCTATGCCGGACCTTCGACGGTAAACAGCGGGCAGGATGCCATTCGCGTATCCGTTACCGTATCCTGGAGGACTCCGAACGGACAAACGAGGTCTTTCACGATTTATGAGAACATGTACCGCTGGGTCGAGGACGGCAGTGCCGCATCATGAGTATGAGTACCAAAAAAGATAAAAAAACTTCGTCGCAACGCGGGTTCACGCTCCTTCTGGCGGCACTCGTCGCATCCATCGTTCTCATGCTCGGCTCTTCGATTTTCACCATTGCGCAAAAGCAGGTCGCGCTTTCATCAATCGGTCGCGATTCTCAGTTTGCGTTTTATGCGGCTGATGCGGGTGCGGAATGTGCACTCTATTATGATATCCGCGCGCATGCTTTCCCGGCACATGACCCGGCGACGCCGGCTACGGTCATATGCGATAAAGATGCGGCCGGAGCGGACCTCTCTGCGGTAACGACAGTGACCTCAACCTCGGATTCCGCGACGTCGACGTTTTCCATGAATCTCTTCGCGCGCGATATCGCGGGCAATAAAGTGAACACGGGGATGAATTGCATACAGGTCACGATTGCCAAAAACCCCACGGCACCGTTCACCGTCATTCATGCGGACGGATACTCCGTTTCGTGTGAGACGATTACGGCAAGCGGGCGCGCTCTTCAGCGTTCGGTGGAGCTCAGATATTGATACCTGCTGCGGTGGGGTATTTTTGAGCGGTGGAGTATCATGTGCGCATGCAGGCAATTCCCAAAGAAACGCGAGAGCGCTACCGGAAATTAGTGGATACCGTCAATCACTACCGCCGGCTCTACCACGTCTACGACCGTGAGGAGATTCCCGAGGCGGCCCGGGACTCGCTCACGAAAGAGCTTGCGGAGATAGAGAAGGAGTATCCATCGATTGTGGCCGCCGATAGCCCGACGCAAAGAGTCGCCGGAAAGCCGCTCCCGCAGTTTAAAAAAGTAAAACACACCGTCACACAGTGGTCATTCAACGACGCATTTACACCGGATGATCTCCGGGACTTCGACAACCGCGTGAAGCGGTTTTTGAAAGAAGAATTTGGTGACGCGCAGCCGACGTACCTGAACGAACTTAAGATAGACGGCTTGAAAATCGTGCTCACGTACGAGAAGGGTGTGCTCGCGGTCGCTGCTACCCGCGGAGACGGAGAAGTCGGTGAAGACGTGACGCAAAATATCCGCACGATTGAATCGGTACCGCTCGCGCTCTCGCGCCCGATTGATATCGTCGTTGAAGGTGAAGTGTGGATGAGTTCGAAAAATCTCGAGCGCCTTAATGCCGAGCGCGTGAAAAACGGTGAACCGCTTTATGCAAATCCGCGAAACGTGGCGGCAGGCTCTATCCGGCAACTTGACCCCGCGATTGCTGCATCGCGCAAGCTTGATTGTTTTATCTATGATGTCGCGCGAACATCCGAGCCCTTTCCGCCGACACAGGAAGAAGAGCTCACGTATTTACGCGACCTCGGTTTTAAAGTCAATCCGCATCATGCGAAGACGGATACCATCGAAGGTGCCATCGCATTTTGGGAGGACTGGAAGAAAAAGGGACGTCATCAGGAATACTGGATTGACGGTATCGTCGTGAAGGTAAACGAACGCGCATACGAGCAGTCACTCGGCTACACCGGGAAGGCGCCGCGTTTTGCGATTGCCTTCAAGTTTCCGGCGGAGGAGGCAACCACGGTGGTTGAGGACATTGTTTTTCAGGTCGGCCGTACGGGAGTGATTACGCCGGTTGCGCACATGAAACCCGTGCTCGTAGCCGGTTCGACGGTCTCGCGCGCGACTCTGCACAATGAGGACGAAATAAAACGTCTCGATGTGCGAATCGGAGATACCGTTATCATCCGGAAAGCCGGCGACGTCATTCCGGATATCGTGCAGGTCGTGAAAGAGCTTCGCCCGAAGAGTTCGAAGCCGTTTGTGTGGCCGAAGAGGGTGGATGCATGCGGCGGTGACGGCACTATCGAGCGCGTACCGGGACAGGCCGCCT
The DNA here is from genome assembly GCA_021413775.1 of Candidatus Kaiserbacteria bacterium. Lineage (GTDB taxonomy): Bacteria > Patescibacteriota > Minisyncoccia > Phycocordibacterales > UBA2100 > UBA10103. The sequence continues at coordinate 30,070 of JAIOPS010000032.1, read as the reverse complement.
GGCGCTGCGTGAACAAAGAATCGCCGGAACGCGTGCGTCGCATGTGGGAACACTTCGTGTCGCGTAAAGCACTCGACATCGACGGCGTCGGTGAGAAAGTGACTGCCGCGCTCCTTGATGCCGGCCTCATCACAACCTTTGATGACCTCTTTACGCTGCAGGAAGGGGATTTTCTCGAGCTCGAAGGATTTGCGGAGATTTCGTCAAAAAAAGCCGTTGAAGCAATACACGGCGCAGCCAAGGATGTTCCGTTCGCGCGCCTTCTTACTGCGCTCTCGATTGATCATGTCGGAGAGGAAACGGCGCGCGACCTGGCGGAGCACTTCGGGACACTCGAGAAGCTCAAGGACGCAACTGAGGAAGAACTCATCGCGCTCGACGGCATCGGCGCTGTTGTCGCGAAGTCCGTCCACGAATGGTTCAAAGATAAAAAAAATACGGCGATGCTCGAGCGTCTGCTGAAAGAAATTACGGTGCAAAAACCGCAAAAAAAATCGGGCGCACAGCCGCTGAAGGGCAAGACGTTCGTTTTCACGGGCGGCCTCGAATCAATGAGCAGGGAAGAAGCGGGAGAGAGGGTCCGCGCGCTCGGCGGCAGCGTCTCCGGCTCTGTTTCCGCTCAGACATCGTATGTCGTTTCAGGCGAGAGCAGCGGTTCGAAACTCGACAAAGCCCGTTCGCTTGGCGTACAAATTCTTTCTGAAAGTGAATTTTTGAAGCGTATTGCCGGTTAGCAGAGATTGCTGAAATAAGCAGTAGTTCGATGTATAGTATCGGAATGTCGGATGCAGTAGATATCAAAGCGCTCGCCAAGCTCGCACGGCTCGAGGTTTCGGATGCGGAGGTTGCGAAGCTTGAGACCGAAGTTCCGGGGATTCTTGCGTTTGTGGAAACCATCCAGAAAGTACAGGTTTCCGTGGTGGCAACTGAGGACAGTCTTCGCAATGTTGTACGCCCGGATGACAATGCATACGAAGGAGGGAAGTACACAGAAATTCTTTTGAATGCGGCACCCGCCCGCGAGGGAAATCGCATCGCGGTGAAGCAAGTCATCTCGCGGAAAAAATAGTATGGACCTTTCAAAGCTCACTATAGCGGAGGCGCGTCGCGCGCTCGATGCCAAGGAGTTCTCCTCAGTGGAACTGACAAGGGAGTACCTGAGTGCAATCAAAGAAAAGAACGCGGATATTCATGCGTATCTCGAGACCTGGGAGGAGAGTGCGCTTGCCGAGGCGAATGCCGCGGATGACCGGATAGCGAAGGGCAGCATCGCGTCACTTACCGGTATTCCGCTCGCCATGAAAGACAACATTTTGATAGAAGGCAGGATTGCGTCTGCTGCGTCGAAAATGTTGGAGAACTATCACGCGACATATGATTCGACGGTTACCGTCAAGCTCAAGGAAGCGGGCACTGTCTTTCTCGGACGTACCAACATGGATGAATTCGCAATGGGAAGCTCGACCGAGAATTCCGCATACGGGCCGACAAAAAATCCCGTTGATACTTCGCGCGTCCCGGGAGGCTCCTCCGGAGGCTCTGCCGCCGCGGTAGCGGGCGACATGGCTGTCGCTGCGCTCGGTTCGGATACGGGCGGCTCAATCAGACAACCCGCCTCTCTGACAGGCCTCGTCGGGATGAAACCTACCTACGGCGCGGTGTCGCGCTTCGGTCTCATCGCAATGGGCAGCAGTCTCGACCAGATAGGTCCGCTCACGAAGACGGTCGCTGATGCGAAAATCCTTTTCGAAGCGATACGCGGGCACGATGCGAATGACAGCACGTCACTTCCGAACCGTGAAGAGACAGTCAGGAAGCCGAAGGTCATCGGCGTGCCGCGGGCCTTTTTTAATTCAGGCGTGGAGAAAGATGTACTCGACCAGTTCGAAAAGAAATTAGCTCTGCTGCAGACAGCCGGGTATGAACTTCGCGACATCGAGTTGCCGACAGCCCCCTACGGTCTCGCGGTCTACTACATTGTCATGCCCGCGGAAGTTTCAACAAATCTCGGCAGGCTCGACGGAATCCGTTATGGTCACTCGGTACAGGCGGAGCAGCTCTACGATGTATATGCGAAATCACGGGCGACGGGGTTCGGCGCGGAGACACGACGTCGGGTTCTCGTCGGGACCTTCGTACTTTCTGCAGGATATGCGGACGCGTACTACCGGAAGGCAAAAGCCGTACGTGCGGAGATACGCAGCGAGTTTGTCCGTTCATTTGAGAGCGGCATTGACGCTATCGTGACCCCGACGACGCCTTCTCCGGCATTTACCTTCGGTTCGAAGAGTGACCCGGTGGCGATGTACGCTGAGGATGTGTTTTCCGTTCCCGTGAATCTGGCGGGCGTACCTGCGATATCGGTGCCCGGCGGTACGGTTGAGCGCGATGGAAAGAAACTGCCCATAGGATTTCAGATTATCGCACCGCACAGAGGAGAGGAGACATTGTTCACTATCGGAGAGGACGTGGAGAAGGCGAACGGTTAATTTTTTTCAGGATATACTTCATGCATGCAGGGTGATCCGACCGTAGCGCATGGCGTCTGGTGGGCGTTTAGCGCACTCCTCGACATCATGTTTCGATGGGTGCCGTCAACGATACTCGTGATGACCAACGCGTCGTCATACTCGAGTCCGAATCCGATACAGACCCCCGTTACGCAGCCGGTCACCACGACGGACGTCGTCAACTTTTTGCAGATGGCATCGCCGGAAACATTCGATGCTGTTTTTCATAATTGGGCGCTTTTCACCGCGATATCCATCATGTTCTCGCTCCTGCTCGCGGTCGGGGCCATTTACTGCATGATTCGCATCTGGCAGGTCCGCCAGAACGAGCACGCGCGCCGGAAAGCCGCAGCGCACACCGTCGCAGCGAAAGACGTGCCGAAGACGCAACTGCGCTGGAATCGCATCCGTGAACAGATTGCGAGTGAGGATGAGCGCCAGTGGCGGCTGGCCATACTCGAAGCGGATATCATGCTCAACGAGCTTCTGGACTTGCAGGGCTTCCGCGGAGAAACTATGGCAGACAAAATGAAACAGGTCAGCCGTACAAATTTCTCGACCATCGGGCTTGCGTGGGAGGCGCACGGAGTCCGCAATATGATAGCGCACCAGGGAATGATGCAGCCGCTCGACGCGCGTGAGGCGAGGCGAGTCATCGGTATGTATGAGCAGGTGTTTAAAGAGTTTCGCTTTCTTGAGTAGAGATTGAGACAATCCGGATTTCGGCTTCGGACTTGAACTTGGACTTGGCCAAGAGCTCATTCGTCGCCGTCGCTCCTCATTCCTCTCGGCCCTGATTTTGCTCCCCGTTCTGCTGAACGGGTCCCCGCAAAATCTTGCAAGTCCCTCGCGCGAAGCTTCGCTTCGCTCCCCGTCAACAACGAAAAAAGTCCGTCATATCGACGGACTTTTTTCAGTTTGTTGCGGGGGAGGGACTTGCACCCCCGACCTCCAGGTTATGAGCCTGGCGAGCTACTACTGCTCCACCCCGCTATCGTCGGACCACTTTACTACAAACGGCATGTCGTCGCAATGAATCGCTCTTACGGCGTTTATTCTGTGAGGATTGCGAGCACTGTTTCTGCCACGAGGACCGCGATAGAAAGTACTACGGCAATCCAGAAGAGTTTCCATTCCCAGAAAAACAGAGCCCGTGTGGATGCGTACACGAGAAAGACAAATGTAGCGGGCAGAACGACAAAGGAATTAAATGCAAGAATTTTATTCCACATGCGCCCAGTATACATCTGCGGCGCGGAGAGGGGGTACGAACCTTTTGGCTCAACAGTTTTGTGTCGGGGGTGGGGCTCTCCCTCGACTAAACTTTTGCCGTTGCAAAAGTCTGTCTGGGCACCAGCTCGCGGTCGCAGAAGCTTCTGCGACATCGCTCCGCTGTTCGATCCCCACACACACAGCGCGCAGGCGCTGTGCTCCCCGCACACTTTCACTACGTTCAATTGTGTCGGGGGTGGGGATCGAACCCACGACCTTAGCGTTATGAGTGCTACGCTCTTACCAACTGAGCTACCCCGACGGTATGGATGAGAATATCGCAAAACTCTCATTTTTGCGAGGCTCTATGTGATGGAGCCGGCAATCGAGTGAAGCGTCGTAATCAGAAAGTTAATCACGATGGTGAGGATTTGGAGCAGGAACCCGAGGGCGGTTGCGACAAAATTCAGTACCGTTTGAACGAATGAAAGTACGGTGTCCATAGAGTCCTTAGCTGAAACTGCCGCCCGTAATCAGAAGCATTGCGAGCAGGAAAAAAGGAAGAACAACCGGGAGCGAAAGTATGTAGAGGACGATGAGTCCGATACCCGTCCACAAAAACCAAGGTTTCTGGCTGCGTTTGATAATCAGTACTATGCCGGTAATAAGTACTGCCAGTGAAAGCAGCGGAACGATGATGAGCCACATGCTCCGAATTGTACCAAATTCTTACGCAACAAACCCAAAGACAGGCTTTGGGTTTGGCGACATGCGCGAGCGACCGGATTCGAACCGGCGACCTTTCCCGTGACAGGGGAACGCTCTAACCAGCTGAGCTACGCCCGCATTGAACGAACTCAGAGAGAATATCCTAAAATGAGCATTTTTGCGAGTGCGCGGGGCCTTCGACTGTGCTTGCGGGTATGTGATAATGCAATGACACCACGCGTATGTTTATGCCCAACGCAGGAGGCGAAGCCGGACGACCGAAAAAGGTTGAGCGCCTTGTGGATATAGGTGCCGCCGAGAAGGCCCGTGTCCGAGGAATGGAGAACGCGCTCAAGGAGAAGAAGTTCGGCGCCTCAAGCGGCGAGGCGTTCGATAAGGAGGATTTTACGGAGCCGAACGGAGCAATGTTCGGCGACGGCGAGAAAGGTTTTCTTGCGCTCACGAAATCGTCTGAAGACGGTACGGCCGTCATACGCCATCTCAGGGTAGAGGGGCGCGATCCCGAACTCACTCAGCAGCTTCTTGAGGAGGCGATTTCATATCTGAAAGACAAAGGCATATACGAAGTCAGTATCAGTGTCTCGGAGAAATACCGTGACATGGAGCACGTGCTGCATGACTTCGGTTTTCACAAAGAAGACGAGTCGGATGATGTGCGCGTATTCAGGGCGCACCTGTAGTTCAAAGCGCTTTTAGAGGAGCGGGACGCTGTTCTGGTTCGGTTTACGCCGGTCTTCGCGGTATTCGCGGTCGAGTTTCGTGAGTTCGTCGTCCTGGTCTTCTTCGATATCGATGAGCTCATTCCGGGCGGTGTCTATTGCCTTGATGAGTTCGTCGAGTTTGAGGTGAATCGCATGGGCGTCTCTGTTCTGAGTGTTTTGGATGAGAAACACCATAAGAAAGGTGAGGATGGTCGTGCCCGTATTGATGACGAGTTGCCACGTGTCGGAGAAGTCGAAAAAAGGACCTGAAACCGCCCAGATGATAATGACTGCGACAGCGAGCGCAAATGCCCAGGGCGAGCCGACCTTGTCACTCGTTCGACGGGCGATTTTTCTGAAAAATTCGTGCATGCCGAAAGTGTACACCCTAATTTTGACCGTGCTAGAGTGCTGAAATGACAGCACGAGAGGCGTATGCACAGTACGGCATCATGCCCATTCTCCAGACGCACCAACTTCGCGTTGCGGCAGTGGGAAAAGTCATCGCTGAATCGCTCGTTACACCCGTGGACGTGCGCTCTGTAATCCTCGCATGCCTCTTCCACGACATGGGCAACATCATCAAATTTGATCTCGGGACGTTCCCGGAATCATGCGAGCCCGAAGGCCGGGCTTTCTGGGAGAAAAAGAAAGCGGACTTTGTCCGCAGGTTCGGACCGGATGAGCATCATGCGACGGTCGCCATCGGACACGAGCTGCACCTGCCGTTGCAGGTGATGCAGTACATCGAAGGCGTCGGATTCTCGAAGCTTGAGAGCATCCGCGACACCCACTCGCTCGGGCAGAAAATCGTCGAGTATGCCGATTTGCGCGTGACCCCGAAAGGTGTGGCGTCCATGGATGAGCGATTGGAAGAGGCGCGCATACGCTATGCAAAGCGTCGCAGCGATTTTCCGGACGAAGAGAGCCGGTATCGGGTCCTGCTCGAAGCTGCCCGAGAAATCGAACGTCAAATATTTTCCCGCACCACCCTTACGCCTGAGAACATTTCCGAAGAGTCTCTGCAAACGCTCATTGAGGAGCTGCAAGACTTTCCCCTGGCGTAGGCCGTGCTATTATCGCGAAGCGTCGATGCGTACGCCGATGTAGCTCAGTTGGTAGAGCACGTCCTTGGTAAGGACGAGGTCTCCGGTTCAATCCCGGACATCGGCTCCCGAATGAGTGGAAAATTCCTGAGAATTGCGTAGGATAACCGAGTTCGCCGCCTTAGCTCAGTTGGTAGAGCACCGCTTTCGTAAAGCGGGGGTCCGCAGTTCAAATCTGCGAGGCGGCTCACGATGTTAGTATTATGGTATGGGAAGCATTGAAAAACGTTTCGTATCAAAAGTCGACGAAGAAAGACGCAAGAGTGACGGTGTTCACCGTCAGGGCATCGATGCTCCGCTCGGAAAAACAGTCGTTCGCGGCGGAGAGCTGGCCGATGATAACGACCCGGAGTCGCTCCTTATGCAAAAAGAGCAGGAAGAGGCGGACGACGCGGCGGAAATGAATATGACGGTACACGAGTACAGGGAGTGGTTGAAAAATCCCGGTCGTTTGGATAAGGCCGCGTAGATAGCTCCCGGACGGAGCGTCTTGGTATACTGCCGCGATGGGCAAAGAGGCGATTGCGGCACGGATTGCGGAAATAGAAGTGGCCATGGGGGCGACTGACTTTTGGAGCAACAAAGAAAAGGCGCAGGAGACTCTGAAGGAATACCAGGACTTGAAAACGAAACTTGCGGGCGGAAGCGGTTTCGATAAAAGCGACGCGCTCGTCTCGATTGTCTCAGGTGCGGGAGGAGACGATGCGGAGGATTTCTCCCGCATTCTGTATGAAATGTATAAAAAGTACGCCGCATCGCGCGGATGGGGAGTCTCGGAGCTTTCGGCGAACGAAAATTCAATGGGCGGGTACCGCAGTGTTTCTTTTGAAATAAAAGGTTCCGGTGCGTACGGCATGCTGCGGCTCGAGGCCGGCGTACATCGGCTTGTGCGCATGTCGCCGTTCAATTCGGCCGGTAAACGGCAGACGTCGTTTTCTCTCGTTGAGGTTTTGCCGAAGTTACCCGACCAGGGAGATTTGCACATTCCGGACAAAGATATCGATGTGTCGGTCGCACGTTCGGGAGGTCCGGGCGGGCAAAATGTGAACAAGCGCGACACGGCGGTCCGCATGACACACCTCCCGACAGGAATCGCTGTCCAGGTCACATCCGAACGCAGCCAGGCGCAGAACCGCGAAAAAGCGATGGAACTCATCCGCGGCAAACTTTTCCGCATGCGCGAAGAAGCGGCGGCGAGCGAAGCGCGCGGGCTCTCCGCCGGTTCTACCACCAAGATTGAGTGGGGAAGTCAGATACGCTCATACGTATTGCATCCGTACCAGATGGTGAAGGACCACCGCACCGACCATGAACGGCGGGATGTGGAGAAAGTGCTTGAGGGAGACATACAGTCGTTTATCGATGAAGAGCGGAATGCGGATTCAAAGACCAATTAACAATCACTTTGCTCATTACGCCATGAAGTCTCCGGCACGTCTCCATAGAAAAATCGGCAGCTGGTTCGTTGACTACGGGTACATGCTTCGCGGGTCGGCGGCAATGGTCGTGCATCGCGAGCCGCCCGCACATTACCTCGGTTATCGTATAGCCGGGAAAGTACCGGTTATTTTAGTGCCGGGAATTTTGGGCAAATGGGGCTTTATGAAGAAGATAGGTGATGAGATTTCTCTTCGCGGTCATCCCGTCTACATTGTGCCCGAGCTTGGATACAACATCTACAATGTCCCGTCCTCGGCGAAAAAGTTGAAAGCCCTCATTGTGCATGCGTTCCCTAAGCGCGGGCATCATATTCCCAGGGTCGCGCACGGTGCACATTCGGTGAGACAGCTCATCGAGAAAGAGCAGCTGAAAGGAGTTGTTTTGGTTGCGCACAGTAAGGGGGGCCTCATCGGAAAATATCTGCTGGCACATAATAATGAAGATAAAAGTGTCCTCGGCATGGTTTCAATCGCGACTCCGTTCTCGGGCTCCGCAATGGCGAAGTTAATACCGCATGATTCGTTCAGAGAATTATTGACCGATAGCGATATCATTCGTGATTTGGAGAGTCATAAAAACGTAAATCATCAGATAATTTCGATTATTCCGGAGTACGATAATCATGTGTGGGCCGAGAAGGGGAGTTTTTTGGAAGGAGCAAAAAACGTGGAGGTCGCCGTGCACGGCCATCACAAAGTGCTTTTCAGTCCGAAAGTCCGGACAGAAGTGCTCGATGCCGTAGATGAGCTTTCTGCGCGACGCTGATGCAGGAGTCGACATGAAAAAGGGAAGTGACTCCGCGTTTCAATGATGCACTGGAAGCCTATCGCCGGGCGCGGTATACTGAACACTTCCGGACGACCGCGCCTTCTTACAGACGGCGCACACGAGTGAAGCGATATCTCAATTTCCCTATGATTTATTTTGAAAATGTCACCAAAAGATACAAAGACGGGGGAGTGCCCGCGGTCTACGACATCACGCTCGGTATCGAGCCGGGAGAATTCGTCTCGCTCGTAGGACACTCGGGTGCCGGTAAAACGACCCTTCTCAAGATGCTTTTCGCCGAGGTGTATCCGACAGAGGGTTCGGTATTTTTCGGCTCGCGCAATATCGCGGGGCTTTCGGACAAGGACCTCCTGCGTATGCGCCGGAATATCGGAACGGTTTTTCAGGATTTCCGCCTGCTCCCGACAAAAAACGTCTACGAGAACATCGCGTTCGCGCTTGAGGTCGCGGGCAAGAGTGATGAAGACATCCAGGCGGATGTCCCACACGTACTCGACCTCGTCGGTCTCGGGGACAAAATGTGGAGTTTCCCGAAAGAGCTCTCGGGAGGAGAACAGCAGCGCATCGCGATTGCGCGCGCCATCGTGAACCAGCCGGAAGTTCTCATTGCGGATGAGCCGACGGGCAACCTCGATCCCATCAATGCGCATGACATCGTCGAGATTTTGAAAAAAATTAACGATCTCGGCACGACGGTACTGCTTACGACCCATAACAAGTCCGTCGTGGATTCCGTGGGCCGTCGCGTCGTTACGATGGACCAGGGAAGAATCGTTCGCGATGACAAGCAAGGTAAATACGTTCTGTAGGAGCGGTGTACTATATCTATTATGTCTTTCATCCTCACCTCGAAGCGCGTTGTACGGTACGGAGTCGCCGGGTTCGTCCGGAATGCGTTCGTATCGCTCGCGGCAATTCTCATCATGACTCTCACACTCTTTGTTGTGGCGTGGCTCATGATAGGAAGCGCGGCTCTGAACGCGACGCTCAAATCGCTCACTGAGAAGGTGGACGTGACGGTGTATTTCACCACCGGCGCTACGGAGTCTCAAATCAACGACATACAGCAGCAGCTGAAGGTCTTACCGGAAGTCGCGAATGTGACATACGTGAGCCGGGAGCAGGCGCTCGAAGCGTTCAAAGAGCGTCACAAGAACGACCAGCTGACGATACAGGCTCTCGATGAGCTCGGGGACAATCCGCTCGGTGCCTCGCTCGAAATCCGTGCAAAGCAGACGAGCCAGTACGAATCCATCGCCAAGTACCTCAATGCGCAGCAGGCTGCGGGCACCGGGGCGGGCGCAGTCATTGATAAAGTGAACTTTTTCCAGAATAAGACCGCTATCGACCGGCTTTCCAACATCATCGAGACCAGCAGAAAGCTCGGTATCGCTGTCGCCATCATCCTGGCGCTTGCCTCGGTGCTCATTTCTTTCAACACCATCCGCCTCGCCATCTATACCTCGCGGGATGAAATCGGGGTCATGAACCTCGTCGGCGCGGGACACTGGTATGTCCGGGGACCGTTTATGATAGCGGGCGTTCTCTACGGAGTGGTATCGGCAATCGTCGTCCTCCTTATTCTGTATCCTGTTACGGTCTGGCTCGGACCCGGTTCGGAGCGTTTCCTGGGTACTTTCAACGTTTTTACGTACTTTACGGCCCATTTCATCCTCATGTTCTCAATACTCATGCTCTCGGGCATGGCGCTCGGTGCGTTATCCAGTTTTCTTGCGGTGCGGAGGTACCTGCGTTCGTGATAAGGTGTACACCATGACGCGTGCGCAACCGGGTCACAAATATATTTTTGTCGTGGGCGGAGTTATGTCCGGCGTCGGTAAGGGTATTACGACGGCTTCTATAGGCCAGCTTCTTGCCGCGCGCGGACTCTCGGTCAATCTGATGAAGGTCGACCCGTACCTCAACGTTGACGCCGGCACCATGAATCCGACGGAACACGGCGAGGTCTTCGTGCTCGACTCCGGACTCGAGACGGATCAGGACATGGGCAACTACGAGCGCTTCTTGGGACGCGATTTGGGACCCGAGGACTATATGACGAGCGGCATGGTGTACCGTTCGGTAATTGAGCGCGAGCGCAATCTCGGCTACGAAGGAAAATGCGTCGAAGCGATTCCTCATGTACGCGATGAAATCGTAGAGCGCCTGAAACGGGCTTCCGAGCACGCCGGCTCCGACGTGTCGGTCGTCGAAATCGGCGGTACCATCGGCGATTTCTCGAACGCGCTGTTTATCGATGCCGCGCGCGTGATGCACCTCAATAATCCGTCCGATGTACTGTTCGTCATGGTGTCGTACCTCCCGGTACCGGGCACGCTCGGAGAGATGAAAACGAAACCGACGCAGAATGCGGTGCGCGAACTCAACGCCTATGGCGTGCAGCCCGACATCATCATCGCCCGCTCGACGCATCCGCTCGACGATAAACGCAAAGAGAAGCTCGCTATTTCATGCAATGTGCAGCCGGGCAGGATTATTTCCGCGCCCGACGTCGAGAGTATTTACGATGTGCCGCTCAATTTCGAACGCGATAACCTCTCTGAAATTCTTCTCGACGCACTTGAAACGAAAGGCGAGAAATCCGCCGATTTGGAAGAGTGGAAAGAATTCGTGAAGCATGCCCACAATGGCGCGCAGCAGGTAAAAATCGGCATCGTCGGCAAGTATTTTGATACCGGAGATTTCGTCCTCTCCGACGCGTATCTGTCCGTTATTGAAGCGATAAAGTTTTCGTCCTACGCCGCGGGCGTGAAGCCGGAAATCGCGTGGATTAATGCGAAAGACATCCAGAGCGGCAAGATGCCCGTGTCGGAACTCGCCACGTACGACGGCATCATCGTGCCCGGCGGATTCGGCGAGACCGGCATTGAAGGGAAGATTATGACGGCGCAGTACGCGCGCGAGAACAAAATCCCGTACTTCGGATTGTGCTACGGATTACACATGCTCGTTATCGAGTACGCACGACATGCAGCCGGGATGAATGACGCAAATACCACCGAAATAAATCCGGGTACGCCGTATCCTGTCATCGATATTCTGCCCGAGCAGAAGGAAAAGCTCGCGCGCAAGGATTACGGCGGCTCGATGCGCCTCGGCGCGTACCCGTGCGACCTCTCCGACGGCAGTATCGTACGCGAGGCGTACGGCGAGAAGAAAATATCCGAGCGTCACAGGCATCGTTTCGAGATAAATCCGGTCTACGTGTCCGAGCTCGAGAAGGCGGGCCTCGTCTTCTCCGGCCAATGGTCGGACGGCGATTTGAAAGAAATTGCGGAACTGCCGAAAAGCGTACATCCTTTCTACGTCGGTACACAGTTTCATCCGGAGCTCAAGGCGCGGCCGCTCTCTCCGCATCCGCTTTTCAACGCGTTCATACAGGCTGCGATAGCACGTAAGGGATAAGTCATGTCCGGCATATCGCTCGTTTCGGTTAACGTCGAACGGGGGAAGCATCTCGACACCGTAACGAGCTTTCTTGAGCGCACCCGGCCGGATGTCGTGTGTATACAGGAATGCAGGAAGTGCGACATCCCACGTTTTCGAGCGGACTCGGGTGCCGAAGGGTTTTTCTATGAACCGATGGTTGCCGCACTGAAGAGACCAGAGTCGGAGACGGAGGGAATTGCGATTCTTTCGAGATATCCGATGAGTGACCGGCGAGCGGATTACTATGTCGGCACTCCCCACACACTCCCGGACTCGGATGATGTGGACGAAGCGACGTTTAATGATACAAACCGCCTTGTGCTCTCCTGCGAAATTCTCAAAGACGGGGAGGTCTTTCGGGTCGCGACGACACACTTCACGTGGTCCGTACGGGGGCAGGCGACGGATGTGCAGCGCACCGACATGAAAGGGCTTCTCCGCATCCTCGACGGATTTCCGGAACTTGTGCTCACGGGGGATTTCAATGCGCCGCGCGGGGGAGAAATGTTCTCGATACTTGCGGATGCGTACAAAGACAATATTCCACCGGAGTACGAAACGAGTATTGATATCGCGCTTCATCGCGCCGGAAAAGAGCGGCCGGAGGAATTGAAAGACAAAATGGTGGACGGACTTTTCTCCACAAAGGAGTATGCGGTTTCGGATGTGCGACTGGAGTCGGGCGTTTCGGACCACTGCGCCGTCGTGGCCAAGGTCGGACGGGCTTGACGCGATACTGGTTGTGCCCGAGAATGGGCCATGGCAGTAAAGATCACAGAAGGATTTACCTTCGACGACGTACTCATCCGTCCCGGCGAAAGTGCCATGGAGCCTGCCGAGGCGTCTCTCAAAACAATCATAGCCGGTATCGAGCTCTCGGTGCCGTTCCTCTCCGCCGCGATGGACCGCGTGACTGAAAGCGCACTTGCTATCGAGCTGGGGAAGCTCGGGGGCCTCGGTGTCATCCACCGTAACTGTTCCGTCGAGGAGCAGGTCAAGATGGTGAAGGAAGCGAAACAAGCGGGCGTGAAAGTCGCCGCCGCATGCGGACCCTTTCACGCGGAGCGCGCGAAGGCGCTCGATGAAGCAGGATGCGACGCGATCGTCATCGACTGCGCGCACGGACACAACATGAACGTGGTCGCGAGCGCGAAAAAGATAAAGAAATCTCTGAAGCACGCAAAGATGATTTACGGCAACATCGCAACAGGCGAAGCCGCAAAGGCGGTGTGCTCGTTTGCGGACGCGGTGAAAGTCGGCGTCGGCCCGGGCTCCATCTGCACAACGCGCATTATTTCGGGAGTCGGCGTGCCGCAGCTCTCCGCTGTCATTGACGTCGCCACGGTCGCGAAGAAAAAGGGCGTGCCGGTCATTGCGGACGGCGGCATCCGCACCTCCGGCGATATCGCGAAAGCGCTCGCGGCAGGCGCATCCGCCGTCATGTGCGGAAATCTTTTCGCCGGCACGGATGAATCACCCGGCAAGATTGTTCATCGCGACGCGCTTTCCTTTAAAGAGTACCGCGGCATGGGTTCCAAATCAGTCATCGACAGCGCGGCCGGAAAAGAGCGCTACTTTACCCACGGCAGGAAGGCGGTTCCGGAAGGCGTGGAGGCACTCGTCCCGTGCAAGGGACCGCTCGCGGATGTGGTCGCGGACCTCGCATCGGGCGTGCAGGTCGGCATGGGCTATGTCGGCGGGAAGACAATCGCAGATTTTCAAAAGAAGGTGCAGTTCATCCGCATCACGCCGTCATCGATACTTGAAGGCAAGCCGCACTCGCTTGCCGGTATTATCGGCTAAAGAGCCTACATGTTTGAATCTTGGAAAAAAAGAGATATAGCGGAGACCGAGAAGCAGGCGCTCGCGGGAGATGTCAACGATACGCAACTCGACGAGAAATCGCTCAGCACCCGACCCGATATCACCATATCGGAGGAACCGGAACAGCCTCTCGATGAAGGGAAGGGAGATTCTGCCGACGAGTGGCTGAAACAGAACGACCCGAAGTACGGTGAAGCCGCGTAGTTGAACCTTTGCATGAAATAGGAGAAAGTGTCGGCATGGACGTCATTATCCAGAAAATCGCGTCGCTCGTGATGAGTCTCACGATGCTCCTCGGGACGGCGAGCGCTTCCGCGATGCTCAATTATCGTGCGGGGGAAGCGTCGTCAATACCGCAGGCACGTATCGTTTTCGGAGGAGATATGCTCTTCGACCGCACCATCAGGGTTGCCGCAGATGCGAAAGGAGGTGATTTCATATTTTCCTGCATAGAACCGCTCTTCACTGATGCAGACCTCGTCGTTGCAAACCTTGAAGGCCCGATAACGGCGAACCCGTCTGTCAGCGTGGACTCGCACGTTGCGGACGGCAACAACTACACCTTTACCTTTCCCGTTTCGACAGCGAAACTTTTGTACGCGCACAACGTGCGCGTCGTAAACATCGGCAATAACCACATTTCGAACTTCCTCGCGGAAGGGGTCCGCTCCACCATGCAGTATCTCGACGATGCGGGAGTACAGTACTTCGGTGACCCCTTCGCACAAAAGACAGCGACGACATCCATCAACGGCGTCCGTCTCGCATTCGTCAACTTCAACCAATTTGAACGGGCCTCCACCGAAGAGATAACCGTCGGGCAGATACATGAAGCGCGGGCAAACGGTTTTCTCCCTGTCGTGTACACGCACTGGGGTGAGGAGTATGTACCGGCGACGGACTACGAAAAAACGCTTGCGCACGAATTCATCAACGCAGGTGCGGAAATGGTCGTCGGTTCGCATCCGCACGTGATACAGGAGCACGAGATATACGCGGGCAAACACATTTACTACTCGCTGGGGAATCTTTTCTTCGATCAGTATTGGAACGCGGACGTCCGGACCGGACTCCTCCTTGACGTGACATTCACCAAAAACGGTGTGCGAGGGGTGGAAGAACGGCGTGTGGAGCTTGAACGGGACCGCAGAACGTGTCCGATTGCGACAATGCCTCCGAAATCAGAGTAGTCCACATTGTGTTTTCATAATTGATGAGTACTATCGTGCGATGGTACAGCAATCAACATATCGCCTCGCGACCATCGCATCGGTGGTCGTCGTCGCGGCGCTCATTATCGGTCTCATCGTCTACAACAAAGGTTTCGGTGATTATTCATCTCACGCCCGCACGACTGTTCAGGAGTTCGGTGCGCTCATGCAGAATGTCTCGCTCCTTTCGCCTGATGCTTCGACAACGATTGCGACCGTGTACGGTCCATACGCGATTCCCGAGCTGATAGCGCAGTGGCAGAAAGACCCCGAGCACGCGCCGGGTCGCCTCACATCGAGCCCTTGGCCCGACCACATCACCATCAAATCCATCACGAAGCAGGGAAGCGGCTACATCGTCTCGGGCGAGGTCGCGCTCATGACGAGTGACGGCCCTGCGGGGACGACACCCGTCGTCATCCAGGTCGTGCCCGTGGACGGCGTGTGGCTCATCGCCGCATACCAGGAGCAGGTGACAAGCTGAAAAATCTCCGCATTTCTGCTACAATGCGCGCGCTACACGGTAGCGTTTGCGGGATCGTCTAATGGTAGGACTACTCCCTCTGGAGGAGTGTATCTTGGTTCGAGTCCAAGTCCCGCAGCAAGTTTGAGAGAGGTTCGAACTCTAAGTAACATATGAAAGTAGCTTCCGGAACTGTGCATACGCTCCCAGCAGATTTGAAGAAAGCGCTTGCTGCTTCTCCGCGGGCGCTCGCGGCGTGGGAAGACATCTCTGCGCTTGCGCGGAATGAGTGGATTTGTTGGACGATTTCAGTAAAACAAGAAGCAACGCGAAAGGACCATGTAAAAAGGGTGGTCTCGGAGCTCATCGAGGGGATGCGTCGGCCGTGCTGCTGGATTGGCTGCATTCATCGCACGGACAAATCGATAAGCCCGTCGATACGAGGGATTCTCGCTAAACAGGCGAAATCCAAGAAGTCAGCACATTTACACCAGGGCGGGCGGTAGGACCATTTCGTCCGGCAAGAACCCGCCGAATATCTGATTGAGCTCCTTGATGCCGATTGGCTTCGTGAGGTGTGCCGAGAAGCCCGCGTCGAGAGCTTTTTGCTTGTCTTCAAGAAGTCCGTACCCTGTGAGCGCGACTACCGGCGGGGGAGGCACGCCGCGGGCGCGTAAAGCGCTGATGACCTCATATCCGTTCATATGCGGCATGCCGATGTCGAGAAAGATTATATCGAAGTCCAAAAGTGTTTTGTGTGCGAGCGCATCAGCGCCCGAGTACAGGGCCTCCGCGCGACCGCCGAGCTTGTTCAGGAGTTTGACGAGCGAATCCGCGGCGGGTTTATTGTCGTCCACTACGAGTATGCGTCGTCCCATTATCGCCGGGCCTCTATGGGAGCTCTGTTCAGATGCGAAACTGAGGATATCCGTAATCGGGAGCCTGATGACGAATTCACTCCCTTTGCCCTTGCCGTCACTCTTGGCAGTAATTGTGCCGCTATGGAGCTCTACTATTTTCTGCACGAGCAAGAGTCCGATGCCGAGCCCGCTCGAATTGCTGCTGCCGTGTCCCTGGTAATACAATTCAAAAATATTGGGAAGGTCGATAGGGTCAATGCCTTCGCCGTTGTCGCGTATTCTGATTATCGCCCAGCTGCCGTCTTTCGTGACCTCCTTAGAAAGCTCGACCCAGATGGAGCCGCCTGAGGGTGTGAACTTTGCGGAGTTGCTCATGAGGTTGGTGATAGCTTGCTCAAGTCGTGTATCGTCGCCCCACACCGGCAGTGGAGTTGAGGGGTACGTGAAGTGGAGCGTGATGTCCGATGAGCGGAGCAGTGCATCGCTCGCTTTCAGAGCGCGCTCGACGAGCTTGCGCAACTCCAGAGTGTTCGGCACGATTTCGATTTTTGCCTGCGTAAAGCGCGTGACATCCAAAAGGTCACCGAGGAGTTTTGCGAGATGGTCGAACTGGTGTTCGATTCCCTCGAGTTCTTCGCGTACGTTGGTCGTCGTCTCACTCAATTTCAAAAGCTCGAGAGAACTCTTAATCGGGGCGAGGGGATTACGAAGTTCGTGCGAGAGAGAGGCAAGAAAGAGATCCTTGGCTTTATCACGTTTGGTTATTTCGTCAGACAGACGGCCGTTGTCGAGAATAACGCCGAGGTCGTTGCAGAACTCCTGGAAGAATTCGAAGTCGTCCTGCGTGTATACGCGGCCGGATTCCGCGTACCCGAGTGAAAGTGCACCGAGTGTCTTGCCGAGCGCGCAGATAGGGATAATCATGAGCGACTTCAGGCCCAAGCGCTGCATGGCTTCGAGATGTTCGGGAGAGCGCGCGCCCTGCCGTATCGTTTCGTCGGTAACGACCGGCACGAATTGCGCCTCGCCGGTCCGTATGACCGTGTAGAGGTCGCTGGAGTTTTTCTCTGTCGTGGGGAAGCGTTTTTCGAACTCAAAGAGGTAGTCGGTCATCGTCTGGTCCTGATGGATGACCGCGATGCGCTCGAGGTCACCGTGCCCGTCGAGCACGTCGATGGCGCACCAGTCTGCGAGCGACGGCACGGTGAGCCGGGCCTTTTGGAGCAGCCAAGTCCGGAAATCGATTTTTACCGAAAGAATTTTTGCCGATTCCAACATGAACCGGAGCTTATCCTCGCGCGACTTGATGCTCGAGACATCTGTTACATCGAGCCGTATCGCATTCATGTAGTGAAGCCCTACTATACGTTTCGCAGCATGAACAAATGATGAAGATACGACGGAAACTCTCCATCGTCACCCGTGAGAGCTTACTCGTCGTTCATATCGAGAACGAGTGCGCCCCAGGTGAATCCTTTTGCGCCCTGACCTTCGCCGGTCTCGGGATTAAAGCATTCGCGGAATCCGGATTTCTCGAGGAGCGCGAGACTTTTCTCCCGTATCTGCGCCGCTTCCTTTTTAAAACCGTACCGCAAGAGGCCGCGGTAGATGAACCAGTGCGGCGACATCCACACCGGTCCGCGCCATGAGAATCCTTCGGTGTATCCGCCGGCGCGGTACGTCGGTTCCTGCTTGGATACGGTACGGATGCCGTAGGGGGCATTAAAGGTGTCGGGATTCATGAGGTGGGTTTCTACGAGCGCGTTCGCTTCTTCCGGTGTGTAGAGTCCGGCAAAGAGCGGCGCGAAATGCGCCCAGGTTGCGACTTTCAGGAGGGAATAGTCCTTGCCGGAAGCGGACCAGAAGACGCCATCCGCAAAAAGTCGCTCCCGCATGGAGTCCGCGATGAGTTCCGCATGCAGATTCGCGAAATGTTCTCCGTCACCGTGTTTGAGGAAAGATGCAATGTGCGCGAGGGCACGGAGATTTTCGATGAGGATTGCGTTAAACGGCACGTCTTTCACCCAGAAGAATTCGCGCATGCAAAGTTCTGCGTCAAATTTGCATGCGGTGTTGTGTTCGACGAGCTGCGTGCGCAGAGCGAGGTGGTCCGCGTAAGATATGTCCGCTGCTGCGGAAAGCGGCGCGTCGAAACGCGGAGAATTGTCCTCGCCGGTTTCGTCGGGGTTGATGACGCCGATGAGGTTGTGGTCGCGCGGGTCGCGTTTCTCTATCAGATACGTGTAGTACGCGAGGAGTGCAGGGTATATGGATTCAAGGAATGCTCCGTCCGGATTCCGGCGGTGAATTTCCCAGGCGGCGTAGGCAATCATCGGCGGCTGCGTGAGTGAGCTCGTGCCTTCTACGCCCCAGCGGAAAAGATGCAGAATTCCCGGTTGCCAGTAAATAATGTGCGGTACCAATCCGTTTTCAAATTGCTTCGAGAGGAGGGAAACAATTTCTGCTTTCGCCGACTTCGCGTCGTACTGGGCGAGAATGATTGCGTGGAAGCATGAGTCCCACAGCCATTGGTACGGGTAGTGCTCAGCCGAGGGAATCGTGTACTGATAGCCGTTGGTCGTGCGCCTGTTATTTTCGAGAAGTCTTTTTGCTTCGCGCAAAACGTTCATCTTTCGAGTATAGCAAAAGGGGTAAAAATTCCGTGATCGGTTCCTATACCGGGATGCTTTGCTATACTGCGCACATGCGGTTGCCGGGCGGCGTTGTGCGGAAGCACAGTGCGCAGTCGAGGTCACGGTCGCCGTTCTTTTGCTAGCTAATTGAGACTCACACACGCATATGAACGACGAAATGAATCCTGCGGGTACTCCGGCTATGGAGCCGGAAACTCCGGAAACTCCGGAAACAGAAACCCCGGCCACCGAAGAGCCGGCGATGTAACGACGCGCCCGCTTCGCGGATGCTCAATGCCACATGCCTCGTTTTTGCGGGGCATGTCGCATTGGAAAACGTGATTCCGGGGTGTGTTTTAAAAGAACTATGACCCAAGCGTACGAAATTATAGAAAAGAAACCGGGAGAGACGCCGCTTCAGGCGCTTGAAAGGTTCAGGAGCGGACGCCCCGAGCTTCTTGGAGTGCCTCTGACGTACGCGGGGCGTCTTGACCCCATGGCGAGCGGGGCGCTCCTTATTCTTATCGGCGATGAGTGCAAGCGGCGCGAGATGTACGATTCGTTCGACAAAGAATATGAGTTTGAGATTCTCGCCGGGTTTGAGAGCGATACGGGTGATGTACTCGGGATTGCGCAGCATGCGGAGGTTCACCCGGATTCTCCCGAGAGGCTGCGGCGGGCAGCGGAAAAAATGACGGGTGCCGTACGGTTGCCGTATCCCGCATTTTCATCCAAGACCGTGCGCGGCATTCCGCTTTTTCAATACGCCCTTGAGAAGCGGCTCGGAGAAATTGATATTCCTGTCGCCGACGTACGGGTATACTCTCTCAAAGTGCGGGGCGCGCGAACTGTTTCGAGTGAGGCGCTTCTGGAGGAAATCCTCGCAAAAACGGGCGCCCTCAGTGCGGATGCGGACCCGGAGCGGCTCGGGAGCGATTTCAGGAAGGAGGAAATTGAGGAGAAATGGCGGCAGCTTTTGAAGACCCCGGGGCAGCACACACTCGTCGCATGCACTGCGCGCGTGAGTTCGGGCACGTACATCCGGTCGCTTGTGCCGGCCGTGGGCAAGCGTGCGGCGACGGGTGTCCTTGCGTACTCGATACGGCGGACCGTCATAGGGAAGTACCGTCCGGTAGGGCGTTTCGGTTTCTGGTCGCGTATACTGCGCTGATACCAATAGACCGCATCATCATATGAAAGCGACACTGCATACAAACAAGGGCGACATCATACTTGAGCTGCTCGAACACGATGCGCCGGGAACGGTCGCAAACTTCGTGAAGCTTGCGCAGAGCGGATTTTATAACGGAACCAAGTTCCATCGCGTCATTAAGGATTTCATGATTCAGGGAGGCGACCCGCTCTCCGCGGATGATTCGAAGGAGGCGTACTGGGGGACAGGCGGTCCCGGCTACAAGTTTGCCGATGAGATTCACGCGAACAACCGCAACGTTCCCGGCTCCATTTCGATGGCAAACGCCGGTCCGGATACGAACGGCAGTCAGTTTTTCATCAACACGAAAGACAATGCATTCCTCGATACGAAACACACCGTCTTCGGCAACGTCATCGCCGGTATGGAAGTAGTGAGTGCCATAGAAGACACTGCGACGGGGCCCTCGGACAGGCCGATAGAACCGATGGTTATCGGGAGTGTGACTCTTTCGTAAGCGCTGCCGCGGACGAGCCTGCAACGAACCCGGTTGTCCAACAAATCTGGAGGCTGTAGCCGCCGGAGGGCCGTTCGATATCGAGAATATCTCCCGTGACGAACAGGTTCGTGTATTTCATCGAACGCATCGTCTTGAAATCAACCTCCGTGAGCGAGAGACCGCCGGAGGTCACGACCGCTTTGTCGAGTCCCAGTAATCGTTCGACTTCGACACGCAGATGCTTCAGCGTCTTCATCAGCCGGATGCGCTCGGTACGGGTCACGCTGTTGGAAAGTTTCTCTGGCTGAATGCCGCTCGTCTCGAGAAGGGCGGGCACGAGTGCGGGCGGAAGCAGCGTGCCGAAAGAGTTCCGTATCATTTTATTTGCGTTGGTCCGAATGTGCTCCTGCAGAAGCGCGTCGATTTTTTCGTATCCCGCATCGGGCATGAGGTCTATTTCGAGCGACACCGGACCGTGCACGAGAAGTTCTCCGACGGTGCGGCTCGCATTCAGTGCCAGAGGACCGCTGAGCCCGACGTGTGTGAAAAGAAGTTTTCCCGTCTGCACATCCTGTTTTATGTCGTCCTGAAGCACCGTGAGCTTTGCCTCCTTGAGCGCAACGCCGGCTGCCCGCACGAGGGGAGACTTCTTCAGCACAATCGGCACGAGCGCTCCGCCGGACTCGTCGACGGTGTGTCCGAGTGCGCGCAGCATCGCAAATCCGTCTCCGGTCGAACCGGTCTCCGGGCGGGAGACTCCGCCTGTTGCGAGAATGAATGTGCGGGCCCGGATACGTGCACCACTGCGCAATTTTGCGTCGGCAATCATTCCGTCTTCGGCGTCGAGTGATTTGACCGCTGAATCCGTCATGACGGTGACTCCCGTTTCTTTTAGACGCGAGACCAGTGCGTCGTAGATTGAGCGGGCGGAATCGGAAACGGGGAATGCGCGCTGTTCCGCCTCAACCTTAATCGCGACGCCGCGTTTCTCGAAGAAGTCGACGGTCGATTGCGCGTTCCATAGCGAGAACGGCGAGGCAAGAAACTTACCGCCCGACTTATACTTTGCGAGCATTTTTCTCACGTCCGGTTCGGCATTTGTCACGTTGCAGCGTCCGCCGCCCGTGATGAGCAACTTCTTTCCCGGGGTGGGGTTCTTCTCGAGAAGGACGACGCGGGCGCCGAGTTCGGCCGCACGGCCCGCCGCCATCATGCCCGCTGGCCCTCCGCCGATGACCGCGACGTCCCAGGTGTCTCCCTCCGAGGACGCTTTCATCGCGCCATCCTAGCACGCCCCGTGGTAGCATCGGGGAGAATATGTTTTACGTGTACATTCTTGAATGTGCGGATGCGACTCTCTATACGGGTTACACGAAAGACCTCGCGAAGCGCGTGAAAGCGCACAATGAGTCCAAGTCGGCCGCGAAATATACGAAGTCCCGGCGGCCGGTTACTTTGAGGTATGTCGAGCGATACCGGACTCTGTCGAAAGCGCTGAAGCGGGAGTATGAGCTCAAGCATGTTGCGCGCGCGGAAAAACTCGCTCTCATACGTGCGGCGGGAAAATCCGCAAAACACTGAAAACGGTTCACTGAAAATAAATGAAGATTGTGGTACTGTGCATCGGATATGACCCGCGATAAAATTGCAATTCTCTCCGGCGTGATGCTCGGAATGCTGCTTGCAGCGCTCGATCAGACCATCGTCGCTACGGCGATGCCGAAAATTGTGGAAGAGTTCAACGGACTCACGCATCTTTCGTGGGTTTTCACGGCATACATGCTCGCTTCGACCGTGACCGTACCGATATACGGTAAGCTCTCCGACATTTACGGCCGTCGCGGCTTGTACCTGCTCGCGATACTTATCTTCCTCATCGGTTCCGTTCTTTCCGGGCTCGCGCAATCGATGTTTCAACTCATTCTTTTCCGCGCGATACAAGGTATCGGCGGCGGAGCCATTATGGTGAATTCGCTCGCCATTATCGCGGACATTTTCCCGCCGAAGGAGCGCGGCAAGTGGCAGGGGATAATCGGCGCCGCGTTCGGCGTCGCGTCAGTCGTGGGACCGCTTCTCGGCGGGTACATCACGGACACGTTCTCCTGGCGCTGGATTTTTTATATCAATATACCGCTCGGCTTTCTCGCTATGGCGGTTCTCGCCGCAACACTGCCGAAAATCGTTCACGACACACGGAACCGGTCGGTCGATTACTTGGGGGCATTCTTTCTCGGCGGCGCGCTCGTCCCGCTTCTCCTTGCGCTCGTATGGGGCGGGAGCACGTATGCCTGGAATTCGCAGGAGATACTCTCGCTCTTCGGGGCTTCAATCGGTGCTTTCCTCATCTTTGCCGCGATAGAGCTGCGGGCAAAGGAACCTGTGCTGGAGCTCGCACTCTTTAAGTCGCGCGCATTCACGGTGTCGGTGCTCGCGACATTCTTTACCGCCATGGGAATGTTCGGAGCGATTCTCTACATTCCCGTGTTTTCACAGGGTGTTATCGGTACGTCGGCGACGTACTCCGGGCTTGCGCTTACACCGATGATGATTGCCCTCGTCCTTGCTTCTGCCATAACGGGTCAGTTGGTATCGCGTACGGGGAAATATAAACTCCTTACAACGTGCGGTGCCGCGCTCATTGTCGTAGGCATGTATCTGTTTTCGACCATTACGGTGGATACGACGAGCGGGGAACTGGCCGTGCGCATGGTGACACTGGGCCTCGGTCTCGGTCCGACGCTCCCGGTCTTTACTCTTATCGTGCAAAGTGCGTTCTCGCAGGCGCGAACAGGCCAAGTGACGGCAGGCGTGCAGCTTGCGCGCTCCGTCGGCGGAACGGTCGGCACGGCAATTCTGGGCGGCGTCATGAACGCAAAACTGACGGAGCATCTCGCCGGCATCGGTTCGGACCCGTTCGTGCAGGCGGCGGGGAATTTCATGCCGCAATCAAATTTTGCGACGCTCGATACGAATTCCATTCAGGGGGTTCTCAATCCGCAGGTGCAGGAACAGATCCGCGCGTCGATGACGCAGCTTCCGCCGGAGACCGCGTCGCAATTGTCGACGGCGTTCGACCATTTCCTCTCGCTCATCCGTCTCGCGTTCACACAATCTGTAGACCATGTCTTTTTGGTCGCTACATTCCTCATGCTCACGGCGTTTGTCGTCATACTATTCCTCCCGGCGATTCCGCTCAGGGGACATAAGCGCTCTCCGCTCGAAGAAATCGGCGTCGAACTCGAAGAAGGCTTCGGTCAGGACTCTCGCGCGCACGCCGCGTAGGCGGATACCGGTCTCAAGACACGTCTGCGGTGCGATTCGACCGATAAACGCCGACACTTGCAATTTCCCCCATTAAGTTGCATAGTGCGGATATTAGCCGCCTGCCTGATTACTTTATCAAGGTTTTAAGCCATTTATTATGCACAAAACAATCGTTTCTATAGGAGCCGCAGCCGTACTTCTCGCAGGTACGTTTGCATCGGCCCAGAGTTATTACCCGACCTACCCGACGTATACGACCGCGGGTGCTTCGTGCACCGTAATCGTCCGCGACCTCTCGGTAGGTTCACGCGGCAGCGATGTGAGCACCTTGCAGACATTCCTCGTCGCTCAGAATTACACCGGCGGCGGCGCATGGATGGTGACGGGCTACTTCGGTGCAGCGACACAGGCGGCAGTGCGCAACTACCAGTCATTGCACAATCTCGCTGTCACGGGTGCCGCCGACGCGGCCACGCGTGCGGCTATCGCAGCAAACTGCAACGGATATAATCCGACTCCTGTTACGCCGACGTACCCGACATATCCGACGTACCCCACATACCCGACATATCCCACGTACCCGACTCAGGGTCCGGTCACCATTACATCTCTCTCGATGAATTCTGCGACTCCGAATTCCAGCGTCACGATATACGGTTCAGGATTCCAGTACGGTAACACCATCGTGCATATCGGTTCGATGAACGTTGCGGTCGCCGCATCAAGCGGTACCAACTCACTCTCGTTCATCGTTCCTGATATCGCATCGGGTTCGTATCAGATATACGTCACGACAGCGTTCGGCACGAGCAACTCGCTGCCGTTCACGGTTACACCGGCGTATCCGTGTGCAGGCTCCGGCTACGGAACCACATGCGGATGTGCGTACGGCGTGAACACGTACAACACCTACGGTACGTACGGCGGCTACGGCGCGTACGGCGGATACGGTTACAACTACGGCACGAATACATGCCCGGGCGGTCCGCTCCAGGTCTCGTTCCTCAATCCGTCGAGCGGCGCAGTCGGTACATCCGTCACTGTGTACGGCTCCGGATTCTCTTCGACAGGCAACACAGTGCACTTCGGTCAGGGCATCATTGCAAACCTCAGCTCCTTTGACGGCACATCGCTCACGTTCACCGTCCCGTACCAGCTCACCGGATACGGTTCGAGCCAGGTAGTTCTCGGTGCGTACAACGTCTCCGTCACCAACGCTCAGGGCAACACATCCAACACGGTGCCGTTCACCATTACATCGCTCGGCTCATACGGCGCACCGACGATCTCGGGCCTCTCAGGCCCCTCGTCGCTCGCGACCAACTCGATGGGTACGTGGACGCTCACGCTCAACACGCACGCGCCGGTCGGCTCATACACGAGCGTGACGGTAAATTGGGGCGATGCGTATCAGGGACTCCAGAGCGCAAGCTCGCCGCAGACCGTCTACGGTCAGGTAACGCAGAACATGTCGTTCACGCACTCGTATGTCACCGCAGGAACATACACGATTACGTTCACCGCATCGAATCAGAATGGTCAGCAGAACGTTGCGACGGCAACCGTCGTCGTTACGGGCTCGACCTCCGGCAGCACGGCCATCTCGTACGTCACTCCTTTGAGCGGCCGCGTCGGCACGCAGATTCTCATCGCCGGCAACGGTTTCTCACAGCTTGAAAATACCGTGCACTTCGGTGTCGGTGGTACGCAGCACGTTCCGTCATACAACGGCACGTCTCTCTACTACACGATTCCGCAGTACGTGACTCCGTGCGATGTGAATACCTACTTCGCAGCGTGCACACAGTACGCGCAGCTCGTGACTCCGGGTACGTACCAGATATACGTCACCAACCAGAACGGGACGACCAACGCGGTTTCGTTCACCGTGACGCAGTAATATCTCTTCGGCGCAATCAGTCGAACAAAAGCCGCGCAGAACGCGGCTTTTGTTGTTGGGGGGCAAAGCATGCATGAAGGCGGTATGATGCCGAGTATGTCCCGCGCCGGAGTCCTCAACGCCGTTGTTATAGGTTTCCTTATGCTCGCTTCTGCCGCGATGTTTGTGCCCCTTGCCATGCGCGCGCTCGAAAAACCGTACAT
Source organism: Candidatus Kaiserbacteria bacterium (assembly GCA_021413775.1). GTDB lineage: Bacteria > Patescibacteriota > Minisyncoccia > Phycocordibacterales > UBA2100 > UBA10103. The sequence continues at coordinate 4,123 of JAIOPS010000032.1, read as the reverse complement.
GTTCGCTTCGACGGGAGATGTTCCCGCCACCGACGTCGCACTCGTTCTCGGAGCGTCAGTCTTCAGGGGGCGTCCGTCACCCGTTCTTGAAGAAAGAGCGAACACCGCGGTGCAGCTCTACCTGAGCGGGAAAGTGCGGAAGATTCTCGTGACGGGAGACAACAGCGCGCTCACGCATGATGAGGTGACACCCGTCCGTAAATATCTTCTTGCGGCGGGCATACCCGCGGGGGATATCTTTCTCGACCATGCCGGTTTTGATACGTACTCGAGCATGTACCGTGCACGTGACGTGTTCCAGGCGCGCTCAATGACTGTTGTGACGCAGGATTTTCATCTGCCGCGCTCGATGTTCATCGCGCGCGAGCTCGGACTTGTCGCGTACGGTGTCGGAACGGAAGGCGGGGGAGGCACCGGATGGGATTACATCCGCGAAGTTCCCGCTTCCATGAAAGCGCTGCTCGATCTCGTAATTCATCGGCAGCCGAAATATCTCGGGGAGAAAATACCGCTCACGGGTGACGGTTCAAGTACGTGGTACTAAGCCGCTTGAATTGCCGGGCAAAAGCTATTACTCTACGCGGATGCAAATAATTCTGCCGCACAAGGGAACACAGGAGGAAGGGGTCGCGCACATTAAGCGTCTTTTACAGGAGAACCGCGCAAAAATTCAGGAAAGTGCCACAGACTTAAAGGAAGAATGGGACGGTAACGTGCTCGACTTCGCTTTTACCGCGCAAGGTTCGCATATCTCCGGCACGCTCACCATACGCGACAAGGAGTTTGACCTGTACGCCAAGCTGCCGCTCGCGATGCGCCTCTTCGAGGGGACCATCGAGCGCATGATTGCCGCCGAAGCGCAGAAGCTGAAGCTCGATTAACTGACGGGGCGAATTGAATCGCGTCATTTTGACGTGCTACAGTGTTGTCATGAAATTGTCGGGGAAACGTTCTGCCGCGGTTCTCGCGGTGTACGTCATTGTTGCGTTTACGGGGGTCGGACCGCTCCACTCTATGATTCAACATGACGACGGCGCGGAAGCGGCGGCGGATGCGCTCCTCATGTGCGAAGCCGCCCACGGATACGGACACTGTGCGGCTGAGACGGACAAAACGCAGAGTCGGCATGAAAGCGTTCTGTGGGGGTTCATTCACTCTTCTCTCGCGAACGAAGGTAAAAAGACATCAGGCATTATTCCGCAACTACTCGTCTTCGACTCTAGGGCACTTCTGAAAGAAAGCGGGGCTACGCCCCTCTCCGCTGAAGCGCGCGCATACCCGGACAAAAGTGAACGCCAGCTTTCACGGGGGATTTTCAAGTATCGTCGGTTCGGCTAGAGAGGATTTTTCTGTTCGCATTACCTCTTAGCTCCTCAATAAAAAATGAAAACTCTACACCGGGCGGTGCTCATAGCACCCGCTCTCATGATGCTGCTTCCGTTTGCCGCCTATGCGCACGAAACGCAGGTATTCGAAATAAATCACTCGCTCTATAAATTCGTAATCGGTTCACTGAATGAGCCGGTAATGGTTGACGACAAAACAGGCGTCGACCTCCGAGTATCGAAAGTCTCGGGACACGAAATGCCCGACGGCACAATGATGGCGGGCATGTCTCATGGCGGAACGTACACGAGTGAAACGCCGGTAGAAGGTCTGGAAAAGACACTCCAGGTAGAACTCAAGACGGGCAGCGCGTCAAAGACGCTTCCTCTGGCTACAGTGTACGGATCAGTGGGAGCATACAAAGCGCCGTTCTATCCGACCGCTCCTGCACAGCTGACGTACCGCATATTCGGTACCCTTGAAGGCAATCCTGTTGATGTGTCATTTACGTGCAATCCTGCGGGACACTCGATGACTGCTCAAGAAGCCGATACGACGAGGGTTGACCAAGGCGGCGGAGTTACCCGGATTTCAAAGATCGGGGCATTCGGCTGTCCTGCAGCGCGCGACGATGTGGGGTTCCCTGAGAGTGCTCCGTCTCTCGCAGCGTTGCAGAAAGACGCGAGCAAAACGGCATCGCATTCCACGATTGCTCTCACGCTCTCTGCTGTCGCGCTCGCACTCAGTGTTATCAGATTCCGAAGACGTTAGTCGTTCATCATCAGTAGTCTATGAAAGCAAAAACATTCATCAGTATCGCTGTAGTCGTCGTGGTGTTGGGCGGCGGATGGTTGCTGTACTCGAAGCCGGCACAGCCGTTGACGACACTTGCGCCGCTGACGAAATCCGCACTTGCGGCGACTGCGACTCTCTCGCCGGCTCAGCCCGTATCGGGACAGAAAACAAAAATGACGTTCTCGTTTACAGACGCCAGCGGTAAACCCGTGACCGATCTTATGGTCCATCACGGAAGCCATGTGCATGTCGTGATAGTCGGGAAAGACTTGGCGACGCTCGGTCACATACATCCCGAGGATTTCACGACCGACATCGGGTCGGAAGTCGCGTCGGGCGTGTACTCCGTCGAATACGCGTTTCCCGAAGCCGGGCAATACCTGGTTGCGGTGGACGTCATGAATGCCAAAGATGAACTCTCTCAACAGTTCGTCGTCGACGTTACGGGCGAAAAAAAGATGGCCGCATCTCCTTCGAATGACATGTCGTTGGCCAAGTGCGTCACCGGTCACATGGAGGAGGGGGGTGTTGACCGTTATGTGGACCCGATAGATATGTCGGAGGCGGAGGTTCCGTGTCCGGGTGCGTACAAAGTCACACTCACTCCCGCATCGAAGACAATTGTCGCGGGAGAGAATACACTTCTCCGCTTCCGCTTCGAAGAGGACGGAAAGCCGGTACACAATCTTGTGCCGTATCTGGGCGCTGCACTGCACTTGGCGATTGTTCCGGAATCATTCGACTTCGCTCTGCATCGTCACGGAAGCGTGGACGAGGGCGCGGAATCTGACACGGAGGAGGCCGGTGTCTCAACTGGGGAGCACAGTCACGCCGTCATAGACACGTCCGGCATTCACATCATGGCTGACGGTTCAGTCATGCTCGCGAACGGTACGACGGTGCCGGATGCAACCGTGACGGCGAGCGGCATGATACGTATGCCGGACGGCACAGTGGTCAAACCCGCGATGGACATGCGCGCAGGAGGGGACATGGAAGGTATGCATCACGATGATGTGCCCGCCGCATTCGGCCCCGACCTCATCAGCGAACCGATTCAATTTCCGAAGGCGGGGATGTACCGCATCTTCGCGCAGGTGAAGCACGGTCACGAAATCGTTGTCGCCGGATTCATGCTTGAGGTGCAGCCTGCGGCTGCTGCTGCGGCTGCTGCTGCGGGGGAGTCGAAATCATTCGATCTTGTCGTCAAGAATAAGAAAGTGGTTTCGGGAAGCGGCGATATCCAGGTGCACGAAGGGGATGCGGTTACGCTCACCGTGACGAACGATACTGACGAAGAAGTGCACCTGCATGGCTACGACGTCATGACCGAACTCAAGGCGGGCGTGCCCGGCACGATAACGTTTACCGCGTCGGCGACGGGACGCTTCCCATTCGAACTTGAGGGAAGCAAGACGGATATCGGAGCGGTGTCGGTGATGCCGCGGTAAGAAGCGTATGAAATTCTTCAAGACAATTCTGTACGGAGTAACGGGGCTTCTCGCCCCGTTACTCCTGCCGTCGATGGCTTCTGCGCACGCGTTCGGCCAACAGTACACACTGCCTCTCCCGATATCGCTGTACGCCACGGGCGCATCAATCGCACTCATCGCTTCGTTCGTCATACTCTCGTTCTTCAGCCGGCCGCATGCCGGAGCCGGTCGCGCACTCGAGCGGGTCTACGCGCTTCCTCCCTGGGCGCCTTCGCGATGGACGCATGTAGCGGCGCGCACATTCGGCCTCGCTGTACTTGCATTCGCGGTCGCGGCGGGATTCTTCGGGTCCGACGTTCCCGTAAAGAATCCTGCGCTGTTCCTCTTCTGGATAGGGCTACTCCTTGTCGTCGCGTATGTGAGCGCATTTCTCTCCGGCGTGTGGGAACGCATTGACCCGTTTCGTACGCTGGTGGAGCTCGTGCTCGGCCGTTCGTATCCTCCGCTTCTCTCCCGTTTTCCGTCGTGGTTGAAGTACGTACCGCCGCTCCTCTTCTTCTACTTCGTGC
>JAIOPS010000023.1 GCA_021413775.1 Candidatus Kaiserbacteria bacterium | reverse complement strand
CCCACGTAGCCGTAGCCGGTGGAATCGGGGTCACCCGAGGAGACCAGGCTGTGAGAAGACTGCCACTTCTGAATCGCCTGGACCGTCGCGGGACCCACATGACCGGAAACGGAGCCGCTGTAGACACCGGAGGTCGTCAGGAACTTCTGGAGGCGGGAGACATCACCTCCTGTGTCGGAATCCCAGTCATCCGGACCGATGGAGTGCGTGAGATTCACGCATGCGGTCGCGGATACTCCGGAGTTTCCCTGCAACTGCACGAGAAGCGCCTGGAGCTGACTGATCTGAGCGAGGAGTGATTGAATCTGTGCGAGGACGTCAGCGCTTTGTGCGAACGTGAAGACCGGTGCTGCGAGTAAGAGAAGTCCGACGCCGAAAGCGGCTTTTTTATGCATAATAGGTGACCCCTAGAATAATGTGCACATTGTGGCACCCTAATGCCGTGCGCAAAAGCCCCGCGAGTGCGGGGCTTTTGCGGAAACAAACGTCTCTCTTATTTCCTGCTCGCGATGATATCTTCCTGCACGTTGCGCGGAACAACGGCGTAGTGACTGAATTCGAGGTTCGGGACGCCGCGGCCTTCGGTGAGTGAACGGAGCTGTGTCGTGAATCCGAAAAGTTCCGAGAGAGGTACTTTGGAGGTAATCACGCGTGCCTGGCCGCGCTCACCCATCGCATCGATGGTGCCGCGTTTCGAATTAATCATGCCCGTGACATCGCCCATGAACTTCTCCGGGACGACGACTTCAAGCTTCATAATCGGCTCGAGAATGACCGGCTTCGCTTTCGATACTGCATCCTGGAAGGCATAGAGGGCTGCGAGTTTGAATGCAATTTCGGATGAGTCCACATCGTGGTACGAACCGTCGTAGAGGTCCACGGAAATATCCACGAGCGGGAAGCCCGCGAGGACGCCGCGTTCCATTCCCTCTTTGAGTCCTTTTCTGACCGCCGGGATGTATTCCTGCGGAATAACACCGCCCTTGATGTTGTTGATGAACTCGAAGTGGTCTTCGCGCTCGACGTTATTCTTGACCTTCACGCCTTCAACGAGCGGTTCGAGCGGCTTCATCTTGATTTTTACGTGACCGTACTGGCCGCGACCGCCAGTCTGCTTGATGTGCTTGTATTCGACATCGCTCGTACCCTGAATGGTCTCACGGTATGCGACCTGCGGCTTACCCGTGGTCGCCTCAACGGCGAATTCACGCTTCATGCGGTCGACAATGATTTCGAGGTGCAGTTCACCCATGCCTGAAATGATGGTTTCGAGCGTTTCTGGGTCGGAGTGCACGCGGAATGTCGGGTCCTCGTCGGAAAGCTTAGAGAGAGCGATGCCCATTTTTTCCTGATCCGCTTTCGTCTTCGGCTCGACACGCATTGAAACGACCGGCTCCGGGAAGACGATGCTCTCAAGTGCAATCGGGTGTTCGGCATCGCAGAGGGTATGGCCGATTTTCACCTCTTTCATACCGACGACAGCGGCAATTTCTCCCGCGTAAACGGATTTTATTTCCTCACGCTTATCGGCCTGGAGACGCACCATGCGGCCGATGCGCTCTTTCTTATTGTTCGCGGAGTTGTACACGGTGTCGCCGGTGTTGATGGAACCGGAATAGACGCGGAAGAACGTGAGGGCGCCGACGAACGGGTCCGTCTGCAGCTTGAAAACGAGTGCCGCGAACGGGCCGTCATCGAGAGCGGGACGGGTTTCCTCCGCGCCGGTGTCGGGATTCGTACCTTTTGCCGCCGGCAAGTCGAGCGGCGACGGAAGGTAATCCACAACGGCGTCGAGCACAAGCTGTACGCCTTTGTTCTTGAGAGAAGAGCCTGTATACACCGGGAAGATTTTATTCTGGACGACCGCAGTGCGCAGTGTTTTCTTGAGTGTCTCGTACGGAATTTCTTTACCTTCGAGGTACTCGCTCATGAGAGCGTCGTCATTCTCAACGATGCGCTCCACCAATTCGGCATGATACTTCTTCGCCTCCTCCATGTACGCTTCGGGGATATCGTATGCAATGACTTCCTTGCCCATTTCACCTTCGAATTTGTACGCCTTCATGCCGAGAAGGTCTATAACGCCCTCGAATTTCTCTTCGAGTCCTATCGGAATCTGCATGCGGACGGCTTTCGTGGAAAGACGGTCGAGAATGGATGCGTATGATTTCTCAAACGAGGCTCCGGTGCGGTCGAGCTTGTTGATGTAGCAAATGCGGGGCACTTCAGCTTCCTCGGCGTAACGCCAGTTGGTTTCAGATTGCGGCTCAACTCCGGCGACGCCGTCGAAGACAACGACTGCGCCGTCGAGCACGCGCATGGAGCGCTTCACCTCAGAGGTGAAGTCGATGTGGCCGGGAGTGTCGATAACGTTGAAACGGACCTTCTTTGAAGTATCCGAACCCATGTATGACGGATTCCAGAAGCATGTAATGGCGGCGGCGGTGATAGTGATGCCGCGCTCGCGCTCCTGCTCCATCCAGTCGGTTACGGTGTCCCCCTCGTGCACTTCGCCGATTTTGTGCGACATGCCGGTGTAGTAGAGGATGCGTTCAGACGTCGTTGTTTTACCCGCATCCACGTGGGCGACGATACCGAAGTTACGGACTTTTTCGAGAGGATAATCGCGTGCCATATATATTGTAAAGATTAAAAAGAAAACCGCCTGCGGCGTGTGAGTAATGTACTGGAAAATGCCTCAAAAAACAAGCTGCGCTCACCCGAGCATCTTCCTCAAGATTCTCGTTCTCTCTTCCGCAACCTTGTCTCTGTCAGCATCCTTTTGCATAACGGCCCCGAAAGTACTCCCCGCAACATACCCCCCGAGCGCCGCAATCGGTCCCGAAACCAGAAAAGAAATAATGAATGCGGCTATCGCTAACGGCAAACCAGCTTTCTTGAATTCGTCGGCTAATTCATCACTGATTACCTTATCAATTGTACTTACATCTTTGAAATGCTCGAAGTAGGTCTGAAGTCCTTTGCGCAGAGCCTGTTTGTCCTCAGCCGCCATTTCGCTCACCGCTTTATGCATGGCAAGAAACAATTCCTCGTTCTCTGTTGCTCCTTGTAGTGTGGGCAACGAAGTTCCCTCACGTACCGACCTGATGGCCTGGACTCGTTCCCTATCTTTCCTCTTCGGGGCTTCCATGCGTGAATTGTATATCACTACCACTCTATCGGCACTTTGCCATGCTGTATGAGGTAATCGTTCGTCTTCGAAAACGGTTTGGAGCCGAAGAAGCCACTGTACGCAGAAAACGGCGAAGGATGCGGACTCTCAATAACAAGATGCTTCGAGCGGTCGATGTGGGTTCCTTTTTGCTTCGCGTAGTTGCCCCACAATATAAAGACCAGGGCGGAGCGCTCGTCATTGAGCTTTTTTATGACCGCATCGGTAAACTGCTCCCATCCTCTTCCCTGAT
>JAIOPS010000022.1 GCA_021413775.1 Candidatus Kaiserbacteria bacterium | reverse complement strand
TCCACGCTGCTCGATTTCATACGCAAGGCCAATGTCGTCGCAGGCGAAGCGGGCGGCATTACTCAGCATGTCGCCGCATACGAGGTTGAGCACAAGTCCAAGAAAATAACCTTTATCGATACGCCCGGTCACGCCGCCTTTTCGACAATCCGCGCCCGCGGTGCGAACGTCGCCGACATCGCAATTCTCGTGGTTTCCGCGGACGACGGCGTAAAGGCCCAGACACTTGAGGCGCTCTCTCAGATACGCGACGCAAAAATTCCGTTTGTTGTCGCCATCAATAAAATAGATAAACCGAATGCGGATGTTTCAAACACACAGCGCATGCTGCTCGAAAAAGAGGTCTACCTCGAAAAGCTCGGGGGCGATGTCCCGTGGGCTGCCATTTCGGCGAAAACCGGTGCCGGAGTCGACGAGCTCCTCGACCTCATTCTGCTTGTAGCAGAAATGCACGAATTCAAGGCGGACGCCTCAGCACCAGCCGAAGGATATATCGTAGAGACGCACCGGGATCAGAAACGCGGCCTCGCAGCAACACTCATCATTACGAACGGTACGTTGAAATCCGGGGCGGCAGTGCTCGCTGGCACGGCTATCGCGCCGGTCCGGATTATGGAAAATCACCTCGGCAAACCGATAAAGGAAGCGACGTTTTCAACACCGATAACGCTCGTCGGATTCGATGAAATGCCGGAGGTCGGCTCGACATTTAAATCGTACAACAAGCGCGACGCCGAAAAGGCGCGTGCGGAATTCGCATCGACACAGCCGAAAAAAGCTGCCGTTGTCCGTGAAGAAGAATCGTCGGAGCGCTTCTTCCTTCCCGTAGTCGTGCGCGCGGATACCACCGGTTCTCTCGAGGCGATTCTTCAGGAAACGGCGCGCCTCGGCGATGAATTCTCCCGTGTCACCATCGTGCAATCCGGTATCGGTGCGGTTTCCGAGAGCGACGTAAAGTCCGCGCTCGCCGGCTCTGTGCCGGGTGTCGTTATCGGCTTCAACGTAAAAACGGATACGATGGCGGAGACCCTGGCGCGTCAAAACGGCATCCGCATCGAAACATTCGATATCATTTATAAGCTCACCGAAAAGCTCGAAGAACTGCTTCAAACCGCACGTCCGAAACGACACATCGAAGAGACCGTCGGAAGTGCCAAAGTCTTGAAACAGTTTTCAAGCCGCAAGGATGAGTATGTCGTCGGCGGCAAAGTGACCAGCGGCTATCTCGCGGTGAAGGGCCTCGTCCGCGTCATCCGTCGCGGCACGCTCGTAACGACAGGCAAAATCCGGAATATCCAGACCAACAAACAGAACGCGGACCGCGTATCTGAGGGCTCGGAATTCGGCGCACAGATTGAGGCATCGGCGGAAATCGCTCAGGGAGATACTATTGAGTGCTACATCGCTAAGACAGAATAACTATGGCCTCACGCAGACAGGTACAGGTATCGGAAGCGCTCGCCCACGCGGCCGGCGACTTCTTTGCACGCGAGTCCAACAGAGAGTCCCTCATAACGGTGACGCGGGCGGATGTCTCTCCCGATTTGAAAAACGTCAAGATATTTTTTACGGTCATGCCGGAATCCTACGAAACCGCGGCTCTCAACTTCGCGAAGCGAAGCCGAACTGATTTCCGCGAATTCATCAAAAAGCATTCCGCACTGAGCAGACTTCCTCATATCGACTTCGAGATAGACACCGGCGAGAAAAACCGCCAGCGCATCGACGATTTGACCCGCAGTTAGACCCCGCTCCTGCGTGGTACCCTCAGAAGATGAGGCGACTGTCCGTACTTGTCTTTTCAATCGGTATCGTACTTATAGATGCGTGTATGCTTCTCGCTCTCACGCCCTTTTTGAACATTGACCCGTCTGTTGCAGGTTTTGCACTCACACTCGCGCTTCTAGGCAGCTGTGCGATTGCTATCGGTATGACCGTCTTTTCTCAACCGCGCTATCGCGGTGCACCCGGAATCGTCGCGGAGTAGGACTTATCGCATCCGGACCGCTTTTTGCGCTTGTGCCGCTCATCACGCGGACGATAGCCGAACCGTCCAAAGTATTCTTATTTATAATGCTTTCTCTTGGGGCGATAATCTCGCTGAGCGGTAGCGTATGGATTGCACCGCATCTCTCAAAAGAAATGCGCCGTCGGCAGAAATTTTCGTGAGGCCACAGTGGGAGTTGGTCACGGGTAATTTTCTCGCCGTCGCTCGAAAATTCCCGCTACCCCGCCTCGCACCCGCCTCTACTGATGCGGGGCCCGCTCCGGTCTGCAACTCCCAACGTAGCGCGCACTGCGCGCTACTCTGTGGAGGCCACAGTGGGAGTTGCACCCACCCATAGCGGTTTTGCAGACCGCCGCGTTGCTACTTCGCCATGTGGCCAATCGCGTGTACTGTACCACGATTTAAGATAAGATTACGCACGTTGCCGGGGTGATGGAATGGTAGACATAGGGGACTTAAAATCCCCGGGCCTAAACAGTCGTGTGGGTTCGAGTCCCACCCCCGGCACATAGCATGACGAACTTAAAACAGCTTCTCTCTGCGATATGGCTGCCGCTTTTCGCTCTCGCGGCCCTCGCCTCTTTCTACGCCTTTTGGCTGTTGCTAGATTTACCGCCGAAAGACGAGGTCATACGTATCGCACAGGTTTATTTTGAACAATACGGACTCATTACCGTTTTCGTAAGCGCTATCATTGAGGGTGTACTCCTCTTCGGATGGTATTTTCCTGGGAGCCTCGTTATCGTACTCGGCGTCGTCTTCGCAGGAAGAGATATCCCGCAACTCCTCGGCGTCTATGCCGCAACGACACTCGGTTTCTATGTCGCCTACGCTGCGAATTACTACATAGGAAAATACGGCTGGTATCGTTTGCTCTCAGCCCTCGGTTTCCGTGAGAGCCTCGAAAAGGCACAGTCACAACTCCTCAAATACGGACCCCGTGCGGTCTTCCTCACGTACTGGCATCCGAATCTTGCAGCGCTGACTGCGACGGCTGCAGGCATACTTGATATGCCCTTCAAAACGTTCATAGCGCATTCAATCGTTGCTGCGGCGCTGTGGGACGCCGTCTGGACGGTCATCGGATACACACTCGGAGAAGCATCCATCGATGCGATAGGTCCGAAATTCGTCGTCGCCTTTATCTGTGCCTGGATTGTTCTCATTCTCAGTATGAAATATTGGAACGAGAGACTGGTGCTCGGAGAATCAAAAAATATAGTATAGCCGGCTTCTCACGCGATGAAAAAAGTCATTGCGGACTGCTGACTTAGCTGCTACATTTCTGACACACTCCCAATATTTGCGCCCATAGCTCAGTTGGTAGAGCAGCTCGCTCTTAACGAGACGGTCGTAGGTTCGAATCCTACTGGGCGCACACGATTGAAAAACAGCACCTGCGTGCTGTTTTTCATTACGTGTGCGAGCCGGAGCGCCGTGAGCCTACCGAGGCGAACCGCGAGGCGGGGTCGCGGAATTTTGTGCGCGACGGCGCGCAAAATATCTGTGACCACAAAGAGCGGACGGGAGCCATGATTGTTTCTTTATCACCAACCGGTCGGTTTCAGGTATACTCTTTTTATGTCTTTTGAAAAAGAACTCTCCGAAGCGAAGCGAATCGCCCGACTCGCAGGAGCCGTTATGCGGGAGCACTTCGACGGCGAGCAAAACATCGAAAGAAAAGAAGACGACTCCCCCGTCACCATAGCTGATAAAAAGATTAACCGGCTCGTCATTGAAGAGCTCCAAAAGGAATTCAAGGATGTCGTCATCGGCGAAGAAGAATCCACCGGAGAGTACGGGATGGGGCGACGCTGGATATGCGACCCCATCGACGGCACAAAGGCGTACACATGGGGAGTCCCGACGGCAATGTTCTCACTGGGGTTCGTAGTAGACGGCGTGCCGCTCGTCGGCGTCGCCTACGACCCCTTTCTCGACAAGCTCTACGAGGGTCAAAAGGGTGCCGGGAGTTTTTGTAACGGCGCCAGGCTCGCCGTCTCACACAAAGGCATCACCGAGGGCTACATAGCCGTCACTAGCAGTGTTGAAAAAATCATCGCAGACCCGAGACAAATCATCGCTCTTGAACAGCGCGGCGCACGCTTCGCTGCTTTCAGCGGCGCCGTCTACAAAATGTGCCTCATTGCGAGCGGACGCATTCTCGGTCATGCGGGAAAGAGCGAAAACGCGCACGACGTCGTCGCGGCGCACGTTATCGTCGAGGAGGCGGGCGGCACGGTCACGTCGCTCTCCGGCGGCAGTCTCGACTATTCGCAGCCATTCAAAGGGGTTATCCTGTCGAACGGTGTAGTACACCAGGATCTTGTCGAGTGCTACCGCGAGTAGCCGCAAAGCAGTGAAGATTTTATGGTAGTGTTTCCGCTATCGGGCAGGTGGCGAAATTGGTAGACGCGCCAGCCTTAGGAGCTGGTCTCGCAAGAGATGGGAGTTCGAGTCTCCCCCTGCCCACAAAACAAAGGAACGGGATGCGCAGCATTCCGTGACTTTTGGTTTCTCGGAGTAGGAGGAGACTCGAAGGCGAGCACTGGGGACCCGTCAGCAGACGGGGATGTGCGAGCAGGGCCGAGAGGAGTTTTGTTGCGACGGCAACAAAACGAGCTCTTGGCCGAGTCTCCCCCTGCCCACATTAACAACCCGAGAAAATGCACGGCGGCGCAACGCTGTTGAGTCTGTTCACATCGGTGCTCGAGCCGTTGCCGTTCAGAGCCCCGAAACCAAACGTGTCATCGATGATAGTGATGATACCGAATACGGAAACCATGATGAGCATGCCGACTATTCCCCAGAGCATGTGCTTCTTTCCTTCGTTGGATGCCTCACCGGAATTCAGATTCCACATGAACTCCACGAGTCCGTACATGAAGGCGAGGAACCCGAGAGAGAACACTATGAGAATCGCCGGGTCGATGATGACCTTTACGAAGTTGTTGAGCAGCTGAGTTGCAGCATTCATATCGTCTCAAACCGCCCGGAAGCGAGCGTTAGTATATCGGCTGGATGCCTTTCGGTGTGAACGAGGTATCGGTGTTGGAGTTCACGCCGATTGTCTGCTGAAGGATGCGGATGATTCCCCAGATGGAAACCATGACGAATATCGCGATGATTCCCCAAATCATTGTCTGAAGTCCCTTCGATTTATCCTCGCCGACATTCATGAGGTACTGGATGAGACCCCAGAAGAAGACGACTACCGCGATGAGCACGAAAAGCCCGACGAGCGCATTGAGAATACGGGTTGCGATGGTGATGAGATTGAAAACGCCGCCGGCGGCAGAGGTCGTCTGTGCCATCGCAAGTGCGGGCACCATGAAAGCCGTGAGAGCAATGCCTGAGATTCCTGTAAGTCGTGCGCGCATATACGTTGAACGTGAGTTATGAGTAGTACGCTCATCGTAGCGGCCCCGCGGCATATACACAACACGCATATTACCCGCGCTGTGGATAGCGAGGACCGAGTCTAGTGTTCCTCCGTGCTTGCGGTAGCGTCCTGCGAGGCCTTTACGGCGAGCCAGGCGACAACGCCAAGCACAATAATGCCCAGAACTGATACCGCTGCAGCTGTATGCTGTTGCACAAATTGGGAGACGAGGAGGAGCAAAATGAGCGTGAAGAGAATTCCGACGGCCCACTCCATGAGCTCGATTGCTTCTGTCCGGTATGTGGGCCACGTCCCGAGGCGCACCCCCCACATGAGAATGCCTGCGCCCATCAGAAGCATGGAGACCGTCAGCATGAGCCCGACGAAGACGTTAAAAAGTCCCACCACCTGCGTGAGCGTTGTCGGAAGCATACTAGCAGGAAGAGCCGGTGCCGGAATCCACCGGGAAAAGGGTCGTCTGAAGAATGTGGAGAATACCCCAGATGGACACCATAACGAAAATCGCTACGATGCCCCACATGATTATCGTTTTCATTTTTCCGCGCTCCTCGCCCGCTTTGCCGACGAAGCTGCTCACGTTGTAGAGATAAATAACAACTGCGGCCAAAACCAGGAGCGCCGTGAGCGAATTCACGACACTCACGATGAGTTTCGAGAGTTCGCAGAATGTCTTCGGCGTCGCGGCAATCGCGAGAGCGGGAATCGCGTATACGGCCATTGCTCCGAGGACGCGCTTCATAGCTATGTGTTTGTCAGCTGCGCGGCGGTTCCGCCGATGAGCGTCGCAATAACCCACGCACCGAGGATGAGGATAGAGCCGACGATTACATAGAAGAAATTTTTCTTCGCCTCGGAGAGCATCCCTTCGTTACCGCGGGCAATAACGAACATGAAGCCCGAGTACACGATGAAGAGTGAGATGATAGGCAGAGCGACCATGACCATCGCTTTCAGCGCACCTTCGATGAATTTCGGAATGGAGCTGAACTCGGGGCGAAGCAGGCTTTCGATGCCGCCCGAAGCTGCAGCGTAGGCGATTGACGCACTTGCGAGAAACGGAACTGCGAATGCGGTGATTCGTGTCACGGACTTCATCATAGTTGAATCAGGTTATCCGCTCGTGGTGTCCTCAATCATAGCGCGGAAAATATTGTCTGTCTTTTCGGGGTCGGGGTCGGTCCACGACTTCATCAGAATAACCTGCTTGTTCAGGAGCAGCGCGTCCCCTTTCGCGGTCTGCGCGAGCACATCCCGCCGCGCGCTCGGTATCCCCAATTCATTCGAGAGAGCGAGCGACATCGCGGGGGTTGCGAGCAGATTTTGGATGACGTATGCCCCTACGGGATTTTTCGAGTTCTTCGGTATGGCCAGTCCGTACACTATCCCTCCGTCTACGGCTGTCGCGACTCCGCGTATCTGCGGCATCGCGGCCACCGCAAAATTAAGATTCGGATTCGCCTGGCGTATCGCCGAAAGCTCGCTCGCATAGCCGATGTAGAGCGCGACCTGACCCGAGGTGAACGCTTTCTGCGAAGACGGGAAGGAACGGTTCCATGTGTAGTCTTCTTTCGACGGGTCGGCATATTCGGTATAGAAGCGCAGCGCGCTCGGAACAGCGGCGGCCTGACCGTTCTGCGACTGCTTCGCCATCAACCCCGAGACGAGTCTGCTGTTCTGGTCGCGCTGCGTAATGGAGCCGTTCGCTTGGAGAATGAGCGTGGAAATAATTTCTTTCGCGTGGTCTACGTTTCCGTACGTGCCGAACGGAATCGCAGCGACCTGCACCGTTCCTGCGTCGTCCTTACGCGTCACCCGGACCGCGAAATCATAGAGCTGGTCCCAGTATTGGGGCGGCTGCGAAAATCCGGAGGCCGCAAGAATGTCTTTGTTCCAATAGAGTACCAGCGGGTCCGCGAGCACAGGTATGCCGACGGCGCCGCCGGGACCTATGAACGGCAGCGCGCCGTCCACCCATGTGCTCTCGAATTGCGATTGTGACACCTTGTCCGCGCCGAGGACCGAGACCCGCGGCGTTTCCGAATATGCCTCTTCCTGTGTGAGGAAGAAGAGGTCCGGTCCCGTCCCTGATGCGAGCGCATCAATGAGATCCGACATGTACGTCTTCGCGTCCTTCTGCACGTAATGCGCATTCTGAAGGTCGGTTGTGATATCCATCTGGGTACCGATAGCACGCTGAATGGAGATTTCATCGAAAGTACCCCATATCGTGACAGAACCGATTGAACTCGTCGTACCTTTTGATATATAGAATGAGAAAATGAGCACTCCCGCCACCGCGAGGGCGCCGAACGTACAGAGCAGGACTATCTGAAAGACGGAATTCTTTTTCATATTATCGCTTTGCAAATACCAGGCCGTAATGATGCGCTCCCGCCGCAAACTCGTGAACAAATCCGAAGCCGGACGCCTCCGCAATCGCCCGGGCCGTTTCCTTTTTCACAACCGCCTTCTTGACCGGTCCCAGTCCGCCGAACGATTCACTCCAATCTATCACGACGAGACGGCCTCCCGGTTTCAAAATCCTATACGCTTCAAAAAAAGGCGGCTCCTTCTCATCTAATTGAAAGAGCAGATTTGAAATAAGAACGAGGTCTGCGTGCGCATCGGCTATTTTCGAAGCGCCCGGTTTCTCAAGGTCGCCCCATACGATTTCAACATTGGTGTAGCCGCGCTTATGCGCGTCGTTCCGGATGCGCTTCAGGAGGTCCTGCTGGATGTCTATCGCATACACATGCCCCTCGCCGTGCAGAATTTTTGCGATTTCAAGTACATACGCACCGCTCCCCGCTCCGAAATCCGCGACGACCATGCCCCGCGAAACCCCGAAGGCGGCTGCGTTCGTTGCAGGATGCGCAAAACCGGCCGTTTGTAGTGCGGTCATTCGTTCAATTATATATGAAAATACCGTCCGACTTTTGCGCACATCCGTCGCATGGGGAAATATAAAAGCCGCGGCGTGCGCCGCGGCTTCCCTTTTCGCATTTTTTCCGGTCAGTTCGGAATGCGAGACGCCAGCGCGCTGACGCCGTACAGCATGGAGTCCATGCTGAGCTTCGGCTCGCTCTCAAACAACTCGTCGCCGAAGTACCTGTGGTGAATCGCCGCCCACAGCACGTCGCGCTCACTGCGGACATCGCCGTCGGGCAACTCCAGCTGCGCAAGCAATTTCAAAAGCCAGCAGACGACGTAGTCGGGGTCGATATTGCGCTCGGCGACCAGGAGCGCGACGGCGACCATCTTCACGCGGCTCCTCGTGTGCTCACCTGCGCACACATGCGTCAGGTGGTTCAGCCTTTTTACGAGCCGGCGCGGACCGATTTTGAGCGAAAACAGGTGTTCAACGACGCCGCTTGCGCGTGAGCGCACGCACGGCACATTGCGGCCGGTCGAAGCGCCCAAAAACACGTTCACTGCGTGCCGCACATCGATTGCCTTCATTGCCAAGCCTCCCTCGGGTGAATCCCGGGAGCAGAATGCGGGCAAAGTATACCCGCGTCAACTCTCTACCTCTTCATCACTTTCAAAGACGACGAATGATGCGACCGTGTCCGTATCGCGCATTTTCATAACCCGCACTCCCTGCGTCGCGCGCGAAAGCGTCGGAATTTCGTCGAGACCTGTGCGGATGGCCTGGCTCTTCTTGGACATAGCGACAAGCTCCCCGGAGCGTGTGAGGACGGCGCCGCCGACAAGCTGCTTGGTCTTTGCGGTAATAGACATGGTGCGGATACCCGAGCCGCCGCGTCCTTGGGTTTTGTACTCACTGAGTTTTGTTTTCTTGCCGTACCCGGTAGATGAGAGGACGAGCAATTCCGCATCCTTGGCACCCTTCGGTACAACACCCGTGCCGACGACGTAATCCCCGCTCTCGAGCTTCATACCGCGCACGCCGGCCGCCTGGCGGCCCATTTCACGTACATCTTTCGCGGCGAAGCGGATTGATTGCCCCTTGGCCGTAACGAGGACCGCATCATCTCCTTCGTGAATGAACTGGGCGGAAATAAGCGCATCACCCTTGTCGAGTCCGATTGCGATGAGGCCCGAACGGCGCACTTCGTGGAAATTATCCGCCGCGACACGTTTTACGGTGCCGTCTTTGGTCGTCATCATGAGCGAAAGCCCCTCGACCGCTTTCTTTTCTTTCGGCATGGGGAGTACCGAGGTTATCTTTTCGTCCTGTTCGAGCGAAAGGAAGTTCATTATGGATTTCCCCTTCGTCGCGCGCTTACCTTCCGGCAGGTCGTACATCTTGAGCTGGTACGCCTTTCCCTTGTCCGAGAAGAAGAGCAGGTCCGAGTGCGCTGAAGCGGTCAAAAATTGCGTGACAAAATCTTCTTCTTTCGTATCGAGGTCAATGACGCCGACACCTCCGCGCTTCTGGCGGCGGTATTCCGCAGGGTTCGTACGCTTGATGTACCCGCCCTGTGTGAGGACGAGCACGAAGTCATCGTCCGCGACGAGGTCTTCGGCGGAAAGAATCGTTGCGCCGCGCTTCACAATCTTCGTACGGCGGTCGTCGCCGTACTTTTCGACGACTTCGCTGATTTCTTTCTTGATGAGGTCCATCATCTTCTTCGCGCTCTTGAGAAGAGCCGTGAGCTCTTCGATGAGCGCCTGCACCTCCTTGAGTTCGTCTTCTATCTTCTTACGCTCAAGACCGGCAAGCTTCTGAAGCCGCATTTCAAGAATTGCGTTCGCCTGAAGCTCAGAGAATTTAAACTTGGACATGAGGCCCGCGCGCGCATCATCCACGTCTTTCGATTTCTTAATGAGTGCGATGATTTCGTCGATGTGGTCGAGTGCCTTCTTGAGGCCGAGAAGAATGTGCTCGCGCGCTTCGGCGACCTTCAGCTCGTACTTTGTCCGGCGAGTGACAACCTCCTTTCTGTGCGCGACGTAGTACTCAAGCAGCGCTTTGAGCGCGAGCGTCTGCGGCACACCGTCTACGAGCGCGACGACGTTGTAGTGGAAGGTCTCCTCAAGCTGCGTGTGCTTGAAAAGGTAATTGAGCACCGTCTGCGGATGCGCGTTCGCCTTGAGCTCGATGACCACGCGGATGTCCTTGGTCGATTCATCGCGGATGTCACGGATGCCTTCGAGCTTCTTCTCGTGCACGAGGTCGGCGATTTTTGTGATGAGGTCGGCTTTGACGACGCGGTACGGGATGGAGGTAACGATAATCTCGTAATCGCCTTTCTTACCCTCCACAATCTCCGCGTCTCCGCGCACGACGACCGGTCCTCGGCCCGTCGCATACGCGTGCGCGATGTCTTTCGTATTGAACGCGATGCAGCCGGTCGGAAAGTCCGGTCCCTGGATGAACTTGAGCAGGTCGTCTGTCGTAGCTTCCGGATTATCTATAAGATGCATCGCCGCCTCTCCGACCTCGCGAAGATTGTGCGGGGGGATGTTCGAAGCCATACCCACCGCGATACCGAGCGTACCGTTCAGGAGGAGGTTCGGAATCGTCGTCGGGAGAACCGAAGGCTCTTTCTTTGTGTTGTCATAGTTTGCGCGGAAATCCACCGTGTCTTTCTCGATATCACGCATCATTTCTCCGCCCATGCGCGACATTTTCGCTTCGGTATAGCGGTATGCGGCAGCGCCGTCGCCGTCAATCGAACCGAAGTTGCCCTGGCCGATGACGAGCGGATACCGCATCGAAAAATCCTGTGCCATCTTCACCATCGCGTCGTACACGGAAGCGTCTCCGTGCGGATGGTACTTACCGAGCACGTCTCCGACCACTGTCGCCGATTTGCGGGTCTTCGCACTTGCCGTCAGCCCCGCCTCGTGCATCGCGAAAAGAATGCGGCGGTGCACCGGCTTGAAGCCGTCGCGCACATCCGGCAATGCACGCGCCGTGATAACGGTCATCGCGTAGTCGAGATACGACTCGCGCATTTCGGTCGTGATATTACGCGCAACGACGTTCACGCGAGGGGTCGCCGCGGCATCAGGAACAGCCGGTTTTTCCTCTTTTCCGCGTGCCATACAGTCCGTCTATTGTAGCATAAATGAAGGTGCAATTCCAGCGAAAAAACGGCTCTGTACGAGCCTTATCCCGAGAAGGCTTCCGTAGGCTGGCACAGGTCGCTGAGCGCGCTCATTGAGCCGAGCTCGTGCTCATCTGAACCTGTGCGTCATGGTCGGCGGCAATCTGGTCGAACGGTAAGACTGTCTGCTCCGAAGTGGTTGCCTCTTGCGCCGGCGGCACGCTCTCCGGTACCGCTGAGGAGCGGCTGAAAAAGAAAGCTGCCCAGCCGAGGAAGAGGACAATGACTACACCGATTGCGACCGAGCCGGCAAACGCGGCACGCTCTTCTTCCGTGCGCTCTCGAAGTTTCTCAATTGTCCGCTGTATCACCTGCACATTGTACTATTCTCCCGCGATGGAAGACGTATGAACGCGGGGACAAGGCGTTTTATGCGGCGAGTACGACGACCTCATTCTGCTTCCCGACGACATCGCGCGGCTTGATGGTGAGCTTATCAACCGCTTTCGTACCTTCGGCTCCCGCTTCTTTCAAAAAAAGCTTGAGTGTTTTTTCATCATAGAGAATCGGGATAATGAGCTTCGCTTCGAGCTTTACCGCGAGCTTCTCCGCTTCCGCGTGCGTGAGGGTGCCTTCGCCGCCGACGGGCGTGATGAGCACATCAGGAGAATCCATCTCCAAAACTTCCGCCGGCAAATCCATGTCCCCGAGTGCGCCGAGGTACAGGATGGAAAGTCCGTCGAAATGCACGGAGTACACAGTGTTGATGCGGCCCTCTCCGCCGTACATTGAGCCGGCCGGGAAGCCGGAAACGGTAACATCTTTCATTTCGTATTCGCCGGGACCGAAAACCGCGAACGGCTGCTTCTCACCGCGGGCCGCTTCTTCCGCGCCGTTCATGTCGGGATGATTGAAGCTGACGATTGAAATGTCCGCTCCGAAATTTACCGGCTTGTACTTCTTGGACAGTTTGGAGACAGGGCCGAAGACGATAGTGGTGTCCCCCGCCGATGCCCGAATACACGCGGCCTCATGGAATGTCAAAATCATGGCGGCATTGTAGCATTTATTGTTATACACACACCCCCTTGACCGTTCATGAATGCAGCGGGATGATTAAGGAGCTACCGCCTACCCCGTCGTAGGACGGGTAACGCGGTCTTCGACAGGATAAACAATATTTTGGAGGTGATTCGATGAAAATGGTGAAAAGCCTTTTGCTCGGTTGCGCGGCGGGTCTCGTCGCATTTACCGGCGCACAGGCAGCCGACCTCTCCGTTAAGGCCAAGGCGGTCCAGTACGTGAAGGTCGTCAGCTTGAACTTCTCGGGCAACTATTACGGCACGCCCGGCGTGAACTACCAGGCGGCGAAGTACACCTACGTCGACGCGCGCGCGGAGATGGGCACGCTCGACAACAAGGTCGTCGCCAACGGCATCGCGGCCATGAAGATCTCGGCCACGTTCGGACAGTCGGTATCGCCGGCACGTCTCGATCATGCGATGAGCTACATCTATGTCGGTCCGCGCACCGGTCTGGCCGCGAACGACATCCAGGGCACCGTCAACGGCGCCATGCTGCAGGTCTCGGCGATGAACTATGGCGGCACGCTTTACCCGCCCTCGGTCGCCGGCTCGACGACCAAGGTGACGCTGGCCAACAACACCAAGCTTCCGGCCCGCGCCGCCGATTCCACCAATCCGGTCATCAACACCGCGACCGGCTGATCCAACTGCGTTTATCACGAGTCCGTCCGGAGGGACGGGTCTCGAAGTTGACCCCGGGGCACACGCTCCGGGGCTCATTTTTTATCTGACGAGGATGAGCCTCGTGAAATGAAAGCTTGCTTTCATTTCCGAGCGACGCAGTCGGCAAAGGTTTTGTACGCATCGCGGGCATTTGACGCTTTTCCATACAGGCGTAGCGTTATGGGAGTACCCGCCGGTGTGGCCACCAACTGCCGGGTTTTGTAATACGTATCAACGGTGTGCCGGAGGAAACGATGAGGAAATCTGTTGGCTTTTTCGCAGCGCTCACGGCTCTCGCCGTGCTCGCGCTTCCGATGCACGTTGCACGCGCGCAGTGCGTGCAGCAACAAATTACCGCCACGCGCATCACGACCGACACGGTGCGTGTCGAACAGGCCGAAGTTACGCTGTGCCGTGTACGGCAGCTTCCGCAGGCAGGCATCGCGGAGTCGCTGCTCGCGGTCGGCATGACGCAGCAGGTCATCATGACGGTGCTCGCACGCGTCGTCGCGGCCGCCGAGAAACCGATGGCCGAGTACCACTACAACATGATGGCGCTGCACACCAGCAGGCACTTCATGCTCAAACCGCTCTGCCCCATCACTGCTCAGCCGGAGCCCGTCTGCCGGGCACCGGTACCGCCGCTCCTCGTCGCGATGCACTAGCGCATCCGACGTATGCGAACAAAGCCCCGGCGCGCTGCCGGGGCTGCACTATTGAATTGTGCGCGTACTTTGCTCTTTGAGCAGGTCGCGGATTTCTCCGAGCAATTTTTCTTGCGTCGAGACGGGGACCGGCGGAGCTGCCTGCTCCTCCAATTCCTCCTTCTTCTGGAGACGGGCGATGACACCCGAGAACAGTTTGAATATCAGGAAGATTGAAAGTCCGACGACGAAGAAGTTGATTGTGGCCTGAAGGAGGTGTCCGTAGTTGACTGCGACGGCAGGAGTAATCGTGCCATCCGGGTTTGTCACAGCGGCACGCAGCGTATAGCCCCATGCGCTGAAGTTCACATTATTCGTCGCAAGCGAAAGAAACGGCGTGATGATGTCCGTGACGAGTGAGTTCACAATCGCGCCGAATGCACCTCCCAAGACGACGGCCACCGCGAGCTGTATCGCATTCCCCTTCGCGGCAAACGCCCAAAACTCCGCGAAGAATCCTTTTGCACCCTCTTCAATTTTCTGTAGCGCCATAGCCACTACTTTATCACGGCCAAGAAGTAGACGCTCAAACAAAGCTTGCGCACGTGCCGCGTTCTATATATAGTGTGCCGACGCCAGAGATGGCGTTTATTAATTAATAGAGCGAACGGTTAATTCTTCTCTGCCGACAGACACGGTAGCGTAAGCAGAGAGGTCCGAACGCCCCATTACATGGTTACAACAGACACTGAGGTTACGGGCGCACAGCCCGATGAGGTTGAGGTGGCAGCAGAAAAACAGGGCCCGATGGCCGATTTAATGGTGGAGGCCCCGAAGCCTCCGATGCTCGACGATGTCGTCGAAGGCCCGATTATCGCGCTCGGACGCGCGCGCGTCTTCGTAGATTTGCATCCGTTCGGTACGGGTATCATTTACGGCCGCGAGTACCTCTCGGCACGTGAGACACTCAAGAACGTAAACCTCGGCGATACCATCACCGCAAAGGTTGTCGGTACCGACAACGCCGACGGCTACATCGAGCTCTCGCTCCGTGAGGCGCGTCAGGCACTCATCTGGAACGAAGCGGAAATCGCTCTTCAGAAGAAGACATCATTCGAACTTCCGATTACGGATGCCAACAAGGGCGGT
>JAIOPS010000021.1 GCA_021413775.1 Candidatus Kaiserbacteria bacterium | reverse complement strand
CGGACGGATTTGTTTGTGTATCCAGACAGCCTCTTCGCGGTTGCCGTGGCCGGAGGCGTGCACATCGCTCGCGTGGTAGGTGATGATGTGTGCGCCCTGACGGGAGAGATTGTCCTTGAGCTTCTGGACGGCGCGCTCGTTGCCGGGAATCACGGATGAAGAAAGAACGACGGTATCGGTAGGCTGCAGACGGATGTATTTGTGCGTTTTGTTGCCGATGCGTGCGAGCGAGGCGAACTCGTCGCCCTGTGCGCCCGTTGCGAGAATGATGATGCGCTCCGGCGGATACAGGTTCATGTTCTCAACCGTCACCACGGTCTCGTCCTTGTATTTTATGAGACCAAGCTCGCGCGCTATCTCGATGTTCGTGCGCATCGAGCGGCCGTCGATGACGACTTTCTTGCCGTATTCTTCAGCGAACGCGACGATGCGGATGAGGCGCTCAAGGTGCGAGGCGAACATCGCGATAATGAGCCTGCCCTTGGAATCTTTGATGATTTTCTCAATCGTGCGGTACACGTTGATTTCCGGAATGGACCAGCCCGGCTGCCAGACGTTGGTCGAGTCCATGAGGAGTGCGAGCACGTTCCTGTCTTTGAAAATTCCGAATTCGCGCTTCTCTTCGTCTGAAGGCTCGCCGTCCTCGTGCTGTAGTTTGATGTCGCCGGTGAAAACGACGTCGCCGTACGGGGTTTCGATGATGATACCCATTGAATCCGGAACGGTGTGCGTGACACCGAAAAAACGGATAGTCGCGCCGCCGAGCTTGAGCACCTCGTCTTTCTCCACTTCGCGGATGCGCACGGGAGTCGTCTGTGAGAATTCTTCCTGACGCTTCGCGATCATCTTTCCGGTAAGGCGGCGGGTATAAATCATCGGATTGCCGATGCGGTCAATGATGTAGGGGATACCGCCGATGTGGTCGAGGTGACCGTGCGATATGAAAAGTCCGCGGATTTTGTCACGGCGCTCTTCGAGGTAACCGGTGTTCGGGAGGATGTAGTCAATACCCGGTGTGTCGTCTTCGGAGAACGCAAATCCGGCGTCGAGGATGAAAATATCGTTGTTGAATTCGACTGCGGTCATGTTGCGGCCGATTTCCTCTACGCCGCCGAGCGGGATGATGCGGATGGTCCCTTCGGGCGGAGGCGGGATTGTCGCGACGACGGGCTTCGAACCGCGCGCGGGCGCATGATGTTCGACGCGCTGTTTGCCGCGCGGCGGACGTGCAGGACGCGAACTGAAGGGGCGACGAGTGCCGCGACCGGGTTTTTGCTCGCGGCGGGGACCGCGTTCGCGATGTCCCGGTGCTGTCTGGGGACGGCCCGGGGCGGGGCGGGTATCGCCGGGGCGCGCTGCGGCCGGGGCACGCCGCGAGTCATCCTTCGACGGGGAGGAAGCGGGCACGTAGGCACCGCGTGCATTAGAAAATTCCTGATGAGGTTCCATATGTAAGTGTTGAAACGGGACGGTTAGTTATTCTGATTTGTTCGTAAAGATGCTCCACACACGTTCGGTGTCCGTGTACCAGCTGTACACGCTCAAAAACCTATCCGACGGAAGCGTCAGGGAGCCGAGCGCGATACCGCGCAGGCCCGTGGGCACGACGTATACAAACTCCGGAGCGTACAGAAATACTGCGGGCTGATCCTTTTTGAGGATGTCAGCAAATTGCGAGTACAACTTGTCGCGTTCGCGTTTGTCCGTGGTCGCGCGCGCTTGCGAGAGGAGTGTATCAGCTTTTGAGTTCGCGTACAAGGAGAGGTTGAGTCCGGGGTCGTTGCGTTGCGAAGAGTGCCAGAAGGCGAAGAGGTCGAGGGAGCGTCCGACGACCTCTCCGAAGAGCACCGCGTCGTAGTTGCGCGGACGGAGGATGTTCGTATTGAGTTCTGAAATCGGAAATACCTGCACCGATACCTTCGCGCCGGCCTGTCTCCATGCGGTCGCCACTGCGTCCGCAGTCTTCACCAGCTCCGGCGTATCGGCCGTCGTCAGCGTGAACGTCAGCGTCTGTTTGTTCTTCGTCCACGTACCGGCGGTCTCGTCGAATTTCCATCCGCCTTTCTGCAGGATGTTTCGTGCATCGGCAATCGTTTCTTGCGTGTATGCCGTCGAGATAGTGCCCGGAGTTGTGGAGCCGACGGGCGCAGTGAGAGGGAGCATCGGAGAATCAAGCGGAACACCGTAGCCGGAGAGAACGAGATTGATGAGACGGTCCTTATCGACGGCATTGGTGAGTGCGGAACGGACGGCAGCATCCGCAAAGACCGCTGCATGACCCTGGTTGAAAAAGATTCCGAAGACGCGCGGGAGGGGAACCGTTATTGTTTGCGTATCCGTTCGCTTCAGTGCGGAAAGTTTCTCGGGAGCGACGCCTGCAATCGCGTCTACCTCATGGCCGTTAAAGGCGGCGATTTTTGCCTCCTCGTTCGGATAAAAAATAAGAGAAATGCTTTTGAGATACGGTGTGCCGAGCGTGAATTTTCCGAACGGAACGAGTGTGTATCGCACGGGCGCTCCGGATGCATCCGTTTCCACGGAGCTCACCTTATAGGCGCCGGAGCCGACCGGGTGCGTGTTGAGAGGACTGAACGGGAACTCCTCTGCGGTAGTGTCTTTCCACAGGTGCTGCGGGAGTATTCCCATGCTCGTGTCTTCGAGGAAAGGACCGTAGCTTTTCGGTAATTTGAAAACGACCGTCCGGGAGTCCGGTGCGGAAACCGTCACGCCTTCCCAGTCGGCGCGGCGGGAACTTTTTATCGCCGGATTCTGCGCTTGTGCCACGGTGTATACGACATCCGCCGAGGTCACCGCCGTACCGTCCTGGAATTTGGCATCGGGGCGGATGGTGAACGTATACGTCGTACCGTCCTCGGAAACGTTGTAGGTGCTGGCGAGATCCGGGACGTACCGGCCGTCGGAGAGCGGACGGGTGAGACCTGAGTACACGAGTGCAGTGAGGTCTTCATCCGCGTCGGACATGGCAAGGACCGGATTAATGAACCGGGCCGGGCCGGTGACGCCTTCTGTGAGGCGTCCGCCCGGTGCGGGAACATTGACCGACACGCTTCTGTTGACGCCTGCGATAATGGCGAGCGCGCTCAGGCACATAATGATTGTCAGGCCGTACAGAACCATCCGTTCGCCCGGGGTGAATGTATGCAAAAGTTCTTCGATGCTGCGCAAAAAAGCGACACGTCTTTCGACGGTAAGTTTATTTGAAGTATCCGGTTGTGCGGACGTAGGGGATTCCATTGACGGGAGCGCCGTCCGCCGTGGGCGGAGACGCGACTAGCTGGTAAGAAGGCTGATGAGAGCCGAGAGCGCAAACAGAATGCCGATGACGATGGTGGCGCTGAAAAGCGTCTTTTCGAATCCGCGGCGGGTGTGGAAGCCCGACGAGAAGTTGTCGGCACCAAAAGCCCCTCCGAGGGACGCTCCCGTGCGCTGCAGCAGTATCGTCACAATAAGTAACGCGGAGAGCGCTATCTGCACGAACGGCAGAACACCGAGGAGTGAAGTCATCGGGAATAGCCTACCATAGGCCTTTTCGGGCATCAAGTATGTAAAAAAAGTTGCGCAGCGGTCCGTTAGTGAGGGCCGCTGCGAAATAATCCGCCCCATATATTAATGGTGGGCGGCCGGCGAGAGTCAGTCAGCCAGAACGTTGATGCCGTATAGCCAACATACGACGCGGTAACCGGTACCGAGCACCAGTCCGGCCGTGACCATCAGAATGTAGGCCGCCCGACCGCTGTTCAGTTGGATTGCATCAGGCGATTGTGCCGCGATGACGTGAATCGCGTCGGGAATTGCAGCATTGATTGCATCCGCGCCCACGCCGAAAAACGCACATACCAGGGCGAGAGCCAAGACCGACAGAAAGTGAAGACTGAGTCTTCGACTCCCTCCGATAGTGGCGAATATGGCGGCCCACGCTAGAGTCGGAATAATAACCGATGCTGAAAGGAGCTGTGACATCTTCACCTCTGTTTCTTCGTTGTGTCAGTCCATACTCTACGTTCTTTTTATTACGTCGTCAAGTGCTCGACTGTTTCACTTACGGTATATTGCACCCACCGCGGCAAAAGGATTTCTTTGTGAGATTCGCCGCAACTCATTTATAAATCTTAGTGCGAAATCTATATGAAAAAAGAGTCACAGAATACAAAGGTCAGCATTCAACCGCTAGGCGACCGCGTGCTCGTACGTAAAGAGGAAATGCCGGACAAAAAATCCATCGCAGGAATTATCATTCCGGATACGGCGCAGAAAGAGAAATCAAAGCTCGGCACCGTTATCGCCGTGGGTAAAGGCCGCACGACGGACGAAGGAAAGGTTATCCCGGTTACTGTCGAGGTCGGCGCGAAAGTTATTTTCAATGCCGGCTGGGACAATGAAGTGTCCGTAGGAGATGACTTCGAGTATTTCCTTGTCAAAGAATCCGATATTTTAGCAACGACAAAGTAAGTATTAAAAGAATAACGAATTCACTATGGCAAAACAGGTACTTTTTGATGAACAGCTCCGTTCCGCGCTCAAGCGCGGCGTAGACACCGTGGCGAATGCGGTGAAAGTCACCATCGGTCCGAAGGGTCGCAATGTCGCGCTCTCGAAATCATGGGGCGGACCGACGATTACCAACGACGGTGTGTCTATCGCGAAAGAAATCACGCTCGGAGATAAGTTCGAGGACATGGGCGCATCGATTGTGAAAGAAGTCGCCACCAAGACCAACGACAAGGCCGGCGACGGCACAACGACCGCAGTCGTTCTTACGCAGGCAATCATTACTGAAGGACTGAAACGCACGGCGCTCGGAGCCAATGCGATGATGGTGCGCCGCGGTATCGAGGCGGCATCCCGCGATGCGGTGGAGGCGCTCAGGGCCATGGCGAAACCGGTAAAAGGCAAGGCCGAAATCCGCCAGGTCGCGACCATTTCCGCGGAATCGGCCGAGCTCGGCAAGACAATTGCCGACATCGTCGAAAAGGTGGGCAAGGACGGAGTCGTCACCGTAGAGGAGTCGCAGTCAATCGGCATCGAATCTGATTTCGTCGAAGGCATGGAATTCGACAAGGGCTACGTCTCGGCATACCTCATCACGGACCCGCAGCGCATGGAGGCCGAAATGAAAGACGCGCCGATACTCATCACCGACAAAAAAATTTCGACCATCAAAGAAATCCTTCCGCTTCTCGAGAAGGTCGCGCAGAGCGGCAAGAAAGACCTTGTCATCATCGCGGACGATGTGGACGGTGAGGCGCTCGCGACGTTCATCATCAATAAATTGAAAGGCGGTTTCAACGTACTCGCAGTGAAGGCTCCGGGATACGGCGACCGCAAAAAGGAAATGCTTGCGGACATCGCGATTACGACGGGCGGTCAGGTCATCTCAGAGGATCTCGGTCTCAAGCTTGAGACGGCTGAGCTCGAAATGCTCGGCCGCGCAAACCGCGTGGTTTCCACGAAAGACTCGACCGTCATCGTCGGCGGCAAAGGCAAGAAGGCCGATATTCAGGCGCGCGTCACGAGCCTGCAGGCGCAGATTGCGAATACCGACTCGAAGTTTGACCGCGAGAAACTCGAGGAGCGTGTCGCGAAGCTGACGGGCGGTGTTGCGGTCATCCGTGTCGGCGCAGCGACGGAAACAGAAATGAAATATCTTAAGGACAAAATCGAAGACGCAGTCAATGCGACGAAGGCGGCGATTGCCGAGGGCATCGTGCCCGGCGGCGGTGCTGCGCTCGCGAAAGTCGCGGACAAACTTTCTAAGAAAGTGGATGCGGGCAAACACGACGAGTACACGACCGGCTACCGCATCTTGCTCTCCGCGCTCTCCGCGCCGCTCCTTCAGATTGCTCTCAATGCGGGACGCGAGGACGCACAGGTGATACTCCGTGAAGTGGTGAAGCGTGGACCGAACTTCGGATTCGACGCTTCCGCCGAAAATGAAGAGAACTCCATCGTGGACATGATAGAGGCCGGCATCATCGACCCTGTGAAAGTGACACGCTCGGGTGTAGAGAACGCGGCGTCAGCCGCTGCGGTTCTGCTCACAACCGAAGCCGCAGTAGCCGATATCCCTGAGGACAAAAAGCCGATGGGCGGTGAAGGTATGGGGGACATGGGGATGTAATTGCAGAATACGGAATTTCCGCAGTGCGGCGCGTCAGAAGACGCGCCGCACTGCTATTATAGAAGGATGTACTCGGGTCGTACCGGAGTTGTCGCCGTTCTCTTTTTCATACTTCTTCCGCTTGCCGCGTACGCGCAGGACGCGGGTACGCAGACCGGCGGAAACGTCATCTGCAAAGGATGGAAACAAAAGGACGGACCGAGGCAATGCCCTGTCAAAGGGAGCGACGGGAAGCTCGATGTGAGCGGGGAATGTACAGGAGACGGCATCTGCGAAGCGGTATCGTACGTCAATGAAAACGGAGAGACCTGCGTCATTGCGACGAAACAGTGTTCCTCCACGACCGGCACCGCGGGCGATGTCACGGTCACCAAGTCGACGGAACTTTCTCCGAAAGCGCTCGAGCCGCTTACGACGCAGGGCGTTCAGGATGCGCTGAATCGTGCACCTGCAAACACCGGCCAGGAATCCGTCATTCCGCAGAAACCCGACTTCAGAGACATTGTGTTTCAGCCCGGAACGCCGGGAGGGCTCGTACCGGGAACCGGTGTACCCGATACAGCATCTCTTTTCGACGGCCCGTCGTTCTCCGGTAAAACGTTTGAACTCAGTGGAGGGACCGTACCCGGTGTGGAGAGCACGGAAGTAAAAAGTGAAGGATTTACGGGCGGCACAGCAGGTGAAAATACATTCCGGCAGCCGGAGAGTGTCTCGGCACAAAACGCGGGGGCCGAGCAATGCGGTTGGTACTGTACGGGAACGAGCTGGTTGAAAAGTACCGCGTCGGATATCGGCACGAAAATTGCCAGCGGTCTCGATTACGTGACCGATAATATTCTTTCTACATCCGCAAATGCGAAAGGTGATCAGCTGGAGCCGGGAGAATCAGTGACGGGAATCGCATCGTGCTACGGAAAAGGTTCGTGCGGAGACGGAAATTATTTCGAGGGAAAGAAAACAGCATACGGAGATACATTCCGCTCGTCTGAACTTACCGCAGCGTCGAACCAGCTCGCTCCCGGTCAGTACAACGTCGCCTGCGTGGGTCAGGGATGTACTCCGGGTGCGACGGTCACGGTGAAAGTAAACGACACGGGCAGTCCGCGTTACTTTGATTCGACGAGCAACGGAGGTGAGGGCCGTATCGTGGACCTCTCGACCGCGGCGCGCGAAGCCTTGGGAGGACAAGGCGGGCTCATTCAAGTGAGCATAACGCCGGTCACGAACGCTCCTGTTGAAACTGCGGTGCCGACGCCGACCGATTACTCGTACATGTTTACTGATACGAGCGCGCTTTTCAGCAGCGTTGAAGGTCCGCTACCGGGGCTCAACGCGGTTCCACCGGACCCGACGGATTATTTCGCACCGGTCGATACGGGCCGTGAATTCAGCAGCGCAGAGGGAGCAATCTCGGCAGCGGACCAGATCAAGGCAGATGAAAATCGTCAGTATGCAGACCGTATCGCACAGGCGGAGGCAGAGACACCGAAAGCGGCGCAAGAGCCCGAGCCGCCGGCAGTCCGACTCGGATACGGACTCCTGACCATGAACGGCGCTGAAATTAAATCCGCGTGGTCCGATATCGTGAATCCGCAAACGCCGAGCACGTATGTCGAACAGCCCAGCTCGGTTTTGGATAATACAATTTCCGACGGTGCACAAAACGGGTTCACTCCTACAAACGTGAATGCCGCGCCGGATATGTCAGGAACGCTTTCGCCGCCGACCGGCGAGAGCGTGAGCTACGTTCCGGCGGACGGATCGCTACCCGGACCGGAGCAGGTGAAAGCCGACGAGGCCCGTTACCTTGCGGCGCGGATTGCGGACGCGCCCGCATCGCTCGATACCGCGACTCCGTCTGCGCCGGAGCCGCTCTCATCACGTCTCGCGTGGAGCATGATTACGTTCGACGGAGAAGGATTCAAGTCCGCGATCTCGGAAACATTTGCGCCGCAGTCACCGACGGAGCTGACTCCGAACCAGATTGTTCAAAATGATTTCAACGCACTCGGCATACCGTCTGTGCCCGTTACGTCATCCGAACCGGCAGATGTTGCTGCGGTACCTGCGCAGCCTGAACAGGCGGTGTCGGCAGAGGCGCCGCAGGTCGCGGAGTCTCCCGCGCAACCGGCTCCTGTAACGGACGTGCCGATTGCCGCTGCCGCGCCGCAGCCCGTTTCGTGTCCGGGGAATTCTGTTGTTGACTGTCTCGCTTCGCAAAACCTTCCGACCTCTCTTGCGTACAGAAAGCAGCTCGCATCGGAATTCGGAATCTCGACCACGCAGGATTCCGCAGCCATGAACAGTCAGCTTTTGAACCAGATACGGACCACGGGCATCCCGGGAACAGCGCCATCCGCGGTACCGGCCGTGACGGAAAGCGCGTACGCGGGGGCTTCCGGATACACGGGAGGCTCAGTATCCGACTTCCTCAGTCAGGCGGGCAAATCCAGTGACTTCGCGACGCGACAGACGCTTGCACGACAATACGGCATTACAAACTACTCGGGTACGACGGCGCAGAATACGCAGCTTCTCACGGCGCTGCGGGCGACTCTGAAAGTCGGTTCGCGGTAGCGCGGCGGGAGGAGGGTGATATAGTATTTCCATATGACAACAACATACGTACTTTTAGCAATTGCAGCGGTTCTCGTTCTCTGGGTGGTCGGTGCATACAATCGTTTCGTCACACTCATGACGCGCGTAAAAGAAGCGTGGGCCGATATCGACGTTCAGCTCAAGCGCCGCTACGACCTTATCCCGAATCTCGTCGAGACCGTGAAGGGGTACGCGACGCACGAAGCCGGCACGCTTGAGAAGGTGACCGAGATGCGCACACGTGCAATGAGCGCCACAACGCCCGCGGATAAAGCGGAGGCGGAAAACATGCTCTCCGGCGCACTCAAATCGCTCTTTGCGGTCTCCGAGAACTATCCGAACCTGAAAGCAAATGAGAACTTCGTCGAATTGCAGCGTGAACTCTCGGACACGGAGAACAAAATTCAGGCGGCTCGCCGTTTCTACAACGGTGTGGTCATGGAGTTGAACACTAAGATTCAATCTTTCCCGTCCAACCTCATCGCGAATACCTTCGGATTCAAGGCAAGCGATTTCTTCCAGCTTGGTGAGAACGAACAGGCGGCGAAAGAGCCGGTCGCTGTTAAGTTCTAAACCGCATGCGGTTTCTCCGTATTGCGCTCCTTCCTGTCGCGCTTGCGGCGCTCCTTCCGTTCGCCGTATACGCTGAATCAATCCGCTCCTTCGATACGCAGCTGACGGTCATGCCGACCGGTGTCGTGCATGTTGTCGAGAGCATCCGATATGATTTCGGCACAGAGGAGAAGCACGGCATCTACCGCGACATTCCGACGGATTTTCTTGCGGAAGGTGCGGAGAAACGCACGCTCGGTATTTCGGACATTTCGGTAACTGACGCATCGGGAAGCGGGTACAGAACCGACGTCACGCGAAACAGCGGTACCGTACACATCCGCATCGGCAGTCCGGATACGCTGGTCAGCGGTGAGAAGTTGTACGTCATAACGTACGACGCAGTGGGTGCGATTATCCCGCTGAAAGATGGGGACGAACTCTATTGGAACGCGACGGGCAATGACTGGTCCGTACCGATTGATGCGGCTACCGCGCGCATCACGGTGCCGTCCGGGAGTATCATCTCCGCATCGTGCTACCAGGGAGGTTTGCGCTCGACCGAAACGTGTGCGTCGGGTTTTTCCGGTGTCGATGCGCACTTCACTTCAGGTCGTGGTTTCGCACAAAAAGAAGGGATGACCGTCGCGGCGGCATTCCCTAAAGGTACGGTGCCGATTCTTACTCCCTCGCTCGCGCAAACGATGACCGTAGACGGTATTTCAAAGGGCATAGAAAACGGTCTGCTTGCTCCGGGTCGCGGAGTAATCGGCATAGCGATACTTCTTTTCAGCTTCATCCCGAGCGGCGTATATCCGTGGGCCGGACTCATTGTCGCGCTCGCGGGTATATACATTTCGTTCCGCACCTGGTGGTTGCACGGCAAAGATCCGAAAGGAAAGGGAACCATCATTCCGTATTACGAGCCGCCGGAGAATGTCTCTCCGATAGAGGGGGCACTCCTCGTACGTCAAAAGATAACGGGCCGTGACATAACCGCGCAACTCATCTCGATTGCGATTCAGGGGGGCCTTAAGATTTCCCAGGAGACATCAAAGACGTTCGGCATTTTCAAGTCGACGGACTACCGTCTCATCGAAACAGGCGGACAGAAAATCCTCGCGGATGAACACGACAGGGATATATATGAAGCGCTTTTCTATGCCGCAACAACCGACGCGGGCGTGCGCTCGATTTTGCTTTCCGACATCGACAAGCAGCATTTTCAGAGTCAGCTTCAGACGGTAAAAAAAACGGTGCAGGATTCCGTCGTGACGAAAGGTCTCTATGACGGGACCAGCAAGAAGTATCAGATGATTCTCGGACTGTCGGCAGGATTCGTATTGTTTGTCGCGTTCCTGGGATTCATGATGAGCGCCGACGTGGCGACTGACCACGCAGCCGTGGGGATGCTCGTGCTCGGATTTGCCGTCGCAGCGGTCGCCGCGGGGTTCGCCTCGCTGTTTATGTCCCGCGTAACGCCGGACGGTGCGCTGCGGCGCGAAGAGCTGCTCGGCCTCAAAGACTATCTGCAGATTGCCGAAAAGAACCGTCTCGAATTCCACAATGCGCCCGACAAGCGTCCCGAAGTTTTCGAGGCGCTCCTGCCGTATGCGGTCATGTTCGGAGTGGAGAAAGCATGGGCGAAAGAATTTGAAGGCGTGTACGTGCAGCCTCCCTCCTGGTACAGCGGTGCCAACATGACGGCGTTTTCCGCGACAAGCTTCACACATGATTTGCACGGATTTTCCGGCTCATTTACCTCGTCGATATCGGTATCCGCATCGGGTTCCGGAGGAGGTGGTTTCTCCGGCGGAGGCGGTGGTGGAGGGGGAGGCGGCAGTTGGTAAAAGCCCCGTATCTCTGATATACATCCCGGCAGCATAACGGGAGGCCGATATGGCTGATACTGTGCATCCAAGCGAGCTGCACCGCGTGGTTGTGCAGTGCATCGTCTACGTTGAGCCCCGGTGGTTCTGGCAACCGCGACTCTACTTCCTGATGAAGCGTTCTGAAGAGCGGAAGCAATGGCCGGGACTCTGGACTATTCCGGGGGGCGGGCTGGAGCCGAAGGATTACCTGAAACATCTCAAGCGTAAGCCCGAAAGCGTCGGCGTACTCGGACGCGCCCTGCGCCGCGAAGTGCGCGAAGAGACGCGCATGCAGTTGAAGCGACTGCACTACGTGAGCAGCTCGGCGTTCGTCCGGCCGCTGGATAACATCGGCGTCATCGCGGTCCGGTTCATGGCGGAATGCCATCGCGGGGACATCGTGCTCGAGGAGAACGATTCGACCGAGTACAAGTGGGTCACCGCAGCGGAAATCTGCCGGTACGAGATTATCGGCACAATCGCCAACGACATCCGCTGCATCGAAGCGGCAAGGCCGTGGAACCGCTCCCTGCGCGCGCTCAGGCGCGCACTGAAAAAATAAGTGTCCGGAATTTCCGGCCACCGCAGTCCGCGCTATGCGCGGGCTGCATTATTTTTTACCCGTTTCTGTATAATGCGCCCATGGCATCTCTCTACACACAACAGAGCCGGAATGTATTCCGTACGTGGACCCTCATGGGGGTCTTTCTTGCCGTCGTCATCGCGGTCGGATGGATACTCTCGTTATACTTTAACGACACGAGCCTTCTTTATATCGCAGTCGGTTTCTCACTCATTTCAAACGTGGGGGCGTACTGGTTTTCGGACAAGGTCGCAATTGCGAGCGTGGGCGCGAAACCGGCGGATGAGACCACGTATAAAGAATTGCACCGGATTGTCGAAAACCTCTCCATTACCGCCGGCCTGCCGAAGCCTCGTGTGTATATTATTGAAGATGCACAGCCGAATGCGTTCGCTACCGGTCGTGATAAAGAGCATGCGGTCATCGCCGTTACCACGGGTCTTCTCGGAATGATGGAGCGGTCTGAGCTGGAAGGCGTTCTCGCCCACGAGCTCGCGCACATCGGTAACAGGGATATTCTCGTGATGACGGTCGCCGTCGTCCTTGTCGGATTCATTTCGGTGATTGCGAATATCGCGCTCCGCATGAGCATGTTCGGGGGCGACCGTGACCGCGACAGAAACCCCGTCATTCTCATTGCCGCGCTTGTCGCGATGATACTCGCGCCGATTGCCGCGCAGCTCATCCAGCTTGCGATTTCACGCAAACGGGAGTTCCTCGCTGATGCATCGGGCGCTCTCCTTACGCGCTATCCTGACGGTCTTGCCGCCGCTCTTCAGAAGATAGGCTCGTACGCCAGGCCCATGACGCGCGCGTCTACCACTACGGCACACCTGTTTATCTCGAATCCGTTCGGTGCTCACCCTGCGGGACAGTGGGTCGCGAAACTTTTCTCGACGCATCCTCCGATGGAGGAGCGTATCGCAGCTCTCCGGGGTCTCGAAGTATAGCCGGCTCAGTGTGCGAGTTTCCGGAGGCCCCACTTCGTCGTTTCAACGAGAAGTATATTGAATGCCAGCCAGAGAATGATTGAGAGCGCCCATATGAGCGAAATGGGAACGAGTCCGAGCATCTCTCTGAGGAAGGGAATCGCCATCGAGCCGAAAATAATCGCCGTTGCGCTGAATACGCTGATGTTCAGGGTACGGTTGTCAAAAAGCGGGTACGTGAAGATGGGGCGATTGAGGCTCTTGAATGAGAACGCGATAATGAGAATGTAAGACGCGAAACAGAGGAAGAGAACCGTGCGGGCGGTGGCGAGCTCGACGCCGGCGGAGAGAAGTGCCCAGTAGAAGACGAAAAGAAACAGCGAGGTCGCAACGCCGACTCCCATCGTCAGGACCTGCACCTGCGTATTGAAAATACCGATGCGCGTCCCGCGGCCGAGGCCGACATCGCGGTTTTCTTCGAACGCGAAGGCGAGGGCGGGCAGAGAGCCGGTGAAAAAGTTCACCCAGATTATCTGGATGGCGGAAAGGGGGAGAGGGAGCGCAAAAATAAGACTGCCTCCGATGAGGAAAACCTCATCAAGACTGTTCGACATGAGGTACACGAACGCCTTTCTGATGTTTGAAATAATGCGACGCCCTTCTTCTATGGCGAGAACGATTGTTTCAAAATTGTCGTCCAAGAGAACAAGGTCTGCGGCGCTTTTCGCGACGTCGCTTCCGGAGCCGATGGCGATGCCGATATTCGCAGCCTTGAGCGCGGGTGCATCGTTTACGCCGTCTCCTGTCATGGCCACGACTTCACCGCGGGACTGATAGAGGCGCCCGATGCGCAGCTTGTCCTCCGGGGTAACCCGCGCGTAGATACGAATGCTCGAGAGTCTCTTGAGCATGTCCGCATCCGTCATCTGGCGGACTTCTTCGCCAGTCATTACATTCGCCTCTGTAATGCCCCAGCCGATGGACTCCGCCACAGCCGTTGCGGTGCCCTTGAGGTCGCCCGTCACCATCACAACTGATGCACCGTAGGATTCTATGCGGCGGACCGCATCTCCTGCTTCTCGGCGGACAGGGTCGTGCAGAACGAGAAACCCCAGGAATTCAAGGTCGCGGACATCAGCCGGTGCGAGAACATGGATGTCTTTCACTTTTTTCGGAGCGAACCGCGCAACACCGACGAGTCTTCCGCCCGCCGCGCTGATGTCGCGGATGCGCTTCTCGATAGCGATGTACTCGTCTTTTGTGACGGCAGACCGCTGAAGTAGTATGTCCGGAGCGCCGAGCACGCTGTAAATCTTCGAGTGCTTATCAAGCGTTACAGAAAATTTATTCGTCGAATTGAAAGGAAGAACCGCCTGCCTTTTTTCCTGCATGACTGAAAGAATATTGATTCCCGCGCTTTTCGCCGCAAGTGCAATGCTTGTCTCAAGCGGGCGACCGATATAACGCCAATGCTCCTCCGGGTCCGAACTGTTCTCAACCACAACATCCGTGGAAAGAAGTGCGGAAGAGAGCATGCTCTTTTGCATCGGAGAAAGAGAGGGGAGATTCGATGGAATCACGGGGTCTTCGGAAACAGCGAACGCCCTCGTCATCACAGTGGTGACAGTCATGTTGGCCTCGGTGAGGGTGCCGGTCTTATCGGTCATCACGAGTGTCGTCGAACCAAGTGTCTCGGCTGCACTCAGTGAGCGCATGATGCCTTTCTTCTTGGCGATGCGCTCTACGCCGATGGCGAGAATAACGGTGAGCGCAATCGGGAGTGCTTCCGGTATCGCACCGACAGCCGTCGCGACGGAAAGAAGCAGCATCTCAAGCAGCGGCTCACCGCGCGAAAGCCCCAGAAAGAAAAGTCCCGAGACAATGACGACGACGCACAAAAAGATAATCCATGCGAGGCGGCTAAGAGATTGCTGGAGCGGGGTCGCTTCCTGAGAAACCTCCGATACGAGCCGTGCGATGCGCCCTATTTCAGTGTGTTCACCCGTACCCGTAACGATTCCGGATGCGTACCCCTCCGTAATCATTGAGCCGGCGAATATCATGTTTTTCTGCTCGGTCACCGCAGCATCGCCGGAAACCACATCCGTGTTCTTGCGGACCGGCATTGATTCTCCGGTAAGTACCGCTTCATCAACCGTAAAATTATTGATGGAAATGAGGCGTGCGTCGGCGGGGACGCGGGCGCCGAATGTGAGGTGTACGACATCGCCGGGAACGATTTCAGAGGACTCCACTTCGCGGATTTTTCCCGCGCGGATGACGCGCGTACGCTCCTTGATGTAGGCGGTAAGTTTGTCGAGCGTATTTTCGGCCTTATATTCCTGATAGAAGCCGAGCACGGCGTTCACGATAACCGCGAGAGCAATGACGACTGTCTCTACCCATTCATGCAGGAGGACCGTAATCCCGGCTGCGGCAATGAGCATGAAAATAAGCGGACTCGAAAACTGGTCTGCAATGACTTTCAAGACGCGCGTATTGTTACGCTTTTTAAATTCGTTGGGCCCGAAAAGTGTAAGACGACGCAGTGCCTCCTCTTCGAGGAGACCCAGATCGCTAGACCGCATCAGGTCGAACAGTTCCGCGGGCGTTCGTGTCCACGGAGAAGGAGTATCAAGGGCAGGCAACTCAGGCATGTCCGTGTGCGGTGACATCTTCAGACTATATCAAGTATTGTCGGAGCGTTACTCCTTCGACCATGTGTACCACGTGTAGAGTCCCGCGATGACAGCGATAATAACCAGAGCGGAGATGTACGGAGCGAATACCTGTGGCCAATACGCGCCGATAGCGACTCCCGCGGAGAGAAGAGAGAGCTTAAAAATGCCGACCTGCCACCACTTCATCGAAAACGTCTTGAACATGTTCATGTGTATTCATTGTACACCTGATGTTGTCCGCTTCGGGAGAGCTGTGAATACGTGGTAGTGAGGGTCGATGATGAATTTCTCGCCGGAAAACTCGACTTCGACCCATTGATGAATAAAGAACGATGAAAATAACCGGTAGCGGATTCTCAATGCCTTTTCCGGAAACATACCGGTATTCATCAGAATGGATTTGAACAACCTGTTTTGCGTATGGCACCAGAGAAACTGCCGTTTTCCGAGAATGCCACGCGTGGAAAAATCGCCGAACCTGAAAACGCTCAGCAGGCTGCCGGTTTTCAATACGCTACCTGACCCGGTGTACGTCGACCGCATGTATTCATACACATTACGGAGTGTTGCGGATTGATTCGGTCCGACCAACTGGCGGGCGAGCAGCTGCAGTTCGGGGTACTCCTCAATCCGTGAGGGTCGAAAATAATTCGGATAAAGAAAATACGGCCACGCCTTGCAGAAAAGGACGTACGTGACAAACACGCTCAGAAAAACCGCCGTGACGTTCATGTCACCATTGTAATGGAAAGGTGCGTGTACGGGAGCCGCATGCTATAAATCTCTACACGGAGGCGTCGCATAGCGGTCTAGTGCGCACGCTTGGAAAGCGTGTGTGGGTCACACCACCGAGAGTTCGAATCTCTCCGCCTCCGCAGATTTGAGCGCAGTGAAAATACTGCGGAGGCGAGGGACGTGCGGTGCACGACCCGTGAGAGATTCGAAAGATTTTGCGCAGGTGTCTGCTACCAAGCGGACCCGCAAAATCAGGGCCGAGAAACTTTTTGAGCGACGGCGAAAAAAGTGTTCTTGGCCGCATCTCTCCGTCCCCGCCCTTAACAAAAAGTATCGGAGAGATATCGACGATTCAAGTTGACCTGAAGCTTTACAAGCTCTCATATAAATTGTACTATATGGTCATCGAATTTTCAGCAGGAGATTCGTTATGCAACAGGGTCGCGGCGGCATGGGAAACCGCAAACACGCGAGGAGTGGGCAAGGTGGCCCGTCCCCAAAACAAAAAGTGAGCGTTGCGCGGGCAGCTAACGAAGAGATTCGCCGTCAGCAGGAAGTGCGGCGCAAGAAAAAAGATGCGGAGCCCAAGTTTAGTTCTGTTGCCGAGCTCATCAAGTCGCGCGACAACAAGGAGCTTTAAAGGTCTCGCTTCGTGATCAGTCAGCCGCCGGCATTTGTCCGGCGGTTATTTTTTTGATTTTCCTATGCCGCGGCGGCCTCAGTTTTCCATCGGGCAAGTTGCTGGAAAAGCTTGATGTTGCTTACTGTAGAGGGTGCTAACCGCGGTTGGCTCGGACAAAAAGAGCTAAAATACCCGTATCGGGTAGCATTACAATAATTAACAAATTACATAATAAAAAATATGGCGACAATCAACCCGTACATCAACTTCAACGGAAATGCCGAGGAGGCGTTTACGTTTTACAAATCAGTATTTGGCGGGGAGTTCGGAGAGATAGTTCGTTTCAAGGACATCTCAAGCCCTGAGTTTCCGATTGGTGATGCTGACGCACATAAAATAATGCGCATTGTTTTGCCTATCGGCAAAAACATCTTAATTGCCAATGACATCCCGGAAAGTATGGGCCGGGTGAACGAAAACGAAAACAGGTCCAAGATTGCAGTTACGGCAGACAGCAAAGAAGAGGCAGACAATATATTTAACGGACTGTCAGCCGGCGGGGCAGTGGAAATGCCCATGGCGGAAAGCCCGTGGGGTACGTACTTTGCTATGTTCAGAGACAAATACGGAATCGAATGGACGGTAGAATTTGACGCAAAGAGCATCGGACAAAAGTAACAGCTACTTTTTGTACTCCAGAATATCTCCGGGCTGACACTCCAGTGCTTTGCAGATTGCTTCCATGGTCGACAATCGAATCGCCCTTGCCTTGCCGTTTTTCAAAACGGAGATGTTGGCCATCGTGATGCCGACCCTCTCCGCAAGTTCGGTAACGCTCATTTTCCGCTTCGCCAGCATGACGTCGATGTTGATGATGATTGCCATACCGGTTACACGGTTAAGTCATTCTCGGATTTTATATCCACGGCGTTCTGCAGAATTCTCTCAAACATCGCCGCTGCAGTAGCGGCAACAATCGAGCCGAAGATGATAAAGACGCCCATCATGATGCCGCCCGCCGCATCATCATCGCCGTGGTTCAACATGATGAAAACCTCCTCTACCACAACGAACGCGATGATGGACAGAGCGCAGTACTTTATGGTCCGCAGAGCTCTGACGGCCGCAGAGGAAAATATCTGATTTTGCCCGGCATATCCGAGCACTTTGATTGCCTGATAGAGTGCGATAAAGAACGGAACGGAGCCCGCATATACAAGCATGAGGAACGGGTCGTCGAAATATATTTGATAAAGTGTGGTGGCATGTGCGTTGACACCCTCAGTGCGGGGTTCAAGGAGAAGGAGTGCGAGAGCGCCGATGCCGAGCGCCGCGATGACCACTTGAAGAAAAATCGTCGAGCTTCTTTTCATGTGCGAAATATAAATTTTTATATTTTCATCGTAATTTAGTACTTATCGTTTGTCAATATGTATTTATCGTTATTACAACAACTGTAATTCACGTCAAAAAAGTCTCAAATCGTGCCGGTTCCGACGTTGATATGCAAAAGCGAGCAGACATGTGCGGACTCCATTGAGTCTTCATCCGCAGGGTGCTACGGTTACCGGATGATTGAACACACAGGCGTTGCGGTGAGTGATTATAAAAGAGCGAAGGATTTTTATTTGACGGCACTTGCTCCGCTCGGTTACGAGCTCAAACGGGATTACGAAGAGTACGGTGCCGCAGGCTTCATGGAAGGCGGGCACACGGATTTTTGGGTGATGAAAAAAGACAAGCCGCAGCCGTCACACGTGGCCTTCCGCGCGAATAGCAAAGAAGCGGTGGATGCATTCTACAAAGCCGGCTTAGAGGCGGGCGGTAAGGACAACGGCGCACCGGGGTACAGAAAAGACTACAGCCCCGGTTACTACGCGGCGTTTATACTCGACCCCGACGGCAGCAATATAGAAACAGTGTGGTTTGACCCCGCACTCGAAAAGTAAACTTGCGGCGCCGAGAGCGGGATTATCCCCACAAACGGAAATGCGCAGAGACGAGTGTGTAATACTGAACAGTAAGTTATTAGCCAACGTGCATACCTATGTCACTCGGCGGTCACTAAGAGATGCCCCCTTCGGGGGGCTTTTCTGCAGGTACACGTGCGTAGGATAAGATACGCATATGACAGACGGAGCGCCGCATGAATATAGAGAGCACGCCGGCACGTGCGCAGAGTGCGGCAACAGCCCGGTCAATCATTTCGGAGCGTACATCGCGCACACGCTCTCGGTCGTCTCCTCGAAAGAGGGCGGTACGCGCGGACGTTTGCGTACAACGCTCAGCCGGTGGGGCGATTGGCTCCAATCGTGGCTCGACCCCTTCGTCTACAAAGTTTTTGCCGCGCTGCCCGTTACGCGTTTCGCATCTGAGCCGAAGAATGCGAAGACGTACCGCTCTCAGGTTATCTGGGAGGAAGCTGCGCAGCGCGGCATTCCAATGGAGCAAATGACACTCTTCGGTGCTCATACGGAGATATACCGCGCCCGCATACGTAACGATGAGTGGACATATTTCCAATCCATACCGGTGCCGCCGCATCTCGAGTATCCCGCATACGATTGGATAGACGATAAATTTGAACTGAAGCGCGTGCTGCACGAGGCGGGGATTGCAACGCCGCGGATTGTATCCGTGACGTCACTCGCAGACGCGATTGCCGCGCTTCCGGGATTTCAGGGACCGGTGGTTGTGAAGCCGCGTGCGGGTTCGCGCGGACGACACACGACGGTGAACGTACGGACCGAGTCAGATGTTGCGAAGGCATTTCTCTGCGCGAAGAAGCTGTGCAGGTACGTGGCACTCGAAGAGTATTTGGTGGGAAGCGTGTGCCGGGGAACCGTCATTGACGGCACGCTCGCCGGTTTCTTTCAGGCATTTCCCCCGACAGTTGTGGGTGACGGTGCCTCGACTA
The DNA here is from genome assembly GCA_021413775.1 of Candidatus Kaiserbacteria bacterium. Classification (GTDB taxonomy): domain Bacteria; phylum Patescibacteriota; class Minisyncoccia; order Phycocordibacterales; family UBA2100; genus UBA10103. The sequence goes on along the minus strand of JAIOPS010000021.1, from coordinate 56,072 downwards.
TCCGTGAACTTATCGACAAGCAGAATGCTGCGAAGCATGAGCGGCTTCAGGACATTGTGCTTACGGACGAACACAGCACATTTCTTTTACGCTCGGGATATACAGCGGATTCTGTTGTTGAGAAGGGCACAGTGGTACCGCTTACACACCGTACAGGAAGACTTTTCGGCGGAAAGACGAGAGAACTGCTCGGACAGGAGCATCCGAAACTCCGTGAATATCTCGAACGCGCTGCTCAAGCGGTGAAAGCGCCTGTCGTAGGATTCGACCTCATCATCGGTAACCCTGAGGTGGACCCCGATGCTCAGAAGTGGGGGATTATTGAAGCGAACAGTCTGCCGTATATCGATTTGCACTATCTGCCGCTCGAGGGCTCGCCCTCGCCGGTTGCGGCGGCGGTATGGGATTTGTGGAAGTAGCTGGTGATATAATTTCACGGAATATGTTCGCCTTGTTCGTGCCATTCGTCCCTGTTGTCGCTGCAGCCGTTGCGCATGTCATCGTGGGTTACCTTTGGTATCACCCGAGAGTCTTCGGTCGGGCATGGACGCGACTTGCCAACATCTCTCCTGAAATTGCGGAGCGCGGAAATAAGCACATGCCGCTCTTTACGCTTGCTGCATTCGCCGCTGCACTCGTTGTCGCGTACGTGCTCCATATGATTACCGCGGCGCTCGGTATACTTACGCTGGGGGAGTCTCTCGAACTCGCGACAGCTCTATGGTTCGGGTTCGTCGCGCCGGTTCTTCTCGGTTCAGTTCTTTGGGAACACAAGCCCCTGAAGCTCTACTGCATTAATGCCGGTTACTGGCTTGCTTCTCTGGTAGTCATGTCAGTCGTTCTTCTTCTCTAAGTCCGTCTTTTAAGGTATTTTGTATGACTATGATTCAATCACTCTTCAGAAACTCCGAGACACGCAGAATTCTTATCTATCTCGGCGCTGCCGGAGTGTGCGCGCTCATCGGCGGCAGCATTTATGCGGCGGCGATGAATGCCGTTACGCCGTCCTCTCTATACCGGGATGTGCGAAATGTCGTTTCATCAACTCTCTCGCCGACAAAAACGATATCTATCGCGGGGACTTCGGTGCGTGTCGCGATTGCCGACACCCCCGCGAAGCGGGAACAGGGCCTGAGCGGACAGGCGGGGCTCGGGGAAAACGAAGGCATGCTCTTCATCTTCCCGGCGGACGGTATTTTCAGCTTCTGGATGAAGGACATGCTCTTTTCGATAGACATTCTATGGATAACGGCCGATGGAAAGGTTGTATATATGGCTCAAAATGCGAAACCTGAGTCATATCCGGCGAGCTTTATGCCGGATTTGGCGGCACGATACGTGCTCGAGCTCCCTGCAGGCTGGGCAAAGGCTCACAATGTCTCCATCGGCGACCAGGTAGCCTTATAGAGGGGCGCTCGCGGGCGGTATGTTTTTGGACCCGGACTTTTCTGTTGAAAAGTCCTTAATCCTCGCCTCTTCGGCTCCGAGAGGTCCAAAAACACACCGCCACGCTCGCTTAGAGACGTTGGCACTCTTCATTTTGCTAAGAGTGAGGCGTGGCATGGCTATTTTGGAAACCCCGCAGGCGACGGCCGAGGATTGAGTGATTTTGCAGCGGCAAAATCACGTTTTCCAAAATAGCCATGCCACCGAGCGACAAGTTATCCACCTCTTTATCTCCGATATCCGAGGTCCCCGGAGGAGTACAATAAACATCCCATTAGTAGTGAGCTAGTGATTAGAAGTTAAAGTTCTTGCGCATGGCACAGTCAACCACCTCTCGCAAAAAAGCGGGCATTATAGGAGTCTCTCAGGAAGCGTCAGCAAATCGCGTGTACAAAAAGTACTTGCCGAATATACAGAAGCGCGATGGTCGCATCGTACCGTTTGAGTTCGATAAGATTACGCGCGCTATTCAAAAAGCGATGCTCGCCTCGAATGAGGGCTCGGAAGATGAGGCGGTGGTCGTGGCGCACAAAGTCGCCGGCGAAATGATGCGCATCGCCAAGACGTACAAGAACTTTCTCCCCACCGTCGAAGGCTGCCAGGACGAGGTGGAGCGCCAGCTCATGCTCTCCGACTATGTGTCGGCATCCAAGAACTACATCCTCTACCGTGCGGAGCACAACAAGATCCGCGAGGAGCAGGGCTCTGTACCGGAGCACGTCCGGAAGCTCGCGGAAGAATCGAAACAGTACTTCAAGAACAATCCTCTCGGAGAGTTCGTTTATCTCCGCACCTATGCGCGCTGGGTAGAAAGCGAACAGCGCCGTGAGACGTGGATTGAGACCGTCGACCGTTATGTCGGATTTATGAAAGAGAATCTCGGGGACAAACTCACGAAAAAAGAGTACGCGGAAATCCGCGAAGCGATTTTGAAACAGGAAGTCATGCCGTCGATGCGCGCGATGCAATTCGCCGGAGCGCCCGCCAAGAAGTGCAACACATGTTTCTACAACTGCTCGTTTACCGCTCCGGTAAAATTGCAGGATTTTGCGGAAATCATGTACCTCTCGATGCAGGGATGCGGTGTCGGATACGCGGTTGAAAGCCAGAACATTCAGCAGCTTCCGCAAATCGAAAAGCAGACAGGCGAAAAGATTCCGTTGCATGTCGTCGCTGACACCAAGGAGGGCTGGTGTGATGCGCTCACGCTCGGGCTCAACACCTGGTATGCGGGCAAAGATGTCGATTTCGATTTCTCAACTATTCGTCCCGCTGGTGCGAGACTCAAGACGATGGGCGGTAAAGCATCCGGCCCGGAACCGCTCCGTTCACTCCTCACATTCGCGCGTGAAAGAATTCTCCGCCGACAGGGCAGACGCCTGCGCAACATTGATGCACACGATATCATCTGCAAAATCGGTGAATGCGTCGTCGCGGGAGGAGTGCGCCGCACGGCGATGATTTCTCTTTCTGACCTCGACGATGTGGAAATCCGCGACGCTAAGAAAGGGCAATTCTACCTCACAGACCCGTGGCGCTCCGTTGCCAACAACTCCGCCGTCTATGAGACCAAGCCCACCAACGCCGAGCTCATGGACGAGTGGGTCGCGCTCATGAAATCCGGCACCGGAGAGCGCGGCATCTTCAACCGCGGAAGCCTCGAAAAGACAATGCCTGAGCGACGTTTGAAGCTTCTTCAGAAGAAGTACGGAAAGAAGGGTAATTTCATCGGCCAGGTCGGAACGAATCCGTGCGGCGAAATCATCCTCCAGTCGAAGCAGTTCTGCAACCTCTCGGAAGTCATTGCGCGCGCGGATGACACCGAGAAGTCGTTGCTCCGCAAGGCGAAGCTCGCGACACTCCTCGGCACCTACCAGTCGACTCTCGTGAAGTTCAATTACATCTCCAAGGAATGGACCGACAACTGTGAAGCCGAGCGCCTTCTCGGCGTGTCCATCACCGGCCAGTGGGATTCTCCTGTTGTGCGCGATGCGAAGATGATGAAGAAAATGCGCGAAACAGCGAAAAAGACAAATGCTCTGTACGCGAAGCGCTTCGGTATTCCGATGTCGAGCTCCATCACCTGCGTAAAGCCGTCCGGCACCGTATCTCAGACATTCAACTGCTCGTCCGGCATTCACCCGCGCCACTCGCAGTACTACATCCGCCGCGTCCGCATCTCGGCAACCGATTCGCTCTTCAAAATGATGCGCGACCAGGGTGTACAGGCATACCCGGAAGTAGGACAGGTGGAAGGCGAGGCATCCACATACGTGCTTGAGTTCCCGGTGAAAGCACCTTCGGGCTCGGTCTTCAAGAACGACCTTTCCGCGATTCAGCAGCTCGAGTATTGGAAGATGGTGAAGCTCAACTTTACCGAACACAATCCGTCGGCGACCATTTCGGTGGGCGAAGAAGAGTGGGTGCAGTGTGTCGCGTGGATATCGGACAATTGGGACATCATCGGCGGTCTCTCATTCTTGCCGCGCGAAAATCACGTCTACCGTCTCGCTCCATACGAAGCGATTGATAAAAAGAAGTATGAGGAGCTTGCAGCAAAATTCCCGAAGATAGACTACTCGAAGCTCGTCATCTACGAAAGAACTGACGAGACCGAACAGAAAAAGGAATTGGCGTGTGCGGGAGGTACGTGCGAGATAATTTAATCCTAAAAAGTTAAAAGCCCCGGCATGCCGCCGGGGCTTTTCGCTTCGTACCTTGAAATGAAAGTCAGCGCGCCTCATCAGGGAAACCGAGCGGGACGAACGCGCTGTCGACAATCTTGAGCCATGCGTACGGACCCTCTTTCGGGTCCAGCAGACTCGCGGGTATGATGTCCGCTTTGACGACCGACGCTGCGATTTGTTTCGCAAGTTCCATTCGATTGGTCGCGCGCCAACCGTCCTTCCCTTTGCCGGTATCGATTTCGATGGCGATGGGCGGATGGTTGCGGTCGAGCGGCCCGAAATCACGAACGCGGAACTCAACTTCATGCGGCTTCACTTTCAGAGCCGAAACCACGGCTGCTTCGAGGGCGTACCCGAGTCGGGTGGCCTGCGGGTCGATGAGCTTGGCGGGGTCGCGTGTCACGGTGATGCAGGGCATCGAAATGTCCTTTCTTAGGCTGTGCGGGCTGTTTTATAGCATATTTTACAGTCATTGTAAATAGTGATACAATGAGCCTCTGCATTAAGCAGTCGCTGGTTCGCAAGAATCAGAGGAAAGTCCGGACACGCCCGTATTTCGCAAGATATACGGAGCAGGGTAGCGGGTAACGCCCGCCGGGGTAATCCCAGGGATGCGAACAGAGACGCCCGAGCCGAGAGGCGAGGGGATCCGCAAGGATCAGCCTTTGTGGAAACACAGAGGGTGCAACGGCAAAAATCCTACTTGCGTGCAAGACCGTGTTCGTGGAGAACCAATTGGACTTCACGAAAGAGTCGCTTGAGGTGAACGGCAACGTTCATCCCAGATACATGGCTGCTACCTCTCTGTCGCAAGGCAGAGACGGCACAGAACCCGGCTTATCGATGCAGTGCAGTGAGCGAAGCAGAAATGCTTCGCTTTTCTGCTTCCAAGCAAACAAATCGCCTTTCGCAGTATTCTGCAAAAGATGCAGTGAAAGCGAGCAATACGAAAGTGCTGCTCGCCTTCGTTTGTTGTGAACAGAAGTTTCAATCCATTTTGCGGAAGTCGGTGTGATACTATCCAACGTATAAACGAGCGCGACTTCATGTGTAGCGTATGATTCAAAGAAGTACGGAGTTCGCACGGGAGAAGGCGCGCACTGCAATGCGGTATCTTTCGCTTGAGGTGCACGGATTGCATGCGGCGGTCTATGTGCTCGCCGCAGCAGCACTGCTCTCGTCGCTCCTTGCGCTTGTGCGCGACCGTCTGCTTGCGCACACGTTCGGCGCGTCGACGACGCTCGATATTTATTATGCCGGCTTTCGCATCCCGGACCTTATTTTCGTCGCCATGGGTGCGCTGGTGTCGGTATACATGCTTATTCCGGAGTTGGCGCGACGCAATGAAGAAGAGCAGAAAGATTACATCGACACCATCATCGTCGGATTCTCCGTATGCGCCGTCGGCGTCTCGCTCATCGCGGCACTCTGGGCACCTGTGATACTGCCCTGGCTTTTTCCGCAACTTGCGGCGGCCGGCTACAGTGAGACGCTCGTCCTGCTGACGCGCATCATGCTTCTGCAGCCGATTTTTCTCGGATTCTCGAATATCCTCGCCGGTGTGACACAGGCCCGGCAGCGATATGCACTGTATGCGATTTCGCCGCTCCTCTACAACCTCGGCATTATCGTGGGAGTGCTCGGATTCTATCCCGCATGGGGCATTGCAGGACTTGCATGGGGAGTCGTCCTCGGCTCGCTTATGCACGTGAGCATACAGATTCCGTCTCTTGTCGGTGACGGATTTTTGTCGCGGATTCCGAGACTCCGCGATATGCGGGCGCTCGTACACACTGCGATGGTGTCCGTGCCGCGCGCGCTCGCGCTTTCGATGAACCAAATCGCTTTTTTGGGGCTCACGGCTCTTGCGGGCTTGCTGAGCGCCGGCTCCATTGCGGTTTTTATGTTCGCCTATAATCTTGCCGCCGTTCCGCTGTCCGTCATCGGCGCTTCGTACTCCGTTGCTGCATTCCCGACGCTTGCACGGGCACTCTCGCGCGGAGAGACGGAAGAATTCGTGCGTCACGTGGCGACGGCCGCCAGGTACGTATTTTTCTGGTCAATGCCGGCGAGCGCTCTCATTCTCATTCTGCGCGCGCACATCGTGCGCGTCATTCTCGGCTCGGGCGCATTCAATTGGGACGATACCCGCCTCACGGCCGCCGCCTTTGCGCTTCTCTCACTCGCACTCGCAGCGCAGGGTCTCATGCTCCTCCTTGTCCGCGGGTACTACGCCGCCGGAAAAACATTCATGCCTTTTTTGGTGGCGGCAGGAGTTGCGGCGGGCACACTCTCGCTCGGAGCCTCTGGTCTCTTTATCCTGACCGACCAGACACTGCTCCATCTCACAGAACATCTCTTGCGTGTCGATGATATACCGGGAAGCAACGTCCTCATCCTTGCGTTCTCATATGCGCTCTCGACTATTCTGGGGGCCGTGGTGCTTGCGCTCCACTTCGAAAAGCGCTTCAAGGGGTTCCTGGTACAGATTGCGCCTGCCGCACTGGAGAGCTTCCTCGCCGCGATTGCGGGAGGACTGGGGAGCTATATCTTCCTCAGCCTCGCGAGCTCCTTCGTCGTTTCTTCGACGACCATCTCGATATTCGTCCAGGGATTTGCGGCGGGCATATGCGGGATACTGGTTGCGGGAGTCGCGTATTACATTCTCGGAAGCAGGGAATTCACCGAGGTATACGTGTCACTCCATGCGCGCATCTGGGAGAAGCGAACGCCGTCCGCAGCGGTCACCGTCGCGTCCTCTGCGGAGGACCTCGGAACTACGACGAGCGCGTAATCTGCGGAATCACCGCCCGTGACATACTGATGGGCGTCCGCCGAATTTTTTGTTCTACGTCGCCAGTAGTTTCGCTCTGGGGTATAGTGTCCCGATATGTCCGAGAACATACGGAATTTTTCTATAATTGCGCACATCGACCACGGCAAATCAACGCTAGCAGACCGTATGCTCGAGTTGACGAACACCATCGAGAAGCGGCATATGCAGGACCAGGTTCTCGACCGGATGGACCTTGAGCGCGAGCGCGGCATAACGATAAAGATGCAGCCGGTACGCATGCACTGGGGGAGCGGCGGCAAAGACTACGTCATCAATCTCATCGATACACCGGGACACGTCGATTTTTCGTACGAAGTCTCCCGGGCGCTGCAGGCCGTTGAAGGAGTCGTTCTCCTTGTGGATTCGACACAGGGTGTGGAAGCGCAGACTTTGTCCGTCCTCAGCGTTGCCCGCGAGCTCGGGCTCATCATCGTGCCTGTCGTTTCAAAAATCGACGCACCCGCAGCCCGCGTAGCGGACATCACGAGCGAGCTGGCCCTCCTTATCGGATGCAAAGAGTCCGAGGTGCTGCCCGTGTCCGGAAAGACGGGTGCCGGCGTGAAAGAGCTCCTGGACCAGATAGTCGCACGCATTCCGCCGCCTGTTTCGTCCGGTTCCGCTCCGCAGGCGCTTATCTTCGATTTCGGATATTCAGACCATCGCGGTGTCATCGTGTATGCGCGCGTATTCGGCGGTTCGATACGCAAAGGGGACTCGTTGAGGTTCGCCGCAGCGAACGAAGATTTTACCGCAGTAGAAGTGGGAACTCTCATGCCGGACGAGAAACCGTGCGAGAAATTGGTTGAGGGAGAAATCGGGTACATCGTCACCGGTATCAAACGGCCCGGCATCGCGAGCGTCGGAGATACGGTCATCGCACCTCGAGGCGGTGCACAGGCTCTCGCCGGGTACAAGCAGCCGACGCCCGTCATTTGGGCCAGCGTGTATCCTGAATCACAGGATGATTTGCCGCTTTTGAGACAATCGCTCGACAGACTGCGCCTTTCGGATTCATCGCTCTCGTATGAGGAAGAGTCTTCGGGCGTCATGGGGAGAGGTTTTCGCTGCGGCTTCCTCGGCATGCTTCACCTCGAAATCATCGTTGAGCGTCTCAAGAGGGAATTCGGGCTTGAACTGGTGGTCACAATGCCCACGACCGTGTACCGGGTCACGAAGAACAACGGCGAAGTCGAAGACGTCTATGCGCCCGCGAAGTTTCCCGACGGAGGAACGGCGAAACGCGTCGAGGAGATGTGGGCAGATGTCGTTATTTTCACACCGCCGGAATCCATCGGCGGCGTCTCGCAGCTTCTCTACGAGCATGAGGCGGTCGTCGGCAATACGGAGACGCTGCCTGACGGAAAGACCGCAATTCACGCGCAGATGCCGCTCCGTGAACTTATGCGCGGCTTTTTCGATCGCTTGAAAAGCATTTCAAGCGGTTTTGCATCGCTTTCATACGAATTGACGGGCTTGAAAGATGCTGATGTCATGCGGCTCGATGTGCTCGTCGCCGAGGAGCCTGTGCCCGCATTCGCTCGCATCGTATCGAAGCGACGCGTACAAATTGAAGCGGAAGCGATGGTTGAGAGACTCGAAAAGCTCCTGCCGCGGCAGTTGTTCGAGCTCAAGATTCAGGCGAAGGCGGACGGAAAAATCATCGCCTCGCGCAGAAAATCCGCGATGCGGAAGGATGTCACAGGGTATCTCTACGGCGGAGACGTATCGCGAAAGAATAAACTCCTCGACAAACAGAAGCGTGGAAAGAAAAAGATGCTTGCGCGGGGCAAAGTCGATATACCGAGCGATGTGTTTTTGAAAGTTGTACGTGAGAGCTAGAGTCTCACGGACATCACGGTCTGGAAATTGCCGCGAACTGCGGGTATTTCCGCGGAGCCTTCATCAAGTACGCCTTTTTTGATGACGAGAGCACCGTTTTCGGAAAAGACACCTATCTCATCTCCGCCGCCTGCAAAATAGCATTGGACTCCAGAGAGCTCTCCCTGCACAAGTCCTGTGCCGTCGATGCCGCCGGAGGCGCCGATTTCACTGCAGTTGCCGGTGTATGTCCCGGCGTTGTATTCGGTACCGTCCACCACCGCTGTGACAGATGTATGCGGAATAGCCTGGCTGTCTTCGCCGGCATCCGTGAATTTCCACGAGATGGAATGCTTGGCGGCCGCGCTCGGTACCGGAGAGGTCCCGGGGTTTCTCTGCAGGATGAACCATACCGAAACGCCGACGAGGAGTATCGCGATGATGCCGTACAGCGACATTCTCATAGTCATTAAGGTTTATTGGGTCAGCAAATTCACGAAACCGGGAGCGAAGAAGAGGACCATGCCGAGCATGACCAGGACCGCCACGAAGCCCCAGACGATGTTGAGGACCTTTTTTGTGCGTTTATGAAACAGAAAACTCATGGCCCAAGTATAGTGGTACGATAGATTTATGGCAACTATCCGCAATCAGAACGAGCCGCTGCGACTTTTCTTTCGTCGGCTCGGGACGTTTGCGCTCCTCGCGGTGGTAGTCGTCGTCGCCATGGGTGTCTGGAAGGTCTATGGCAAGGAACGCGAGTCACATCAGCTCCGCAGAGAGGCTGAGCTGCAGCGCGATTCACTGGCTCAGCAATCAGCGAGGCTCGACGACGAGACCGCCAAGCTCAAAACTGACCGCGGCCGAGAAGAGCTTCTGCGGGAACAGTACGACGTGGGTAAACAGGGAGAAGGACTCATCGTCATCGTGGAGCCTGTCGCGCCGGAGCCCGTTGCGACTTCGACCTCTCTCATGCAGAAATTGAAGAAAGCGTTTACCTGGTGGTAGTCGCGCTCGGCGGACGTGTGCTTTTCCGTCGCTATCTGGCGCTGCTGCGCCAGCGCTCAATCTCGGCCCCGACGGGCGAGGCACAAGACGGAAAAGAACACGTCCGCACTCGCTTGAGGTCGTTAGAACCTGCGGGGTTTTCAAAAGGCCATTGCCGCGCTCGCTCTTGGTTGGTTTGGCAGGCATCGTGTGTGATAGATTTATGCCGTACGCGGGATTAGTTCAGTGGCAGAACGAGTGCTTCCCAAGCATTAGACGCGGGTTCGATTCCCGCATCCCGCACCGAACGAAGTGAGGAGGGGACGCGTACAGTGCCTTCGCACTGTACGCGGGGAATCGAAAGGCGGAGCCATGTCGCCTTGGCGACGGGCGAGCCCGGGCCGGCGGTACTTATGAGCGAAGCGAATTAGTAACCGTGGCCGATTACCGCATCCCGCACAAAAACTCTTGAGCCCGACGCACCCGGCACCCGTGATAGATACGCGTTGTGTCCCGTCTCTGGCCTGGTAGCATACGTGGAATGAATGACCGCCGCAGGCAAATCGCAGACATCGCCTCTATTGCGGCACGGCACATTTTTCTGCCGATAAACGCGATTATTTTCTTAGTCGTCGGACTTCTTGTCTTTTTCGGTAGTGCGCAGGAGGGCGTATTTCTCGGCGCAATTGTGTTTGTGAACATGGTATTGGGTATCGCGCAGGACGTTCGTGCGTGGGCTACGCTCGAGCGCTTGCAGCAGCTGACAGCGCTTCGGGCAACGAGGATTCGCGCTGACGGCAGCGAAGAAGAGGTTTTCTTTGAAAAAGTTCAGGAAGGAGATGCGGTGCGTCTTAAACTCGGAGACCAAGTGCCGTGCGACAGCACTGTCACCGCATCGGACAGCATGGAAATCAGCGAGAGTCTTCTTACCGGCGAATCCGGCTCAATTGCAAAGGCTGTCGGTGAGAAAGTCGCGGGCGGCAGTATTGTAACCGCCGGACGCGGAACCGTGCGTGCCGGCACTTCATTCAACGGAAGTGCGATGGCACATATGACACGCGGTCTCACGCGATATACGGCGAATCCGAGTCCCATTCAGCTCTCTATCAACACCGTCATCACATACACCCTGTATGTGCTCGTTGCGTCTATCGCGTTTGTAGTTGCACGAGGATACATTCTGCACGACGATGCTCTCACCGTCGTCGAGACCATCGGTGCGCTGGCGAGCATCCTTGTGCCGCAGGGCCTCATTGTGTCGACGACACTTCTCTTCACGTTCGGGGCGGTACATTTCCTTCGACGGGACGTTTTGCTGCAGGAGGTCAACGCGACCGAAAAATTCGGTCGCATCAAGAATTTGTGCATGGATAAAACCGGGACGCTCACCGAGAATGTGCCGACGGTTGAGGAAATGTCGCTTCCGAAGGGGGTAGCGGAAGCGACGGCAAAGCGGCTGACGTCGGCGTATATCAACGGTTCGAACGATTCGTCGGAAACAATTCTCGCCGTCCGCAAATTTCTCGAGGTATCGGGAAATGAAACCGTACAGGACGCACTCTCTTTTTCGTCATGGAGACGGTTCGGTGGCGTCTCTTTATCCGACACCTTGGGTACCGGAGAAACAGTGCTCGTGGGCTCTTCTGAGGCGTTTCTCCCGCACTGTGCAACTGAGGCTGACCGTGCGTGGCTTCAACAGACCGTCGAGACGCACGCACGTTGCGGCAAACGTACACTCACTGTGATGCAATGCCCCGGGAATGTCGTCCCTCCGGCACTTTCCGCGCAAACGAAGCTCTCGGTAGTCGCGGTGTTCGTGCTGCGGCAGGAGCTGAGAGAAGGAATCCGCGATGCGGTTGATTTCTTTCAGTCCCGGGGGGTCTGCATACGGGTTCTCTCGGGAGATAATCCCGATACTGTACAGGCGGTAGCGAGAGGGGCCGGGATAGCGGGTTCGGACACAGTCGTCACCGGGCAGGAAATTGATACGTGGAGCGAAGAGGTGTTCCGGGAATCTGTCGACGCATACCGCATCTTTGCGCGGATTCAACCGCACCAAAAGGAACGCATCATCGATGTGCTCAAGGAGCGCGGATTCACTGCGATGGTCGGAGACGGCGCCAATGATGCACTCTCAGTTAAAAAAGCCGACCTCGGCATTGCCATGTTCGACGGTGCGCCCGCGACACGGCAGGTTGCGGCGGTCGTACTTATGCGCAACAGTCTGATTGAATTGCCGGCCGGCGTGAGACTTGCGGACAGCATGATTGAGAATATTGAAATCTACACCGGAATCTTTCTCAACCAGACATTTCTCGGCTTCATGCTGTTTGTTGTTTTGAGCGCGCTCGGGTATCCGTTCCCGCTGAATCCGCTCAACGTTTCTCTCATCACATTCTTTGCGATAGGTATTCCGTACATGCTCATTTCATATTGGGCAATACGTCCGACCGCACATACGAAACCGGTCAGCACCCGACCGTTTCTCAAGAGAGTTCTTCCGTTACCGCTCGCCCTCTCTCCGGTGCAGGCGGCAGGCGCGGTGTTCGTTGCCCTCTACGGTGCCTCTCTCGTGGGAGAAGATATGGTGAGGTCGACTCTTGTGCTTACCTTCATATTTCTCGGATACGGATTTTTCCTGCTTGCGCCGCAGGTCTATACGGAGATTTCGTTCCGGGCGCAACGATGGCAATTGGTCGGACTCGGAGCCGTCATTGCGGCGCTCCTCTTTGTGTTCTTCCACGTGCCGCTCCTCATGTCTCTGTATACGACGTACGCGCCGTCAGCCGCGGCAGTGTGTCTCGCAGGCGGCGTTGCCGCAGTGTGCGCGTTCGTACAGCTCCTTATCGTCCGCACTTTCTTTTCGCGCGACGAAAGCGCGGGGAAGTGACCGCGCACGTGTTTAGAGATGCGCAATACCGTACGACCGCATCGCTTCTATAACACCGGTCAGGCCCTTGCCTTTGGCGGTAATAGAGTAACGAACGACGGGCGGTTTGCCGCGGAATTCCTTCCGCGCGATGAGGCCGTTTTCTTCGAGCAGCTGTAATTTTTTTGTGAGCGTACGGCTTGATATCCCGTGCAGAGAATCCTGGAGTTCGCCGAAGCGTCTCGGGTTGGATATGAGGTCGCGTACGATAAGCAGGGAACAGGAGTCTCCCACGAGATCGGCAGCCTTTGCGACCGGACAATCTTTGCAGATGATTCGGCGTTGACGCGGCGTCCTGAGCATTGTGTACAACGATACCACGGCTTTATCCACTTTACAAAGTAAAGTGATTAACTATACTCCAGCTATTACTCTCCTCATTCACCATATTCTATGAACAAAAAACGCTCAGTAAAAGTCATTCTGGGTTCGACACGCGACGGCAGATTCAGCGATAAGCCTGCCGCCTGGATGCTTGAGCATCTGAAAGCGGTCGAGAACGTAGATGCGGAGATTCTGGACCTCCGCGAGTACCCGATGCCGTTTTTCGCGGAGAAAGAGACTCCCGGTCACAAATCGAAACCGTACGAGCATCCTGCGGTAGCCGCTTGGACGGCGAAAATTGCCGAAGGCGACGCCTTCGTTATTATCGCTCCCGAGTACAATCACGGGTATCCGGCGGTTCTGAAAAATGCCCTCGATTACGTGTACCAGGAGTGGAACAATAAACCGGTCGCGTTTGTTTCGTACGGCAGCGCGCTCGGAGCCCGTTCGGTGGAACAACTGCGCGAAGTGGCAGTAGAATTGCAGATGACACCCATCCGGAATGCGCTCCATATGCCGTATGACGTGCTCGTTGCAGCAGGGAAAGGCGAGGCGATACATGATGTGCTCGCACCGTACGTTGGACGGGCACAAGGGCTCATTACGCAACTCTTGTGGTGGACGGACGCCTTGAAGGCGGCACGCGCACAATGATATACTTTCGTGACTTTACTCAACTGAACACAATGCTATGGCAACACACTCAGTAACCATTTATTCGACCCCGACCTGCCACTTTTGCCATGCGGCGAAGGATTTCTTCACGGAAAATAAGGTTGCATTCACTGATTACAACGTCGCAACCGATCTCGCCAAGCGTCAGGAGATGATTCAGAAGAGCGGCCAGATGGGCGTTCCCGTCATCTCAATCGACAACAGCGTCGTCGTCGGATTCGACGAGGAGAAACTCAAAGAATTGCTCGGCGTATAAGCGCACGCAACCTCTACGAAAAGACGCATGTAAATGCGTCTTTTCGCGCTTCGGGGCGCATGTGAACCGCGGAGAGCGCTCGGAGAAAATGCGGATATGAGATAGTCTTACCGTGTTCGTCGCTTGCCCCCGTAGCTCAATGGATAGAGCAATCCCGTCCTAAGGGAGAGATGTGGGTTCGATTCCTGCCGGGGGCATTAGTGAACATAGTGAACGGTGCTCCCGGAGAAGAGCGCGCGGCGCTCTTCGTCAGGAATCGAACGCCGGAGCGATGTTTCGCCAGTGGGCGAAACCGCGAGGCGGTGCCCAATCCGAGCTTTGCGACGGCAAAGCGAGAGGTGAGGGAGATTCCTGCCGGGGGCACAGAGGAAAAGTGCATGAGGATGATGTTGCTTGATGGTACGATGGCCCTATGGACCCGGACCTGCAGGAACTCTACCGACTCGAGCGTGAAAACAATAAAATGCTGCGCGCGATGCGGAGAAACGCTTTTTGGGGAGGTATTTTTAAAGTCGCACTGTATCTTCTCGCGCTCGGAATCCCGATTTGGCTCTATTTCAGTTACCTCTATCCGGTCATCAAACAAATGGATGCGACGCTTACGGCGGTGACCGGAAAAAAGGTCGAGCTGGAAGGTCAATTCGGAGAATGGGCGCGCATGCTCCAGGAATTTAAGGAGCGATTCACCGGCGCGACGTCGTCTACAACGACGGCGCAATAAGGCTTTCGGCTGAAAGCCTTTTCGTGTCGTCGCTCGGACGAAATGCAAGCAAGCCTCCATCCCACTCCTCGCTAGCCACAATAAATGATATAGTATCCGCGTTCGCGTTTGGTTCCGTTCGCCCAGATAGCTCAGTTAGTAGAGCATTCCCCTGAAGAGGGAAGGGTCGTCAGTGCAAATCTGACTCTGGGCACAAAATGTAGCGACCCCGCATCGTTACCGATGCGAGGCCGTAAAACTCAAGGTCCGCTGCGCAGCCACCACGCCATCCGTAGGTAGTCGCGGAGCGACCACCACATCCATATGATGGATACCCACACGACTGCGTACGCGACGTGCCAGACATGCCATTCGGCCGCCCAAGTGAAGGCATAGCTGCCCAAGATGGCGACGCCGCCGCCGAACTGCATGCCGGTTTTCGTCCGCGCATAGCCGTTGGTGTCGACCGTGGGCATCAGTGTGCGCGCACCCAGGTAACCGCCGATGAGGAGGGTCAGCGGGAAGTTATTCGCCGTGAAGTCCTCGCGGTGCAAAATCGCATACATGATCGCGATGCCGAGGGCGAGGTCCGTCCACTGGTCGAAACGCTTTCCGAATGCGGTCCCGAGGTTCCAGGTTTTCGCGATGAAGCCGTCGACATAGTCACTCACGGCGCCCGTGAGGGCCAGATAGAACGCCGTTGCTGCGTCGGAATAGACGAACAGACCTGCCGCACAGACGAGACGTCCGGCGGTAATCGTGTTCGGGATTAGGTAGCCAAGCTTTCGTGCATTCGAAACTTTCGCGCCGCCCGAAGCGGTCGCGCTTCCGTTCAAAGCGGACATATTCCCCCCGAAAAGGTGCGTGTTGATGCGGTAATTACCGCCTGCTCAGAAGCCTAGCCTGCGGTCGGTGCGGCGGTCAAGTATCGCCGGAATCAGAATCCGAGTGAGAAAGTCATCGAATTACTTTCCGGAAGAAGCCATTTCGAAGTGTCGAGTTTTACTTCCCGTGTTTTGCCGAGTTCTTTGTATTTGATGCCGCCTTTTTCCAGTGCGTAGTCGAATATTTTTCTCGTTATCTCGACATCTTTCAGGCAGTATTGCCGGACTTTATCTATCTCTCCCGCCCGCCACCACTGAAGTGATTGGGAACCGGAACCGCTTTTCTTTACGCCGAGCGTACCCTCTGCAATGGCATCGAGCCGCAACCTCCTCCCGAGTGAAGCGTGCACCTCTTTGAGCAAATCGAGGCTCTTGATGCGCGTAAGGTCGCCGGGATAGTACTTATTCAGGAGCGGAACATCGAAGTGGTCCGAGTTGTACCCCACGAGTACGTCTGTGCGTTCAAGTATCGGCCAGAGTTGCGGCAATTCGGACTCCAGATAGCTTGAGTATGTGTCCGTCTCGGAATCGTGAATGCAGACGATGGCAATAGAGAGTGCAGTGACATCGCTTGACCCCGTATCCGCCAACCAATTCGCCGTTTCAATATCAAATGTAACGACCCGCATCGGAGCGAGTATATCATGCTCGATTTTTAACCGAGCGAGGAGAACAAATGCTCCGCAATGCGGTCCGCCGGGAGCGTCATTTCCGCGCCGGTCGAGAGATTCTTAATCGTGTAACGTCCGCTGTCGCGTTCTTTCGCACCTATGGCGATGACGAACGGTATTTTCATCTTGTCAGCCTGACGAATCTGGTCGCCAATGCGTTTGCCGGAAAAGTTTACCGCGACCGTCACATCCTCGCGGCGCAGGTCCTGTGCGAGGCGCATCGCGTGAGATGTTGCGTCGTCTTCCACAATGCAGAGCATGAGCTCTGTTGCGGGCGCATACTCAGGCAGAAGATTGTGGGTCTCCAGAAAGTCACGCGCCGTCACGTCGCCCATGCCGAATCCGACGGCGGGAATCTTATCGCCGCCGAACATGGAGAGCAGGTTGTCGTACCGTCCTCCGCCGAAGAGTGAGCGGCGGTTATCCGGAGATGTATCGAAAACTTCAAATATCATGCCGGTGTAGTAATCAAACCCGCGCGTGATTGATGTGTCGACAATCATGTTGCGTACGCCGAGCTGTTCAAGCATGACGCGAAGCTCTTCAAGGTATGCCGTCGAAGTGATGTGCTCGAGCTCCTCGATGAGTTTTACCGCCTTCTCTTCGTGCGCAATCATCTCCGTGAGTTGGGCCTCAAAGTCGTCTATTTTCGCGCGCCGATCGAGCAGTCTGGTGACATCAGCCGCGTACTCTTTCGCGATGCCGACGGAATTGTAAACGGCGTCGAGAATGCGCCTGTCGGAGACACGGATTTCAAAATCACGCTCTTCTGCGCCGAGAGAGCGCATGATTGCATGAGCCAGCGATATAATCTCGGCATCGGCCTCAACGCCTGAAGCGCCGACGATGTCCGCATTCAGCTGCCAGTGTTCACGCAAGCGCCCTTTTTGCGGACGCTCGTACCGGAAGAGGTTCGGTATCGAATACCATCGGGCAGGGAGTGCCATGTCACGTGCGCGGGCGGCCATCATGCGGGCAAACGTCGGTGTCATTTCCGGGCGGAGAGTGACTTCACGGTCGCCCCGGTCCGTAAACGTATATGTCTGTTCGTTGACGATTTCCTGAGAACTCTTCGAGCGGTACAGTTCGGCGGGCTCCAGTACGGATGCGCTGTATTCTTCGTAGCCGTAGAGTTCACAGACGCGTTCCATGTGTTCGAACATGTAGCGCTGCAAAAACTGGTCTTCAGGATAGAAGTCGCGTACACCCTTATAGCTTTCGGTGGAGATTTTTTCGCGCTTCGACATGGCGCCATTATGCAACACCCAGGAAGATAATCCAGTCGCGCCGCGGGCGAGGTGGGAAATCGGGAATCCGCGCAGTATACTCACGAATCTATGGCGCACGATGATTTTGAAGTGAAGACCTCGATGCAGGAAGGTGTCGGCATGGGTCTTTTTGCTCTGCGCAATTATAAAAAGGGCGATTTCGTCGTGGAGTATTCGGGAATACGGATTCCCACAAAGGAGGCGGACGAGCACAAGGGCAGATACCTCTTTGAAATCGATGATACGTGGACAGTCGACGGGGAAGCGACATCAAATCCCGCGCGGTACATCAATCATTCATGCGATCCGAATACGGAGGCGGAGATTGAAAAAGGCGCAGACAAGGAAGGTCACATTATGATATATGCGGCGCGGAGTATTGCCGCGGGTGAAGAGCTCACCATTGACTACGGGGACGAATACTTCAACGAATTCATCAGACCGGTCG
The DNA here is from genome assembly GCA_021413775.1 of Candidatus Kaiserbacteria bacterium. Taxonomy (GTDB): domain Bacteria; phylum Patescibacteriota; class Minisyncoccia; order Phycocordibacterales; family UBA2100; genus UBA10103. Next base: position 38,143 of record JAIOPS010000021.1, on the reverse strand, counting down.
GTTGCCGGTGCGGTTCGAAGAACTGCCGCTCGAAAATCCGGAAGTAACTAGGCGGCGCCGATGAGGATGCCGGCTGCGAGCACAAGTGCGCCGCCGAAAATGACCTGCGCTACGGACCACCAGAAACCGAGCTTGAAGTAGCGGAACCGTATGTAGCCGATGGCGAGCAGTTCAATGGCCACAATGATGTACGCAAAGTAGAGCGCTGCGCTGAGGGACGAAAGAAGAAAGGGCAGCGTATGGAAGATACCGCCGAAGAAAGTTGCGCATCCGACGATAGAGCCGCGAACGAACGGGTGCCCCCGTCCCGTGTGTTCTCCGGTGTCCGAGAGCGCCTCCGCAAAAGCCATTGAAATACCTGCGCCGATAGCTGCTGCTGTTCCTACGAGGAAGGCGACATGGGGGTTTCCGCTCGCGAACGCCGCAGCGAACAAGGGTGCAAGCGTCGACACGGAACCGTCAATCAGCCCGACGAGTGCCGGCTGAACTACCTGTAAGAGAAAGGCGCGGTCGATGTCATGCTGCTGTGTATCGGGCATGCTGCGATTGTACCCGCATTCGGAGACAATGAAAACCTACAAAACCGGTTCGCGCCTGCCGCGCTTAAGTACGTGTCCTTCAACCGAGAACCGGTCATAGCCGTGACAGAAGATTGCAAAACCGATACCGAAAAGAACGGCATGAACCCACCAGAGCTCCCCGAAATATATCTGCGAGAGCGTCAGCCAGAAGATAAGGAACAGTCCTGTCCAGCGAATCGCAATACCGGTGAATATCATCAGTCCGGCGAGGAATTCGATGATGAGTGCTCCTAGTACGATAAACAGAGGCTCGAAAGGGAAAAAGTCGGTGAGGTTATGCTGGAGCACAGTCTGCAGAGCAAGTTCGCTGTGAATGAACTTCGCGTACACCGCAGCAAACATCACGCCGAAGCCGAAGCCGAGCCGTAGTATGACGAACGCATACGGTTGTATGCTTCGGGCGAACGAATTAAAAAGACGCGGAAGGTTCCCTGAGCGTGCTCGGTGATCGATTGACCAGGTACCGCTGCCGAGTGCAAAAAGAAAAAAGTATGCACCGAGATGGTCGGTATAGGTAAACATGTATGAGCCGAACAGGCAGACTGCGTATCCGTATATCGCAATGAGTATCAGAGCGATGTAACGCGTGTAAAAACCGAGCACAACTGCGGCACCCGCCATCACGAATATGTACTGCATGACTGATGTAAGCGGTCCGAAAATGTCGCCAAAAGGAAGTTCGGTGCCGAACAAATCGGCGGAAGTCCCGAAACCGATGAGACATATTCCGACCGTAACCCGTGCGACAGGGTGCGCAAAACGTTTCAGTCGAGCGAGAAAAGGTCCGATACGCCGCTCAAGCAGATGGAAAGCTGATGCGGCAAGAATTGTCGACATAGTGATGAACGAAATAAGGCCCCAGAAAAAAAAGTGATACTCGTTGCCGATGTACGCGGTGAACGGATTCGGTGAGTCCGCAGCGAGAGCCGCCCTCACGGTTTCAGGGGAGAGCACGTATACTTCGTGCGCGAAAGCGACGCCGGGAGCAAGGAAGGCGGCTGCAGCGAGAAGGTATGTTCGTAGATTAGACATGCGTAATCATGCTGGCTCTGATGTCATCAACGGTGCCGCCGGTTTTTTTGCCGGGGTTCAATATATTGAGCGGGTCGAAGATTTTCTTCACCTCCGCGAACAGCGCACATATGTTCTCTCCGTACATAATCGGGAGATACGGCGTGCGGATAATACCGTCGTTGTGCTCGCCCGTAATAGAGCCTTTATATTTTGCGACAAGCCTGTAGACTTTCGGCATTAAATCGAGTATCTCTTCGCGCGCGGACGGGTCTCCCATGTTTTCAAGCGGGATAATGTGGAAGTTTCCGTCTCCGATGTGTCCCGCAATCGTATAAATGAATTTGTGGCCGGCGAGAAGCGCATCGAGCTCGGGAAGAAATTTCGGATAATCCGCCGGATGTACCACGAGGTCGTCAATGAACGGCGCGGCATAGAGGCCCTTCAGATTTTTTCTGAGGAGAGCGAAGCTTTCCCGGCGTATCGTCCAGTACTTCGCGGATTGAGTTTCCGAGCGGGCAATCTTCGTTTTGACGTGTAATCCGGTAAGCGCCGCGCGGGCCTGTGTCGCTTTCTCCATGGCTTCTTCCGCGCTGTCTTCCGCAAACTCGGCCATGAGAACGAGTTTCGGTACGCCGCCCGTGAAAACCAGATATGTTTCGGGAATAAATGCGAAGCCGAGCTTTATCATTCTGATGATGCCGAAGTGTCGGATGATTTGCGGAGCAAAGCGCACCGCAAGTTTGAAGGTCTGGTCGTCGTAGGATTCAAACGATTCAGGGTCGAATTTCATCACCCGCTGCACGATGTCGGGAAGAATGGATACATCGGAAAGGAACACGACGAGCATCGCGCGGTGAGACTTCAGTTTCTCAAGCCCGACAGTTGCCTCGGTAGTGATTGCCAGAGTACCCTGTGCAGCTACGATCAGCTGCGTGAGGTCGAATGTTCCCGTTGCACGGTCGATAATATTCCAAAGCGGATATCCGGCGGAATTCTTCGTAACGTTCGGTCGTGCCGCTTCTATTTCATCCGCATGAGAGTCAAGAAGGGCGTGAAGGTCGCGGTATATGGAGCCCTCCAGATCTTGCAGTGACTTTTTTGCAGCGAGTTCAGCAGGCGACAGCCGTTTGAGTATCGCGCGCGAACCGTCCGAAAGCACGACGTTCATTGAGCGGACATATTTATTTGTTTTCCCGTATCTGAGGGTGAGTTCGCCGCCGGAATTATTGGATACCATGCCTCCGAATGCGCAGAGTTCGCGTGATGCAGGGTAGGAGGGGATAATTTTTCCGGCTTTTTTAAGAGTTTCCTTCTCGAGGTCGCGGTAATACACGCCCGGCTGCGCAGTCACCGTCTCGCCTGTTACGCCGATAATGGCGTTCATATAGCGTGTGAACACGAGTGATATGGAATCAGTCAGCGGACCGCCCGTCATATCAGTTCCTGCGGAGCGCGCGGCGACGGAAACGTTTTCGTCGCGCTGTTTCGCCGCGCGCGCGAAGCGTACGACCGCCGCAACATCATCGGCGTCTTTCGGAAATACGACGACCGCGGGAGTGCGCGAAAAAATACTTGTGTCGCGGCTGTACTTTTGCAGACTCGCGGTGTCATCCGCACAGTCACCTTTGACGACGTGTGCAAGTCGTTCGCGCAATGTCATCGGAGAATTATATCAGCGAAAGTCTGCGTACGTGCGCAGATACATCGAAAGGGCCGCCAAGCGGGCGGCCCTTCTGTTTTTAAAGGAGTCTCGTTTATGCGGCGTGTGCCAGGTGAATCCATCCGGGTTCACCGCACGCGTGTTCGACGACGGGGAACGAAAGGTTCCCGCGGTTCTCCACCATGCGCCGGTAGATGCGGCGCATCTGTTCCGCATCGCGAAGATTGCCCAGGCGGTCGCCGGCCCACAGGCGGGCACGCTCGACATTCCGGTACTTGGCGCACCTGAGCCAGAACTCGGTCATGCGGGTCGCGAGACCCCGGCCGCCGAACCCCTGCATCGAACAGAGTGAGAAGCAGTGCGTTTCGCGTTCGCGGCGCTGGTGGGCGAGGTACCCGATGATGCGACCGTGTTCGAGCGCGATTACGCAGTCGTAGCCGATGCCGGTGAGCATCGAAAGCAATTCGTCATCAGGCAGATGCCGGAGGTGCTGAGTCAGTGTATCGAACTCGCTGCCCGCTTCGGGTGAGCGAGCGACCTGCGTCATCGCCAGGCCGATTTTTGCGCGCAGTGAGCAGTGCGGAAGACGGCTGAAGAGCATAATCATAGTCGGCGTTCTCCCTGAACGGCACGAAGCTTCGGGAGTTGTAGCATCGTGCCGGGAGAATGTCTACGCCGCGTTACAATGGAATCATGAAGCATCCGCGACATCGCGCCCATCACATGTTTCTCACGTATCCGGTTTCTGTACGCGAACGGCTCTACTCATTGCTCATCGGGCCCCTTCTCGTCGCTGCGGCGATTTATCTTGTCGTCTCTCTCTTTCAGACGGAAGTCGCGGAGTCGGGCGTCGCGACCTGGCACGTTCTTGTTGAGGCCTCGTTTGCGACACTCGCACGCATTACGGTCGCGTATATTCTCGCCGTCGTTGTAGGAATTCCGCTCGCGATACTTGCGACGCACAACCGGCTCCTTGAGAAAATCCTCTTGCCGGTATTCGATGTTTTGGAATCGGTGCCGATTCTCGCATTCTTCCCCGTCGTCGTTGTGATGTTCGTGCGGTGGGATTTCATGGAGGGCGCGGCCGTCTCCATTCTTTTCTTGAGCATGCTGTGGAATATTGTATTTACGCTTGTTGGCGGTTTGAAAATAATCCCGCAGGATATCGTGAACGCGGCCCGCATTTTCGGTCTGAGCGGGTTTGCATACGTGCGACGCGTGCTCATTCCCGCCGTATTTCCGCAACTTGTCATAGGGTCGGTACTCGCGGTCGCACAGGGCTGGAACCTCATTATCATCGCCGAAGCGCTTCATACCTACATTCCGCACGGCAATCCGTCGCAGGACCTCTTCGGTATCGGGAGTATTCTCGTTTCCGCGGCGGCCAACGCACACAACACGGTTTTTGCGGAGGCGCTCGTCATCATGGTTCTCATGATTGCCGTCCTGAATCTCTTCGTGTGGCAACGACTCATCACATATTCGCAACGCTTCCGCTTCGACTGATATGAATCTCATACTTTTCAGAAATGTTTCGAAAACGTACGAACGGGAAACCTCGCCGGCTGTTGATAATGTCTCATTCGCGGTACGCGACGGAGAAATGGCGTGTCTCATCGGTCCGTCCGGCTGCGGCAAATCGACCATGTTGAAACTCATCGCCGGTCTGGAATCGCCCGATACGGGGACTGTCGACCGGCCGAAGAAAGTGTCAGTTTCGTTTCAATTCGGAGCGCTCTTCCCATGGCTTTCAGTATTCGAAAATGTCGCCCTCGGTCTACGCACCGCGGGAAAATCCGGGACGCAGCTGGAAAGGACCGTGAACGCGGAACTGGATGCGATGCGCATCCGCGAGCTCTCTCACAAATATCCCGGAGAACTCTCCGGAGGTCAGCGACAGCGCGTCGGCATCGCACGCGCGCTCGCCGTTGACCCGCAGGTGCTCCTTCTCGACGAACCGTTTTCTGCGCTGGACCCGGAGACGACAGCCGAGCTTCACGATGACGTAATTGCCGCCTGGAAGCGGACGAAGAAAACAATAGTGCTTGTCTCGCACGTCATCGAAGAGGCGGTTTCGATGGGCGAGCGCGTGATTCTGATGAAAGCCGGAAAAATCGAGGCCGAATTCCCGATTCAATTGCCGTATCCGCGTCGCGAGAATGACGGCTTCCATAGGGATGTTATGAAAATCCGCGCGGAGTTTTTCAAGAAGAATCATCCGTCGGTGTAAAGCATCCTTGACGCTTCGTCTGTGCACACTATGATTCATGTCCATGCGCGAAGAAGTGAAGAACACGGTGCAAGCACTGCGCGAAAAAGCGGGAGTGACGCAGGAGGAGCTTGCGGAGAGGGTCGGGGTAAGCAGGCAAACCGTCATCGCGATAGAGAAGGGGAATTATACGCCGTCAGTTCTCCTTGCTCTCAAGCTTGCGCGTTATTTTAAAAAGAATGTAGACGATATTTTCAGCCTATGACAAAAGATATGATGCCCGAGATTGTGAGCGCTCTGATTTTCTGCGTACTCGCGGTGTTTCTTCTGAACCCGATGGGTTTGTGGATGCCGAGCATGGCGCACATGACGATGCTCGCGCTCTCCGCAGTCGCGTTCGGTGCTTTCATCGTCTTTATATTGCGGGAAAGCGCGAAAGACGAGCGGGATGCGGTGCATCGCTCGGCGGCGGGGCGTGCCGCATTCCTCGCGGGAAGCGCGGTCCTCATTCTCGGTATTATCGTTCAGAACAGCATGCATCGTATCGACCCGTGGCTGGTCGTCGCGCTTATCGCTATGGTCGTGGGGAAGGTGGTCGCGCGAATCTGGAGCACTCTCTACCGCTGAGTTGTGCACAGCGAATGTAAAGTCGCCTTGACACGACAGTGAGCGCCCCTATACTTCACGTATTAGAAGTGAAATATATCCGGACATATGTCTACAAACGCAATTATCGGAACAATCGTAGCTCTCGTCGTAATTTTCGGCGGGGGATATCTTCTTATCAATAAAAACTCGTCGGATTCCATGATAGTTTCAGATGACGCAATGACGGCGTCGACGACAGGTTCGATGGCGACTTCATCGGATGCGATGATGAAAGACGAGAGCATGTCGACCTCGACGGACGGCATGATGACGGATGAAAAGGGCGCGGACGTGATGATGGGCGCATCGACGACGGTGAAAGCCGATGTGATGACGCGCTAACTTCGATGATACTTTTTCTCATTTCATTTGTAGCGGGAGTGCTCACGGTGCTTGCGCCGTGCGTACTTCCGCTCTTGCCGGTTGTCGTCGGAGGCTCCGTTGCGGGGGAGAGGAACTGGCGGAAAGCGTACGTGATTTCCGTATCGCTCGGCCTCTCGGTCTTTCTCTTTACGTTCCTTCTGAAGGTCACCACGGCATTCATCGACGTCCCGCAAGGGTTTTGGGAGCTGGTCTCCGGAGGCATACTCGTTCTTTTCGGAGTCGCGATGCTTTTCCCGTGGCTCTGGGACGGACTCGGTATCGTCAACAAAATGAATCTCGCGTCGAATCGCGCGCTGGGGGAAGGGTATCGCAAGCAGTCATTCTGGGGCGACGTGCTCATGGGAGCGGCCTTGGGTCCCGTGTTCTCGAGCTGCTCGCCGACATACTTCGTCATTCTCGCGACAGTGCTTCCCGCCAGTTACCTCGTCGGCACGCTCGACCTTATCGCATACTGCATCGGGCTCTCGGGCTTTTTGCTTCTTATCGCACTCCTGGGACAGAGGCTTGTGGACAAGCTCGGAATCGCGATAGATCCGTCCGGCTGGTTCAGAAAATCTATCGGCGTACTGTTCCTCCTCGTCGGGCTCGCTGTCCTCACGGGGACCATGGCGAAGCTTGAAGCCTGGATGCTCGCAAACGGATTTGATGCTACGCGCATTGAACAGCACTTGCTCGGTGCGGGTAAAGACAACAATGCGTCAGGCGCATCTGCGACATCGACCGCGCAGCTCTCAGACTCTGAGAAATCAAAAATATTTCAAAAGGCTCCCGAGCTCGTCGCGCCCGACGGGTACATCAATACGGAAGGAAAGCCGGTGACCATCGCTGAGTTTAAAGGTAAGAAAGTCGTGCTCCTCGATATCTGGACATACTCATGCATCAACTGTCAGCGTACATTGCCGTACCTCAAAATGTGGTACGACCGGTACGAAAGCGAAGGTTTGGAAATAATCGGTATCCATACGCCCGAGTTTTCATTCGAAAAGGTGCAGAAAAATGTGGAGCAGGCGGTAAAGGGTTTCGGCATCAAATACCCGGTAGTTCTCGACAACGAGTACAGGACCTGGAACGCACTCGGCAACCAGTACTGGCCCCGCAAATACCTCATCGATATAGACGGATACATCGTGTACGACCACATCGGAGAAGGGAACTATGATGAAACGGAAAAAGCGATACAGAAAGCGCTCGCTGAGCGCGCCGCCCGGCTCGGCGAGGCTGCGCCGGAGATGCCGTCGGATATCGCGATAGATACGAGCACTCCTTCCGCAGGCAGTGTCGGCTCGCCGGAAACCTATTTCGGAGCGTCACGCAACGAATACCTCGCAAACGGGAAAATCGGCACGTTGGGGGCACAAACGCTCGTCATGCCGACCGTTATTCGGCCGAACCAGCTCTATCTGAGCGGCACGTGGCAATTCAATCCTGAGTATGCGGTCAATACGACAGCAGGTGCGCGCATCCGCTTCCGTTACAGTGCGAAGAGCGTGTACTTCGTCGGCAGCGCCGATTCCCCGGTGTCTCTCAAGGTGACAATCGACGGCGCATTGCCGGGAAGCTCGGCGGGGGCAGATGTAGATGCTGAGGGGAAAGCGACGGTCGGCAGTGACAGACTCTACAAACTCATCGAGGGGGCGGACTACGGCGAGCACACAATAGATATAGAAATATTGAGTCCGGGTCTCAATGCGTACACATTCACGTTCGGCTAGACAAAAAAGTGCCTCGTTGTATAATAGAAATATGAATATTCCGCTTCGAGGCGGTGTAGCGGCTGTCGCAGGCCTTGGTTTTCTTTTGTCGGCCGGTACTGTCTTTGCTGGTGGTGACGGCCTCGTCAACGTATTCGTCCCCCAAATAACGGCGGCGACCGTCTCCGCTGCTCCCGCAAGCGGCGCGTGTAATCTTGAGGGAGGACCCGTGACGCTGGTTATTCGTGATTCGAGTTTACATACTGTTTCTCCCGCCGTTGCACCAATTTGTACCGGAGGCGCATGGTCCACGACAGTAGATGCGACCTCGCTCGACGAGGGCGCCTTGCTTGTGGATGTCTCTCAGACAAACGGTTCTTCGCGTACGGATTTCCCCGCATCCAAAGATACTGTTTTGCCTACAATCAGTTTTGTGTATTTCGGCGGCACCATCGATGTAATTCCCGGTGGTTACGTATACCCTGCGGCGAGCAGTACGCCATCGTTCGACTTCGAATCTCCGGACAACGATTTTGACTCGGCGACATGCCAAATAGACTCGGGTGCAGTTGAGGACTGCAGTTCGTGGTCGTACGTATCGCCAATTGTGCTCGCAAACGGAAGTCATACACTGCACATCATTCCGATGGATTCCGTGCACAACGTCGGCGTATCTAACGATACGAGTTTTTGCATTGATGCGTGCGGAGGAGGCGACGTGACGCCTCCGGTCATAACGACTCCCGCAACCACGACGGCCGCCGCAGCAAGTGCATCCGGCACGGTGCTGACTTTCAGTGCAACTGCAAATGATGCGACGGACGGTGCGGTAAGTACTTCGTGCGTGCCCGCGTCGGGCTCGCTCTTTGCTCTGGGTACGACGACCGTTACGTGTACGGCACATGATGTCGCGTTTAATTGGGCGACGTCCACCTTCGACGTTATCGTCACGGATACTACGGCGCCTTCTATTGTGACCGGTACGGACATATTTGCGACTTCAACGAGCTCTTCCGGAGCGGTTGTGAGCTTTACGGACCCGACTGCGACTGATGATGTTGATGTGAGCGTCTCGGTCTCTTGCACGCCCTCGTCAGGCTCGACATTTCCTGTGGGCACAACAACGGTGACTTGTACGGCTACTGATGCGGCTTTGAACTCCGCGACGTCCACGTTCATCGTCACGGTGACAGGGGATACAGTCTCCGCATCGCCCGTAACGGGAAGTTATACGGGTGCACAGAGTGTGACTCTTACGCAAACGGGTGCGACAGAAATCCGCTATACGACGGACGGTTCCACGCCGACATGCGCGACCGGCGCTCTCTACAGTTCTCCGATTGCATTATCGGCGTCTGCGACTATTCACGCCGTTGCGTGCTACGGAGCGATTCCTTCGCTCGACGCCGCATTCGCATATGATATTTCAATTCCCGCACCGGCTCCGCTCCCGTCGGGCGGTTCGAACGGTCCTCCCGTCGCGCCCACTCCCTCTCCGACATCCGGCGGTACGTCCCCCGCAGCCCCGTCTTTCGGAACAGGTGCGTCACCAGAAAATGCGCCGGGCACAGCGAACGGAACACCCATTGCGCCGACCGTTATCTCGCAGCCGATACGGAGCGCTTCTGCGGTTTCTACACCGTCGCCGCTGCGAACAACTGCCGTGGTGGAGTCCGCGGAGAATTCAGTACCGGTAGTTGCCCAAGGTGATGTTGTGCCGGAATCCTCCGATTCGCGCATTGTGACCGCTCCGGAATCTCAAGTTGCGGGCGGTGCATCGGGTCTCCCCGGAGGAAACTACCTGTGGATATTCCTCGTGTTTCTCCTGCTTCTTCTCGGGGGCTGGTTCGTCTGGAATAACTTCTGGACGCGTCCTGAGTAGTTCGGCAGTTCGTAAAAAAATACTCCCCGGAATCCCCGGGGAGCATGTCGTTCATGCCTGGCATGTGCTCAGGCGGTCTTTTTCTCCAGCAGCTGCGGCGTGATGCAGGCCTGCTCGAGATACTTGTAGGCACTCGCTCCCGCGATGACGCCGTCGCTGGACGCCGTCTGCACGCGATGCACGTCGTGACCGAATCGCGCATCGCCGGCGACGAAAATGCCGGGGTGCGAAGTTTCGCGTTCGAACGGCGGACGGCTTTTGAGCGGCCACGAGCTTGCAGGCAGAAACGAATCCGCGAGCACGTAGCCTTTCGGGTCGAGTTCGACGCAGCCGCTGAGCCAGTCAGTGTGCGGTTTCGCGCCGATATGCACATGGAGGCTCTGCATGTTGATGACGCGCTCACCCTCGGGTCCCTTCACGCGGACGCCGGTGAAGTTGAGATTTTCATCGCCGAGTGTTTCGAGCACTTCGGTCCTGAGCAGCACGTCCACATTGGCGGCGTCGTTCAGGTGCTTGATGACGCGCGCCGACATGCTGTCCTTGAGCGACTCGCCGCGAACGCACAGGTGCACCTTCGTGCCCTCGCAACTCGAGAGAAACATCGCCGCCTGCGCTGCGGCGTTACCGCCGCCCATGACACCCACGCTCATCCGGGTCCACAATTCGCGATGCTGTTCGGGCGAACCGTACTCGAGACCGCGACGGTAGAATATCGCCGCGTTAATCGCCTTGAGCAAGCGGAGTTGGACACCGGTCGCGATGATGATGGCCCGGCAGGTAAGTGACTCGCCGTCTTCGCCGACGATGGTGAAGATGCACGAAGCCTCGTCGTAGCGGACGCGGTTGGCGCGGAACGGCATCAGGTATTGCACACCGTCCCGGAGGCCTGTTTGAATCAACAGCGTCGTCAGTTCCGGACCCGAAATTCCTTTCGGAAAGCCGAGGATGTTTTCGATGCTGTGACTCGTGTTTGCCTGTCCGCCCGGTGCGCTGCCGTCAACGACGAGCACGCTGATGCCCTCGAAGGCGAGAGCATTGGCGGCGTTCATGCCGGCCGGGCCGGAGCCGATAACGATGACGGGATAATCAACTTTTTGAATGCCGGTTTGCGGCATGGGTAATCTCCCTCGATTTGCTGTTTATGTCCGGGAATATAATGATATATTCGCGAAGATATGTCAATATTTTACGTGCGCAGATGAGTGATGCACGAAAGCGGTAAGGTGAGCCGCTTCCCGGGCGTTTACGCGCAGAAGTTCAGAAGTTCGTCGATGACGGTCTCTGTTTCGGCGGGGCCGGATACAGCACGGGTGCGGATACCCGTCGGAATTACCACCGTATCGTTTCCGCCCTCATAGAATGCGTCGCCGACATAGAGCATTTCACTCGCGGGGATGCTTAATTTTTTTGATAGCCACCGGACGCCGTACGCTTTGTTGATGCCTTTGTGCGTAATGTCCATGGTCGTTTTGCCGCCTATGAGCACTTCAAAATCCGGCAATCGTTTATCGAGAGACTCTTTCAGCCGCTTGCGCTTCGCCTTATCGGGGTCCCAGGCACGTTTATCTTCTTCGCTGGCGTCGAGTCCGAGGGCCGCGTAGGCAATTTGAACGTCTCTGTCGAGAATAACCGGTTCATATTTGGGGTTCAGCTCGAGATTGGTCTCCCGTACGCTCTCGTCGAGCGCCGTACGTATCGCCTGACGCTGCTCAGCGGAGAGCAGGAAATCATATGCGCTTTTCCACTTGCCGTTTTCGTGAATGAAGCACTGTGCGGAACTGTTAGGGAATATGTAAAAGAAATCAATACGGGGGGAATCCGTAAGCTTGTGCAAAAAGTCTGCTTCGATGCGCGGGAATCCCGCCGCGGAGAGTATCGCGACGGGAACTTTTTCAAGAAGCGCACTGAGCTTGACGACCATCGACGCGGAAGGCGGCTGAAAGCTCTCGGCGAGCGTGTCGTCGAGATCAAATATGGCGACACGCGGACAATCCATGCGCACAGCCTACCATGTCGGGCGAGTTGCAGGATAGCGCTCTGTTTGCTGGTAGAATTGGGACATGAAAACCCGCATTCTGATGTTCGGATGGGAATTTCCTCCCTTCAACTCAGGAGGTTTGGGCGTCGCATGCCAGGGCCTTACGCGCTCGCTCGCAGAAAGGGGGTTTGAAGTGCTTTTTGTCATGCCAAAGAAGTTCGAGCTGTCCTCTCCCTATGCGCGGATGATATTCGCAGAGGACCAAAATGTTACCGTCCGCGCAATTGATTCCATGCTTTCGCCGTACCTGACGACGAAGAGCTATCTGCGGGAGAGGGAATCGGGCGGATTTTACGGCAGTGACCTGTTCCAGGAAGTCGAACGATACCGGGCAATCGCATCAAGCATCGCGCGTGAGGAGTCCTTCGACGTTATTTACGCGCACGACTGGCTCGCCTTCGGTGCGGGCATCGAAGCAAAAAAGGCGACCGGGAAGCCGCTCATCGTGCACGTGCATGCGACGGAATTCGACCGGAGCGGTGGGGCGGATGGCGTGAACAGTCACGTATACACTATCGAGCGTGCGGGAATGGAAGCGGCGGATGTCGTTATTGCGGTTTCTGAACTTACCAAAAATATCATCGTTGAAAAGTACGGCATACCCGCCTCGAAAGTGCGCGTGGTCTACAACGGAATCGATGAGAGTACAGCTCCGAGCGGTCTGCCGAGCAAGAGGATGCGCTCACTGAAAGAGTCCGGTTATAAAATCGTACTGTTTCTCGGACGGATAACGCTTCAGAAAGGTCCGGACCATTTTCTGCGTGCCGCACAGCGGGTTTTACAACAGAATCCAAAGGTTATGTTTGTGGTGTCGGGTTCGGGAGATATGGATGCGCAGATGTTTGACCTGGCGGCCGAACTCGGCATTTCGAACAACGTCACGTTCACGGGCTTCCTCACAGGAGCGGACAGGCACGATATGTACGTAACTGCGGATTTGTTCGTTATGCCGTCGGTCTCGGAGCCTTTCGGTATCACGCCGCTCGAAAGTATGCGTCTCGGGACGCCGGTCATCATTTCGAAACAATCCGGAGTCGCGGAAGTCGTGCGCCATGCACTCAAAGTCGATTTTTGGGACATAGACGATATGGCCGACAAAATACTGTCGGTTGTCGGCATGCCCGCTCTCAGCGAGACGATGAGCATGCATGCGCGCGAAGAGGCGGATAAGCTCACCTGGGCGGACGCTGCATATAAAGTCGATACTATTCTGCACGAACTCGTGTGAGTTTCCTCGGGAGACAGGACTTCAGGAAATGCACACAACGAAGGGAAATTTTTTTACATTACGGGGTGTACAATGGATACCAAACACTATGAAAAGTGTGTGCTTCTATTTCCAAGTCCACCAACCTTACCGGGTAAAAAAGTACCGGGTCTTCGACATTGGTACTGACCCGGAATATTTCAACGACCGTTCGGAAAGCGACCTCAATAACCGCAAAGTACTGGAAAAGGTCGCCTCGAAATCGTACATCCCGGCGACGCGCCTGCTGCTCCAGCTGCTCCAAAAACATCCGGAACTCAAAGTATCGTTCTCGTTCTCGGGAGTAGCACTTGAACAGCTTGAGCGCTACGCTCCGGAGGCGATAGAACTCTTCAAAAAAGTCATTGATACCGGGCGTGTGGAGGTTTTGGGGGAGACATACTACCACTCGCTCGCTTTTTTCTATTCGCCGACCGAATTCGAACAGCAGGTAACAAAGCATCGTGAAATCATCAGACGGCTTTTCGGTGTGAGGCCCAGGGTCTTCCGCAACACCGAACTCTCATACCGCAATGACCTCGCCGGCTGGGCGGACGCCAACGGATACGCGGGCATCCTCGCCGAGGGATGGGACCCGATACTCGGATGGCGGTCGCCGAACTACGTCTACAAACCGGTCGGTTCGCAAAATACGCGACTCCTTCTGAAAAATTACCGCCTGTCCGATGACCTCGCGTTCCGGTTCTCGTCGCGCGACTGGTCGGAGTGGCCCCTCACTGCGGAAAAGTACGGCGCCTGGCTCGGCGCGGCGGAAGGTGACACTGTGAACCTTTTCATGGATTACGAAACGTTCGGCGAACATCAGTGGGAAGATACGGGGATATTTGCGTTTCTGGAACAACTGCCGCAGGAGCTCGGTAAAAATAACGGCATCGATTTCAAAACGCCTTCTGAAGTCATTGCGTCATACGATGTCCGCGATGAAGTCGACATGCCGCACACCGTCACGTGGGCTGATACCGACAGAGATTTAACCGCCTGGGTGGGGAATCCCATGCAGAAGGCGGCGATTGAAGCGATTTACGCTCTTGAGCAGGATGTCATTCTTGCCAATGACGGACGTCTCATTGAGGATTGGCGCAAGCTCCAGACCTCGGACCATTTTTACTACATGTGTACGAAGTGGTTCGGAGACGGTGATGTACACGCGTATTTCTCGCCGTACGAATCACCCTATGACGCGTACATGACCTACATGAATGCGCTTTCGGACCTCCGATTACGACTTTCAAAACGGTCGGGCTGATATGCGCTCGATTGTTCTTTCCAACGGGGAGTTATGCGTAGCGCTTGATGCGCTCGGGCTGGTCCGCGATATCTACTATCCGTACGTCGGTCTGGAAGACCACGTGCGCGGAAATTACATCCACCGCATCGGCGTCTGGGTAGACGGGCAGATGAGTTGGTTTACAGAGGATTCCAGGTGGAAAATTGAGGTCGCGTGCGAAGATGCCGCTTTGTCGAGCGCCATTACCGCAAAGCACGATGTCCTCGGAGTAGAGTTGACCTTCAAAGATATCGTGTACAACGAAAAGCCGGTATTCCTGCGTCGCATTTCGGTAAAAAATCTTGGAAGCAAGAACAGGGTCATCAAGTTGTACTTCGGGCATCAGTTTGAAATATATAAATCTCACGGTTCGGATACTGCGTACTTCGACCCTCTGTCGCATTCCGTCATCCACTACAAAGGACGCCGGGTGTTTCTCATAGGAGCTACCTTGGACGGGACGCCTTTTGAAGATTACGCGACGGGCAGGAGTAATTTTCAGGGCAAAGAAGGCTCGCACCGCGATGCGGACGACGGCGTATTGAGTAAAAATCCTATTGAGCACGGCCCGGCGGACTCTGTCATCGGTCTCTATGGTTCGTACGCACCTCAGCAATCGAAAACCGCATACTACTGGCTCGCGGCTGCGCAGTCGATTCAGGAGGCAGAAGAGCTCAATGACTACATCGTAAAGAAAACGCCCGAACATCTCATAAAAACAGCGACCGCATTTTGGAACGCATGGGTCAACGCGAACAAATGTGAGCTCACGGGACTTTCACCGGAACAGGCGGGGCTCTATGCGAAGAGCCTCATGTACATCAGAGCGGCGGTTGATAAAGGCGGCGGCATTCTCGCATCATCCGATTCGGACATGCTCCAGTACGGTCTCGATACGTACTCGTACGTATGGCCCCGCGACGCGGCGTACACGGCGCTCGCGCTCGATTCTGCGGGGGATACAAATGTCGCGAAGCGTTTTTTCGAATTTTGTCGGGATACGATTACGCCGGAAGGGTATTTCATGCATAAATATCTGCCCGACCGCAGCCTGGGCTCGTCGTGGCATCCGTGGATAGCGAACGGCAAGTTTCAGCTCCCGATACAGGAAGATGAGACGGCGTTGGTTTTGTACGCCCTGTACCGTCACTACGAGAAGAGCCACGACCTTGAATTTCTTGAGGAAATGTACAATCCTCTCGTTGAAAAAGCCGCGAACTTTCTCGTGCGATACCGCGACGCCGTGACCGGCCTGCCGGATAAGTCGTATGATTTGTGGGAGCGCAAACGGGGTACCTCGACGTTCACCAGCGCTGCGGTATACGGAGCGCTCATTGCGGCAGCGGAACTTTCGAAAATACTCGGTAAAGATACGCACGAGGAGAAGTACCGGCGGACTGCGGAAGAGGTGCGTGCAGGAATTCTCGAGCACTTGTGGGATGCGGAGAAATCGACGTTTGTAAATATGATATCGGCTTCGCAGAGCGGAGACGTGGTCGACCGGACCATCGACATATCGGGCGCATACGGCGTCTTTGCATTCGGTGTGATGAAACATGATGACCCGAAGTTGGCGCGCGCATTCGAGACCTGTATCCGCACGCTCTCCGCGGGGATTCCTTCGGGAGGCCTCGCCCGCTTCGAGGAGGACGACTACTACCGGATTTCAAAAGATGCACCCGGTAATCCGTGGGTCGTAACGACGCTTTGGTATGCGGAATTCCTCATCGCCAATGCCCGCACTGCGCACGACCTCGACCGCGTGCGCGATATTTTCAATTGGGTGCTCAAGCATGCCCAGAAATCCGGTGTGCTCTCTGAGCAGCTTGATCCGCGCACCGGTAACCAGGTGGGTGCGACACCTCTCACATGGTCACATGCGGCATACGTTTTGACGGTCCTCAAATACATAGAGAAAGTCCGCGAGATAGGGGTTCACAGCCGGGGAGAGTGAATGGTACAATCCGCCCCATGGCACTCGAAGATACGATTCGCAGGTTCGGAGAACAGTTCTCCTGGGAACCGGTCGTCGAGCGCAGCGAATCACTCCGGCCGCGCACGAACACTATCGTATGCGGAATGGGAGGTTCGCACCTCGGTCCCTGGATAGTGAAACGATACGGTTCGGTTCCGACGATGTACATTCACCGCGACTACGGATTACCCGTATTGCCTCCGACGGTCCATGCGGATGCGCTCGTTATTCTCAGTTCGTACTCCGGTGGCACGGAAGAAATACTCGACGCCGGAAAAGAGGCGCTCGCGCGCGGATTACCCATTGCGGTCGTGACTACCGGAGGAGCGCTGCTTGAATTCGCCCGTGAACATGCGCTTCCGAGCGTGACGCTCCCGCAACTGGGACTCGAGCCCCGTATGGCAGTCGGCCTCTCCATGCTCGCCGTGGCGCACATTATGGGAAATACGGAGCTTGAAGCGGCTATCCGCGCCGCCGGCTCAGGAGTGGACGCCGCAGCATTTGAGACGGAAGGGCGGCGCCTCGGCTCGCTCCTCACACAAAAAATCCCCGTCATCTATGCGTCAACCGCCAACACCCCCCTCGCGTATTTCTGGAAGATAAATTTCAACGAAACATCAAAGATACCGGCATTTTGCAATGTGTTTCCTGAAATGAACCACAACGAACTTTCCGGATATGATGTCGTCGATTCGACCCGGCCGCTCTCGACGAACATCCACGCGCTTTTTCTGCAGGATGTGAACGACCATGTTCGCATACAGAAACGCATGCAGGTTGCGGGGGAAGTTCTAGAAGAGCACGGCACACGCGTCGAGCGGATACCGCTCGCAGGCGACGGGTTTACAAAGGCCTTCTCGTCACTCGTTCTCGCATCCTGGACCTCGCTCCAACTCGCACAGACGTACGGTGTACCGAATCCGGAAACGCCGCTCATAGCCGAATTTAAAAAAAGAATTCTCCTCTGATATGTATATTGTCGCCGATATCGGGGGAACGAAAACACGTATAGCCGCGGCCCGTGACGCTGAATCATTCACTGAGCCGGTCATTCTGGACACTCCGCAGCGGTATGAGGACGCCCTGCAGCTGATATCGGACACCGCCAAGCATCTCGCGGGCGCCGACCCTATAGAGGGCTTCGTCGCAGGAGTGCCCGTACTCTTGTCGCCTGATAAGCGAACTATTGTGAACGCGACCAATCTGTCGGAGTGGAGTGGAGCGCGTTTCGCTGAGGACATTGAACAGCGTCTCGGCGCACGTGCGCATCTCGAGAACGATGTCGCACTTATCGCGCTCGGCGAGGCTCTCTACGGGGCCGGGCAATCATCGAAAGACATCGTCTACATCACAATTTCAACGGGTGTGAACGGCGCACACGTTATCGACGGTCAACTGCAGCCTTCGAGAGGCATTTCGACCGGGAGACAGTATGTAAGCATGGATGAGCCGCTCAGAACCTGGGAGCAGATGATATCTGGTAAATCAATATCGGAACAGTACGGAAAACCGCCGCGAGAACTCGGAAAAGAGTGGGATGGTTGGGAAACGCTCGCTCGGATTGCGGCATTCGGTATTTTGAACACCATTGTGCATTGGACTCCCGGCATGGTTATTCTCGGTGGTTCGATGATGAATGATATAGGTATCCCGGTGGACCGCATACAAGCGCATCTCGCGCGGATTTGGACAGCATCGCCGGAAATCCCCCAAATCGTTCACTCAAAACTCGGCGATATCGGCGGACTCTACGGTGGCCTCGCGCGGCTCAAACAGCTCCGCGCCTAGTCCAGGCTGTGCTTGCGCAGCAGGTCCCAGGCAAGCGGGATGAGTGTCACAACGATGATTGCCAGGATTATCGGAGTGAGATATTCCTGAACCAACGGGACCTTTTCGCCGAGATAGTATCCGAGGAATGTCACGCCGGCGCCCCAGGTGAGCGCGCCGACGATGTTGAACGTAACAAACGTGCGGTAATCCATGCGCACGATTCCGGCGATAATCGGCACAAATGTGCGAACGAAAGGAATGAACCGCGCAAAGACGATGGTGCGCACACCGTGTTTTTCATAGAAGCGCTTGGCCTGTTCGAGGTGTTCGTGGCGAAACCACCGCGAGTTCGGACGTAAAAAAAGTTTTACGCCCACCTTCTTCCCGAACCAGTACCCTGTATTGTCGCCGAGAATTGCCGCAACAGTAACGAGCGGGATAAGCACCCACGGGCTGAAGTAGCCGTGAGAGGAGAGGAGTCCGGCGGTAAATAGCATGGACGCTCCGGGCAGAAAGAATCCGAAGAAAACACCGGATTCGAGAAAGACGACCGCAAAGATGCCCGGGTACCCGATGAACTTAATAAGAGGAATGAGCTCGGATTGCATCGCAGAAGTATACCGTGGTTCCGGCGGAGCTAGACGAACGATTCAGGAATCGGGAACTTCTTGCACATCTTACGGATTTCTTCACGCGCCGCCCGGTGCTTCTTCTTATCACTTTTGTTCTTGAGTGTCTCAATCATGAGTTCTGCGACGCGGACCGACTCCTTTTCTTTGAAGCCGCGTGTCGTGATGGCGGGCGTGCCGAAACGGATGCCCGACGGGTCCATCGGTCCGCGCACATCGTCGGCGATGGAATTCTTATTGAGCGTTATTCCGACCTCGTCGAGCAGGGTCTCGGCTTCTTTGCCGGAGATACCGAGTGAGCCGTACACATCCGCAAGAATGAGATGGTTCGATGTGCCGCCCGTAATCATGCGGATATCGGCGGCCTTGAAGACCTTCTCCATGGCCTTGGCATTTTTGAGAATCTGTTTCGCGTAGGTACGGAACTTCGGATTCAACGCTTCGCCGAAACATACTGCCTTTGCGGCGATGTTGTGCATCAAGGGTCCTCCCTGAAGACCGGGGAAGATTGATTTGTCTATTTTCTTCGCGAAATCGGCGTCTTCGCGCGTGAGTATCATGCCGCCGCGAGGTCCGCGGAGAGTTTTGTGGGTCGTTGTCGTCATGATGTCGAAGCCGTAATCGAACGGATTCTTCACCGCTTTGCCGGCGATGAGACCTGCGATGTGCGCGATGTCCATTACGGCGTACGCGCCGACTTCCCGGGCAATCGAAACGAACTTCGCATAGTCGAGTTCACGGGGATACGCAGAGTAGCCGGCGAGGACGATTTTCGGCTTTGATTTCTTCGCGACTTTCAGCATCTCGTCGTAATCAATTTCGCCGGTTTCAATATTCTTCATCTTATAGCGGACGAAATTGAAGATTTTTGTGAGGTAGGTCACGGGGTGTCCATGGGTGAGGTGACCGCCGTGCGAGAGGTCCATGCCCAGAACGGTGTCTCCCGGCTCGAGCAGCGCGAAGTACATGCCGACATTCGCGGGGGCGCCTGCGTGCGGTTGGACGTTGGCGTACTTCGCACCGAAAAGCTTTTTCGCGCGCTCGATGGCGAACACCTCCACTTCGTCCGTATATTCCTGCCCGCCGTAATAACGCTTGCCTGGGTATCCTTCGGAGTACTTGTTTGTGAGCGAGGAGGCGTTTGCCTCACGGACCGCACGCGAGACGTAGTTTTCAGAGGGTATGAGTTCAAGTCCCTCCGCCTGGCGCTTTTCCTCGCCCTGTATCGCGTCGTACACTTTCTTGTCCTGCTTCTTTATGTGAGGGTAGAGTTCCATAATAAAAAATGATTTTGATAATGCATTGATAGTGAGGTTATATCATACGCCGTGTAAGTCTTTGTTGTAGCCCCCGGCGACGGTGAGCTCCGCTTTGATGGGAGGATGGGCCGTGTATCCGTTCAGTTCGACGTATTCGGGTTTGAACGAGTCGAGTGAGTCAAAATCGCGGTTGAACGAAACGGTGGGGAACGGAAGCGGTTCGCGGGCGAGCTGCTCTTCGGCCTGCGCACGGTGGTTCTCGTAGATGTGCAGGTCGCCGAATGTATGGATGAACTCGCCCGGCTCGCGCCCGAGAATTTTCGCAATAATTGCGGTGAGAAGCGCGTAGCTCGCGATATTGAAGGGAACCCCGAGAAAGACATCCGCTGAGCGCTGGTAGAGCTGCAAACACACTTTGCCGTGCTTGATATTTATTTGGTACATATTGTGGCAGATGGGGAAGCGCGCACCCTGTCCCTTTTTTGCCATTGAATAGAGGTATGGCGGATTCCAGGATGACACGAGCGTGTTATGCGCATCGGGGTCTTTCCGGAGTTCTTCAATCGCCCAGCCGAGCTGGTCCACGGTCCGGCCGTCTTCGGCGGGCCAGCGTCGCCACGACTCTCCGTAGATGTGAGGGAGTTCACCGTGAGCTGCGGCGAATGCGTCGTCGTCTTTAATCTTTCCGATGAACTCATCTTTCGTCATCGGCGGCCATTTCTCTTTCTCCGCCTTTTCGCTGTAAATCTTATACGGGTAGTCGTCCCAAATGTGCACATTGTGGTCGACGAGGTATTTGATGTTCGACTGACCGGAGAGGAACCAGTACAGCTCGTGCAGGACTCCGTTCCAGTACACTTTTTTTGTGGTGAGAACCGGCAAGCCCTGCGACAGGTCGAAGCGGATCTGTCGCCCGAATACGCTGTACGTTTTCACTCCCGTACCCTTATCCACCTGCTCTTCGCCCGCGAGCGTTTCCCGCATCAGGTCCATGTACTGCATTTCGGGGTGACGGGAATTCATACGTTTATTTCTTAGCGGGCTTCTTGGCTTTTTTTGCTTTCGCACTCACGAAGTGTTTCCAGTTGTCCTTCGCAAAGCGCCCGGTTTTCTTGTAGTTCTGTTTCGGGGGGCTCGATATCATCGAGAACGTTATCTGTGCGATTTCCATGCCCGGACGGAGAATTATCGGGATGTTGTTCTGATTCGTTATTTCAAAAGTGATATGCAGGAAATGTCCCGGATTGATGATGCCCGCCGTGTTGTGAATCATGAGTCCGCAGCGCGCGAGGGAGGACTTGCCGCCGACCTGTATGAGGTAGTGGTCCGAACCGAAAAACTCCTTGGAGAGGCCGAGGACAGAAACTCCGGGGTGGAGGACGAACTCTTCGCCGTCTTTGACGACGGTCTCGTGCGTTTTTGCGAAGATTTTTCGCGACGGATCCACGAAGTGTGTCGCGCTCGCGTCATTCTCGATAAATTTATTTCCGAGAAGGATGTCGTACGAAACGGGCTGGAGCCGGGTCTCGTCGAAAGGCTCGAGCACGATATGGCCCTCTTCAACCGCTTTCTTAATGTCGATGTCGGATAAAAACATAGAGGGTCATTCTACTATGAATATTTTTTCGGTCCCATAGTACTCGGGCCAGTGGGCGTTGTAGAAGGTGAACATGCGCTCAAGCCTGTCCTGCGGCAGCTCCTTCGCGCCGACCGTCTGCATCAGCGATTCGATATCCGCCCGTGCGCCCGCGACCTTGCTTTCATCGTCGACAACGCGTTCAAATTCCGCCAGCCAGCCGTATCCGGCGTTTTTGTCGAGCGTAATGTTTGTGCCGTTGCACACGTACTCTTCTCTCTCCCGGGACCATTTCGCCTGATACGTAAATCCCGCAGTCAGTACGAGAGCATCCAGCTCCTCAAGCGTGAGCTGGACCCATTCTTCGAACTCCATACGCGCGACACCGTTTGAGCTTGTGTCAGAACCCACGGAAACTTTGACGACGAGGAGCACCTGTCCGTCTTTGTCGCGTGTGCGCACGGAATACTCTTTCGCGTTTGCAGCCATCGAGTCGAGCCGCGACGCGGCCTCCGGCGTGAGGTGCGTACGTACGACTTCTACGAGGTTCTCAAGCGAACCGCCGGTGAAGTAATGGTTGAGTTGTTTGTTGCGCGACAGTATTTCGCAGGACGGGTCGATTTTCTTAAGCGCACTCCTGATGGCATCGGCCTTTTCAGGTGTGCCCAGGAGCGCTTTTATTTCGACTTCGTAATTCTGCATGTTCGGGCATTATATCCCGACGCCTTTCAGCGTCGCGATTGCAGGCTAGTGGGAAATGGGTTGTGGTATTGTTTTCGGATGAGTTCTCCCGTCGTCGCAGCCATAGCCGCAATCGGCAGAGATAGAGTTCTCGGTAAGGAGAACAAGCTTCTGTGGCATATTCCTGATGACCTTAAGCGTTTCCGGGATGTAACCGCCGGACACCCCATTATCCTCGGCAGGAAAACATTCGAATCCATTGTCGGCTACCTGGGGAAGCCGCTCCCCGGAAGGACGAACATTGTCGTCACGCGTGATACTTCGTGGTCGTACGACGGTGTCATCACGGCGGCTTCCGTCGAAGAGGCCCTGGAGAAAGCAAAGGTCATTGATTCTGAATGGATATCAATCGGCGGCGGAGCGCAGATTTATGAAGCGGCGCTTCCGTATACTACGCGCCTGTGTCTCACGCGTATTGATGCGACGGCGGAGGGGGACACATACTTTCCCGCATACGAAACTGAATTCACGAGGGTACTCGCCGACGAGCAGCGCGATTGGAACGGCATCACGTATCATTGGATTGACCTGGAACGCTAGCGTGAGAGGCTCGTGAGGACTTTGAGGTACAGGTCTTCGACGATTTTCTCCTGCGCTTTGCCGCTCCGTGCGTAGTGGTCGAGGCCGGGAGCGGCGTTAATTTCCAGAATATGCCACTTGACGGGAGGCTTTGTGATGTCACCCTCGGTCATGATGTCCACGCCGCACAGACGCAGTCCCATGTCCTTCGTAAGGGCAACGGCGAGTTTTTTGAAACCGGGGTGCACACTATCCGTGACATCGAGTGAGTCACCGCCGGTGGAAAGATTTGCATTATCGAGCAAGTAGATGCTCTCGCCCTTTGCGGGAACGGATTTCATGGTCAGCTTTTGACGCTTCAATTTGGCCGCGATGCGGGAATCATCCGGCTTAAGCTGCGTGTCGCGGCTTGCGGCGATGAATTCCCGGGCTTTTTTCCTGAGCAGTTGCGAGATGGTTGCACGCCCGTCGCCGGTTATCTGAAGTGGGGTGCGCTCATATGCGGAGATTACTTTCTCATCGAGGACAACGATGCGGTAGTCTTTTCCGGCCACGCGTCTTTGAACCAACACCACCTTATCGTTCCTGAGTATTCTGCGCACTGCGGAGTAAAAGTCTTTTTTTGTGTGCACGAGCGCGACTCCCGTGCCCTGACTTCCACTGTTGGGTTTTACGATAACAGGGAATCCCAGTGTCTGTGCGTACGCGAATCCCGCATCGATGGTCCGCTTCGAGCCGATTGTTTTCGCCCACTCCCGCGAAAAGAATGTCTTCCCCTCGATGACCGGGTATCCGAGCTTCCGCATAAAAAATGCTGCGTAGTCTTTATCCTTCGCGACATCGCTCGCGCCGACCGGATTGAGGTCGAGTGTGTTGTATCGGAAATACCTTCGCTTCCCGTTCGCATAGGTGATTTGCCCGACGACGCCCCATTCGGGCTCGACGAGTACTTTTGCCTTGAGACGGGGCGCGAGCTTCGTAAGTAATGCTCCGAGTATCAAACCCTCCTTTTTCTTCATGGGGCAAATATACCCACAGTTGGCTGATTTAGCGACTGCGGTATGATGCCCGCATGGCAGAGCGCATAACCGTCTTCTCAACCGTCGATGACGCGCGCGCGAAAGGCTTTCTCCGGACACTCACGGGCCTCTTCCCGAAAACGAAACTCACCGGCGTTCATATCGCCGCCGCGTATACCGTGGACGCAAAACTCAGCGCGGCGAATTTGAAAACAGCCGCAAAGCATTTCACGAATCCGACGACTGAAGCGTACGCTCTCGGCACAATACCGGTGCCACCGGGCGCCGCCTTTACTGTTGAAATCGGATTTCTTCCCGGAGTGACCGACAACGTAGGACGGACTGCGCAAGAAACCATAGAAGATGCGACGGGCTATGTGTTCAAGGAGGGTGAGGCGGTATACAGCTCGCTCGTACTTTTTTTCAGCGGCGCGCTTTCGCAGAAGGAGGCGGAGGCGATGTCACAGGAGTTGTTTAATCCGCTCATAGAGCGAGCGACGGTGGTTCCGGCGCGCACAGGAATCCCCGTCACCGTGCCGAAAGTACGACTCCACGAGGAGCAGCGGGCCGACGAAGTAAACCTCGACATTTCGGATGAGGCTTTGACGGCTATCGGGAAGTCCGGCATCGCGGACAAAGACGGGACGCGTCGTGGTCCGCTCGCACTCTCGCTGGAATCCATGAAAGTTATCCAGAAATACTTCCGCGGGTTGGGGAGAAATCCGCGTGACATCGAAATTGAATCTCTCGCCCAGACGTGGTCCGAACACTGCAAGCATACGATTTTTGCCGACCCGCTCGACGAGGTGCGTGAGGGCATTTACCGCAAATACATAAAAGGAGCTACCGAAAAGATCCGCAAGCAAAAGGGAAAGAAGGACTTCTGTGTCTCCGTTTTCAAAGACAATTCCGGCGGCATCGCGTTCGATGAGCAGTACCTCGTGACGCACAAGGTGGAGACACACAATTCTCCGTCGGCGCTCGACCCGTTCGGAGGCGCAATTACCGGGATTGTCGGCGTGAACCGCGACTGTCTCGGATTCGGAATGGGCGCAAAGCCGATTGCAAACGTGTACGGATTCTGTGTCGCGGATCCGGTGGACACCACGAAGCTCTATCGTGATAAACAAAAGCAGCAACCGCTCCTGCCGTCCCGTCGCATTCTTGAGGGAGTCGTAAAGGGTATCAATCACGGCGGCAATCAGAGCGGTATTCCGACGCCGCTCGGCTTCGTTGCAGTGGATTCGCGCTACCGCGGCAAGCCGCTCGTCTTCGCGGGTACGGTCGGACTCATTCCGCGTGCGCTCAAAGGCAGAAAACTTTACACAAAAAAAGCACAGGCGGGGGACTATGTGGTTATGGCAGGAGGCCGGGTCGGGCTCGACGGTATCCACGGTGCAACGTTCTCGTCGGAGTCGCTTTCCTCGGGTTCTCCCGCGACTGCCGTGCAAATCGGAGACCCCATTACGCAAAAGAAGATGTCGGATGCAATCGTTCGTGAAGCCCGGGATTCCGGCCTGTACTCGAGCATCACCGACAATGGCGCAGGCGGTATCTCATGCTCGGTAGCGGAAATGGCAAAGGAGTGCGGCGGCTGCATTGTGGATATCGAGAAGGTTCCCTTGAAATATCCCGGGCTTTCGCCGTGGCAGATTTGGATTTCCGAATCGCAGGAGCGCATGACGCTCGCGGTTCCGAAAAAGAATTGGAAAACCTTGAAAAAGATATTCGACCGGCACGATGTCGAGGCGACTGTCATCGGTACGTTCACCGATTCCGACCGCTGCGTCGTGAGATACAAGGGCAGGAAAATAATGGATATCGATATGGACTTCCTGCATGACGGCCGTCCTGTCGGCGTGCAGAAGAGCAGAAAGCCCGTCAGAAGTCACACGGAGCCCACGAAAGCATCGCGCTCGAAACCTCTCGGTGCTGTACTTCATGAGCTCCTGGCGCGCCCGAACATCGCCTCCACCTCGTTCATCTCCTCCCAGTACGACCACGAAGTGCAGGGTTCATCCGTAACAAAGCCGCTTCAGGGACGGGGCCGCGTGGGAGTCGATGCGGGCGTGATACAGCCGGTGCACGGCTCGCAGAAAGGCGTCGTGCTCTCGCACGGGTTCGCGCCCTGGTACTCGGATGTTGATACGTATGCCATGGCGGCGTGCTCTATCGATACCGCCGTCCGTAATGCGGTGTGCGCGGGAGCCTCGCTCGAGTATCTGGCGATTCTCGACAACTTCTGCTGGTCGAGCTCCAACACCCCGGAGCGATTGTATGAATTGAAAAGAGCCGCTGAAGCCGTCTACGATACGGCTGTCGCATACGGGACGCCGTACATATCCGGTAAAGACAGTATGTTCAACGACTTCCGCGGCTACACCGCGAAAGGAGAGGCGATTCACATCGCGGCACCGCCGACGTTGCTTATTTCCGCGATAGGAGTCGTGGATGATGCTTCGGTCGCGCAGACCGTTGATTTTAAAATGCCGGGTGACCGCATCTACCTTCTGGGGGACACCGACGACGAGCTCGGTGCCTCGGAATACTTCTCGCTGCTCTCCGGCGTCGGTCGTGCAGTGCCGCAGGTCCACGCGAAAAAGAATGCACGACTCTACACGGCACTCGCGCGCGCGATACGGGCAGGGCACCCTGCTTCCGTAACACCGGTGGGACGAGGAGGCGTGGCCGCAGCGCTCGCCAAGTCCGCCATCGGCGGACAGCTTGGCGCACGCGTGAACCTCCGCAAGATTCCGGGCAAGGCAAAGTCCGCCGACAGCATTCTTTTTTCCGAAAGCCAGGGGCGAGTGCTTGCCACGGTGCGCCCCGGCGAAGAGCAGAAGTTCGAGCGATTGTTCAAGGGACTTTCCTTTACCTGCATCGGCGACGTTACGGACACGGGGACTCTGCGCGTGGATGTACCCGGAGAGCGCATAGACGAGCCGGTCGCGCGGCTTACGGAGAGCCATCGTTCAACATTTAAGAATTGGCAAGTATGAAACCGCACGCACTCATATTCTCCGGATACGGACTCAATACGGAAGACGAAACAAAGTCGGCATTTGAAAAAGCGGGAGGCACCGCTGATGTCGTGCACATCAATGATGTTATTGCGCGACCGAAAATACTGACGCAGGCGCACATCGTTGTTTTTCCGGGGGGATTTTCATACGGTGATGACACCGGCTCAGGTAAAGCGTACGGCAACCGCGTCACACAGCATCTCGGAGAACATCTCGAAAAGTTCCTCTCCCGCGATACGCTGATGCTCGGCGTATGCAACGGATTTCAAATCATCACGAGCGCAGGTATTTTGCCCGGTGCGCTCATCGCCAACGACAACGCCCGGTACACCTGCCGCTGGGTTGACGTCGAGGTGCAAAATGACAGCCCGTGGCTTCGCGGAATAACAGAGATGTCCGTGCCGATTGCGCACGGAGAGGGCAAATACTATGCGCCGGAGAAGGTTTTCACAGAACTGAAAGCACAGAACGGCGTTGCGCTCAGGTACGTGGAGGGGGAGACGGCGAAGTATTTTAATCAACCGGCGAATCCGAACGGTTCGATGGAGAACATCGCAGGCATCACCGGATACGGCGGCCGTTGCCTGGGGCTCATGCCGCATCCCGAGCGCGCAGTACGCTTCACTGAACTTCCGCATTGGACGTACTTGCGCGAGGAGTACGTGCGCGACGGTGCCGATGTACCGAAAGATGGTCCCGGTCTTACGATGTTTAAAAATGCGGTAGAGTACTTCTCATGAACGCAATAACTCCGCCCTGGTACGTACTCACGGGCGGTCCGTGCGCGGGTAAAACAACGCTTGTGAACGAATTGGAGAAGCGAGGGCACAATATTCTTCCGGAGGCCGCGAGGCTCTTTTTCGAGGAGGAGCTGGCCCTGGGTCTCACTATCGAACAGATTCGTGCGACCGACGATTGGCTCTTCCGGATAGCGGAGCGCAAATACAATATGGAACGCGCAGTGCCGCCTGAAGAGACATTTTTCTTCGACCGCGGCGTGCCGGACTCTGTCGCCTACTTCCGTCTGAATAACGAACCCATCCGCCAAGCCTTTACAGAGATGCTCAATGCGTCGAAGTACCGGGCGGTCTTCTTGCTCGACCTCGTCGACTTTCAGGCGGACGAAGCACGGACAGAGACACCCGAACAGGCACGGGAGATACATGAGGCGATTCGCACAGCCTATACAGAACTCGGCTACGACATTATTTCCGTGCCGGTTCTCCCGGTACCGGAGAGGGCGGATTTTATACTTTCGCGTCTATGAAAACAGTGGGCATCGCCGGCGGCGGACAACTCGGACGGATGCTTGCGGATGCTGCGCATCGCCTCGGTCTGAGAGTCGTCACCCTCGACCCTGAATCGCGCGGGCCGGCAGGTCAGGTTTCGGACGAACAGATAGAAGGAGACTACAAGGACGCGACGATGATACGCGCGCTTGCCGGGAAATCCGATGTGTTGACCTACGAAATAGAATCGGTGAATGCCGAGGCGCTCCAGCAGCTGGCGGTGGAAGGTTTTCCTGTCCATCCGACACCCCGCACGCTCGCAATCATCAAAGATAAGTTGCGCCAGAAGGAATTTCTCAAAGAACACGGTATTGCGGTCGCACCGTTTTGCGAACCGCAGGACGCGGAAAGCCTCGGATACCCGTACGTTCTCAAGGCTCGCTCGGGAGGTTTTGACGGTCGCGGCAATGCGACGGTTGCCGACGTTTCTGCTCTTGCGGAGGCACTCGGAAAAATCGGAAAC
This sequence comes from Candidatus Kaiserbacteria bacterium, assembly GCA_021413775.1. Lineage (GTDB taxonomy): Bacteria > Patescibacteriota > Minisyncoccia > Phycocordibacterales > UBA2100 > UBA10103. Next base: position 9,239 of record JAIOPS010000021.1, on the reverse strand, counting down.
GTCCCGGCGTATGCGGAGGGCTTCGTCAGATTCGATAAGGAGCTCGCAGTCGTTGCCGCACGCACGGCTTCGGGAGAAATTCGCCTCTATCCGGTCGTCGAGACTATCCACAAGGACCATATCTGCGATACCGTCATCGCCCCCGCACAAGTCGACAAAAAAATTGCGGATAAAGCCGAGCATCTGGCGCACTCCGTACTCGCTTCATTTGAAGGAGCGGGGGTATTTGCGATAGAGATGTTTTTGTCGGGCGATGAGGTCGTAGTCAACGAGGTTGCGCCGCGCGTGCACAATTCCGGCCATTGGACGATTGAGGGGGCTGTGACATCGCAATTTGAACAGCATATCCGTGCGATTACAGGGATGCCTCTGGGCGATACCGCGATGGCAGCGCCGGCCGCCGTCATGATAAATATTCTCGGAGAACGTAACGGACCCGCCGAACCGAAAGGTGTGGAGGAAGCGGAAAAAATACCGGGTGTAAAAGTTCACATATACGGTAAGATGGAGACTCGGAAACAGCGAAAGATGGGGCACATTACAGCTGTGGCCGACACGCTCGATCAGGCAAAAGGAAGTGCTCTAAAAGCGAGAGACATAATAACTATCTGATATGGGAAGTCTCATAGAAATCAACGATACGTTGCAAATAACCAAAGAGCAGGGTTTTCCTTCTGAGTTGGACATCGAGAGCCATCTCCTGAATCCCTATGCTGCAGAAAGTTTTACAGGAAGGGTATTCGAGTTTACAAACAAGCCGAACATACGTGTTTACCAATCGCCGCCGGTACGGAATTTCCTGGTCGAGAATAAGAACGGAAAATGGATTTATTGGGGTCTGATACATGTGGTTGAAGTGGTGCACAACAGCGATCGGACAACATCGGGCAAGTTTGAAATTATATATATTTACACGCCCGACGAAATGAGAAAGGCACACGACCTCATAGATAGGAATGACGATACGCGTTACTTTATATGAGTACTTCTCTCGTAGGTATCATCATGGGCTCGGATTCTGATTTGCCGGTCATGCAGGATGCTGCGGCGATTCTGAATGACCTCGGTGTCACGAATGAAGTGACGATAGTTTCCGCGCATCGCACGCCCGAGAGGCTCGTCGAGTACGCAAAAGAGGCGCACGGCCGAGGACTCAAAGTCATTATTGCGGGAGCAGGAGGCGCAGCGCATTTACCCGGCATGGTCGCCGCACAGACATCGCTCCCGGTTATCGGTGTTCCTGTTCAGTCGAAAGCACTCAAGGGTATGGATTCACTGCTCTCGATTGTGCAGATGCCGCCGGGCGTACCTGTGGCTACGGTGGCCATCAATGGTGCGAAGAACGCCGGCATTCTTGCTGCGGAGATAATCGGCGCGTTTGATGACGCAGTCGGGGAGAGAGTCCGTACGTACAAAGATTCCATACGCGACGAGGTACTGAAGAAGGCGGAAAAATTGGAGGAGCAGGGCTTTAAAAAATATCTGGAGGAAAGCGACCTCATATGAAAAAAAGCGCGTACGCACAAGCGGGAGTAGATTACACGAAAATCGAACCCTTCAAGCACGCGATGATTGCGGCGGGAAGGCAGACGATAACGTTCCCGAATAAACGCGACGTGTTCATCAACAGCGATGTTCTGCATGCACACGGCGGAGTTTTCGAATACCGCGGCACCGAGAAGCATATGTGGTGCAACACGCAGGAGGGACTCGGAAATAAGAACTGGATAGCCGAATGGATGTACCAGTTCTCGGGCGAGGGCAAGACGTACTACGACGCAATCGCGATTGATGCCGCGCTCATGGCGGTGAATGATGTCATAGCGCAGGGTGCGATGCCTGTCGTGTATACCGACGAGGTTGCAGCTGGGGATTCAGAGTGGTTTGCGGATGAGAAACGAGCCGAGGACCTCGCCCGCGGATTTCTGCAGGTCTGCAAAGAGGCGGGCATGGCGCTACCAGCGGGGGAATCACCCGCATTGAAATATCTCGTGAAAGCGGAGCCGCCGGTCAAAAGTGCGCCGTCTCTGTCCGGCTGTGTTACGGCCATCATTGCACCGACATCACGTCTTATCACCGGGAAGAATCTCGCAATCGGCGATGCCATTATCGGAGTTGCGTCCTCGGGCGTACACGCCAACGGTATCTCACTCGTCATCAAGAAAGCGCTTGAGTTGCCGGAAAAGTTTATGACGAAGTTGCCGGGTGGCACTACGCTCGGAGCAGAGACGCTCATTCCGACCCGCTCCTACGTGAATCTCGTTGAGACACTGCTGGATAACGGCGTCGGCATTCATGCACTTCTGCCCGGCACCGGGAGCGGTGTTTCGAAAATTGCATTCGATAATCGCCCCGCAACATACCGCATTCACACGTGGACGAACGTGCCTCCGCTTATGCAATTTATGCGCTCAATCGGTGTGTCGCTCGAGGATTGTCTGAAGACGTTCAACTGGGGAGTGGGATACTATATATTTCTGCCGAGAAGCGAAGTGACCAAGACTCTTGAGCTCGGCCGTGCGGCGGGATACGACCTGCTTGAAGTGGGGCAGGTGGAAGAGGGCGAGCGACAGGTCGTCTTCGAGCCCGAAAGCATTACACTCCCGCCTCCCGGAGAATGAAACGTATATGGATATTTTGAAAGAAACGGATTTTAAAAATCTTGGTACAAAAAAAACGGGAAAGGTGCGTGATATTTACGACCTGGGCGACACCCTGCTGCTGGTTACAACGGACCGGCATTCTTCCTTCGACCGCATCATCGCGCACATCCCGTGGAAAGGGCAGGTGCTCAACCAGATAAGTGCGTGGTGGTTTGAAAAGACCAAGGACATCGTTCAAAACCAGGTGGTCGCCGTGCCGGATCCGAATGTTACCGTGGCCCGGAAATACAGGACGGTTTCAATCGAGGCGGTCATGCGGGGCTATCTCACCGGGGTCACCGACACGTCTATTTGGTCGCGGTACTCAAACGGTCAGAGAACGTTCGGCGGTCTGACCCTGCCCGATGGTATGCGCAAAAACTCGAAGTTGCCCGAGCCGATTTTTGACCCGACCACGAAAGAAGATACACATGACAGAGCCTTGAGCTCTGAGGAGATGATAGCGGAAGGGTTTGTTACGCCGGAACTTTTTGCCGACGTGAAAGCAGTCGCGACGGCGCTCTTTCTCCGCGGCCAGGAAATCGCGGCATCGAGAGGCCTGATTCTTGTGGATACGAAGTACGAGTTCGGTCTCGACAGCGCGGGGAAACTCGCGCTCATAGATGAAATTCATACTCCCGATTCATCGCGCTACTGGCAACTCGATTCGTACGAGGAGCGTTTTGCGAAAGGAGAGGAGCCGCAGTACTTCGACAAAGAGTTTCTCCGCCTCTGGTTTAAGGAAAACTGCGACCCGTACAAAGACGCGACGCTTCCGGACGCGCCGCAGGACCTTGTGGATGAGCTTTCACGGCGGTACATTCAGATGTATGAACAGATTACGGGAGAGACTTTTGTAAAAGGAGAGACGCCGATTATTCCGCGCATAGAGAAGAACTTGAAACAGTATGCCTCTTGAACCATTGACCGCAGTGAGCTCCGTTGACGGCCGTTACCGCGACGCATCGAAAGAACTGGGAGCGTACTTCAGTGAATACGGTCTTATGAGAATGCGCTTCGTCGCCGAGTGTGAATACCTCATCGCACTTTCGGAAGCGGACGGCTCGGGTGTCCGCGAACTTTCTGGCGCGGAAAAAGCGGTACTGCGCACGCTGCCTGAAATAACCATCGAGAGCGCACGAACGATAAAGCTGATTGAGCGTGAGGGGTACGAGGGTATTCCCGCGACGAACCACGACGTGAAGGCAATCGAGTATTTTATAAAGAAACAACTCGCCGGCACTTCTCTTGCCGATGTCTCAGAATCCGTGCACTTTGCGCTGACATCGGAAGACATCAACAGTGTCGCACATGCGCTCTCGCTTCGGGCTGCGGTTGAAGAAGCTGTCTTGCCCGCTCTTCAAAGCGTAGCCGGAGGAATTGCCGGTATGGCAAAAAGCTACGCGGATACACCGATGTTGGCACGGACTCACGGGCAGAGCGCATCACCGACGACGTTCGGGAAGGAGATGAGAGTCTTCGTCAACCGTTTGGAAAGGCAGGCGAATGCCCTGAAAAACAGCTCTGTGCTCGTGAAGTGGGGCGGTGCGACGGGTAATTACAACGCCCATACGGTTGCCGTCCCCGGGATGGATTGGAGGGCGTTCGCACGGGCTTTTGTGGAGAGTTTGAATGCGGCGGGTGTGGGGAAAGAGCATTTCATCCGTCTGGAATTGAACGAAGTGACGACCCAAATCGAACCGCACGATAGTTATGCTGAACTTTTCGATACTGTGCGCCGCATGAACACTATACTGCTCGATTTTTCGCAGGACATGTGGCGCTACATCTCCGACGGCTGGATATCTCAAAAACCCAAAGAGGGGGAAGTGGGCTCCTCTGCGATGCCGCATAAGGTGAATCCGATAGATTTCGAAAATGCGGAAGGGAATCTCGGCGTCGCGAATGCGCTCTTCGAGCATTTCTCGCGTAAGCTCCCTGTGTCCCGTCTCCAGCGCGATCTTTCCGATTCGACAGTCGAACGCGTTTTCGGACTCGCCTTTGCGCACTCACTCATTGCATACCGCTCGCTTCTGAAAGCGTTCGGTAAAATTTCCGTGAATGAATCCGGAATGCTCGTCACGCTTCAGGCGCACCCGGAGGTTTTGGCGGAGGCTATTCAAACGGTATTGCGCCATGAAGGAGTGGAGATGCCGTATGAAAAACTGAAAGCGCTCACGCGCGGCAGAGAGGTGACGCTCGCCGACTTCGCGACTTTCATTGACGGCCTCGATATCTCTCCGGAATTGAAAGAACGTCTCAAGGCGCTACGCCCCGAGAATTACACAGGTATCGCTGGCGCATTAGCCAAGGAGTAGGCTATAATTGCTTCAGTAATGATGGTCGTATAGGTTCGTCTTTACCTATAACAACGGTCGAGTTGTTAGATTATCAGCGAGAGGAGCGAACGGATGGTTTCGACACTCAGGGAGTCGACGCCCGGAGAAAACCCAACTGTTCGCACCCAAAGAAAAAACCCGGACACGTCGTCCGGGTTTTTTCTTTGAGAGTTTTTTAAAAACTATCTTCGCTCTTCGGATGTAGAAAAGCGAGAGCCGCTGCGCGGTAGTACGTCGGGTCTGCCTGTATGTCGGCGTCCGAAGCGCTGAGAATAATCTGCACGAGGTCGTACGGGTAGCGTGTCTCGTAAAAAATGTTGCGCTTCGCTTCAGTCTGAGCGGAATCACAATTCAGCGTTTCGATTAAAATTTTGTCCGCACGCGGCTTTGCCGCTTCCAGTGCTTCTCCGAAAGCGAAATTCGCCTCATCGGCGGGTATCATATCCGTACCTTCGATGCGCACCCTCGCCTTAGGCAAGTCAGGGTGGGCCGGAGCTGCCGCCTCGTTCTTAGCCCGGATATGGGCTGCTTCCTCCGGAGTTAGTATCGTGGGAAAGTTAAAAATGCGCGGGGGTTTGTTTTCGGGCATATCCCATATTGTATCTTACTGTTTCAAGCCCAGTCCGGTGCGGATAAGGTACCAATTTATACCGATGAGGAATGCTACCATCCCGCCGAGTACACCGAGCGAAATCCACACCGGTATGTCCGCGATACCGAGGAAACCGTACCGGAACCCGTTAATGAGGTAGAAAATAGGGTTCACGTACGTGAAGTATTGCGCGATATGCGGGAGAGAGTGGACGGAATAAAAGACGCCGCCGAGGTATACGAGAGGAGTGAGGACGAACGTCGGGACGATGTTGATTGCGTCGATTGATTTCGCGTACACGCCGTTGACGAGTCCCGCAAGCGAGAAAACGAGCGCGGTCAGGATGGCGAAGCCGAGGATGATGAACAGGTTGTGAACCGCCAGATGGAGGCCCGTAAAGAATATGGAGACGAGCAGTACGATGGTGCCGACGAGCACGCCTCGGACGATGCCGCCGGAAATGAATCCTGCAATCAGAAGCCACGGCGGAGTCGGAGAGACAAGAATTTCATCGATGCCGCGGAAAAAGAATTTGGACTGGAAGAAGGTGAATGAGGTGTTCGAGTACGCATTGGTCACAATGGCGAGCATCACGAGGCCGGGAATGACGAACGTCATGTAATTCACGCCCTGCATGTCTCCGATGCGGGAGCCGAGTACAGTACCGAAAATCAGGAAGTAGAGGCACGAGGTGATGACGCTCGGGAGAAAAGTCTGAACCCAGATGCGGAACATGCGGACAATGTCTTTGCGGAGCATTGTGTAGAAGGAAATCCAAAGTTGCTGCGGGTTCATATTATTTTTCGCTCGTGAGTTTAAGAAACACTTCTTCAAGGCGTCCGCCTCGGTAACCTTTGCTGTCCGCATTCTGCGTGCCGTCGGAGTGTCTTGAGAGCACTTCGTCCATCGTGCCGTGTTCGACGATGGCGCCTTTGTTGATGATGGCGACGTGCTTCGCAAGTTGTTCGGCTTCTTCGAGGTAGTGGGTTGTAAGAAGAATCGTCAGTCCTTTTTTGCTCAGGCCCGTGAGGTAGTCCCACATGCCGCGACGGAGTTCCACATCAACGCCGGCAGTCGGCTCATCGAGGATGAGGAAACGCGGTTCGTTTACGAGCGCACGGGCAATCATGAGGCGACGCTTCATGCCGCCTGAGAGCGTCATGGCGTTTTGGTCCATTTTGTCGCCAAGCCCGAGGTCCTTGAGGAGCTGCGTCGCGCGCGGAATGGCGACAGAACGCGGGACGCCGTAATAGCCGGCCTGGTTGACCACTATATTGAGGCATTTTTCGAACGGGTTGAAGTTAACCTCCTGTCCGACAAGTCCGATTTGCATCTTGGCGAGTTCGGTTTCCGTATCGATGTTGTGACCGAATACCGACACAGTGCCGGCGGTTTTATTTACCAGCCCGGTCGTAATTCCGATGATGGTTGTTTTGCCGGCGCCGTTGGGACCGAGCAGCGCAAAAAAATCCCCCTCGGGAATTTCGAGAGAGACCCCTTTCAGTGCCTGGGTCCCGGTGGCGTAGGTTTTTGTGAGACCTTTAATTTCAAGTGCGAGTGACATACGGTTTGCTAGTGTAGCATTTCAGCGATTAACTCGAAAGTTTCGTCAGGGTTTTTAACAGCACGCGTCGGTATGACTCCAATGACAGTTTCGTCGTTACCGCCCGGAAAAAGCGCGTCGCCGACATAGAGACAGTCATCGTTTGCCCAGTTCTCCGACAGCAGGAACCTGGCAATGTTAAAGCCTTTGTTTTTGCCGCTGAGAATAAAGTCGATTGTCGTCGTCCCCGCAGCCATGGCCTCGATGCCGAGCGCACGAAGCTTTTCAAGCTCGGCGGAATGGCTTGAAAGAAGCGCCCGGCGTTTGGATTGGTCTGGATCGTACGCGTATTTTTTCTCGTTGGATTCGTGAAAGCCGAGTGTACTGTAGGCGAGCTGGCTGCCTCGGTTTTCAAATAGGTCGTTCGGATCGGCAACGCCCAGATTGAGCTCATTCGTCAGTACGTCCGTGAACTCCCGGACTACGCGCTCTTGTTCATCCGAGACTTTTTCATGCCACAGCACCGAGCCGTCCTTATGCACCGCGTAGTTGCCTTGTTGACTGAGCATGTAGTAGCGGCCGATATGAGGAACCGGCACCTGATTTCTAATCTGCTTCTCAGCTCCGCCTGTGACGATAACAACATCCGCCGTTCCGCACAGCCGTTCAAACAGCGGCACGTGTTGCGGCAGCATAGCTGCGCGGCTCGGCGTAAGCGTACTATCCAGGTCAAAGAAGAGATGTTTCGGCATTGTTAGAGGTCTTTGAGCGGCAGGCCGCCGGAGTAATCAGATTTTCCGATTTGTATCCCGTTTGATCTCAGTATGGAGTAGGCCGTTGTGTAGTGGAAGAAGAAGTTCGGCATAAGGTACTCGGTCGCGTACTCGAAGCCGGTGAGGTACTTGCCGCCCCAGTAGGGAAGCGTCACGCGGATATCTTCCTTGCCGTCTATATCAGCCTGCTTGATGGTTTTCAGAAATTCGAGCGTTTTTGCGATGCGCGACTTGAGCTCCGCGATTGTCGTTTCGTTGTCTTCCATTTTCGGCGCCTCTACTTCCGCAAGGCGCGCTGCGCCGTTTTTCGCGTTGTCGCACGCGACCTGCACCTGTTGGACGAGGGGGAACTGGTCAAACACGAGCCGGCTCTGGAGGATCGCGTTTTCGTAGTAGGAGGCAGGTCGGCGCTCATTGGCCAGTGTTTCTGTATGTGCGGCGACTTTGTCGAGCATCTTATCGAGAGCCGTGAGCGTCTTCTGCATAACGGGAACGGTAACGGTATACAAATTTGTTTCCATACTATTTTCTTAGTGATTAGTCGGTGCAGTATACACGGCACTTTACTTTGTACAGTGTGGATTACGCATGTTGCTCCCAGTAGTCCGCAGAAATACCGATGTACTCCGCACAGCGACGCTCTGCAGCTGCGACAAGTCTGTTGAGGAAGTGTTCATCGGCCTCACCCTGGATGAGCTTGGAGGCATCATCAATCTGTTCGGGAGAGGAGAGTACGATTCTTCGACCTTTCGCAGCGGCACGCAGGAGCGTAGGGCCTCCGATGTCGGTCTTTTCAATGACATCGTGCGACGTACCGCCCGCGCGGATAGTCTCTTCGAGCGGGTAGAGCGTGACGTACACCAAATCAATGCGGGGGATGCCGAGCCTTTCGAGCTCTCCCGCATCTTCATCACGCGAAAGAAGTCCCGCATGGATTTCGCGGGAAAGGGTCACGACCCGGTGCCCGAGAATGGGCGCGCCGACAATTTCTGCGACGTCACGGCAAGGGGTTCCGTTTTCATTGAGAAATTTTGCCGTGCCTGCGGAGCCCAGGAGCGACCAGTCATGTGCCGTGAGGAGTTTGCCGAGGCGGATAAGCGGCTCGTCTTTTGCATAAGAAGCAAGAAGTGCTGTTTTCATCCCACTACCTTAGCATGTCGGGCGGCGCCTGAATGACCATATGCCGCTTGCTATACAAATACACGGAGAGGGGTAGACTCCAGGGAAGCGTCTTATTCATCAGAGTAACCAAGAACCGAAACATGAACATTTTTACTACGCGTTCTGCGGCTGCAGGAATCCTTTCGGCTGCGGTTGTACTCGGCACGCCCTTTGCGGCGTTCGCCGCGA
>JAIOPS010000027.1 GCA_021413775.1 Candidatus Kaiserbacteria bacterium | reverse complement strand
GACGAGGCCGGTGTGAGCCTCATTTCCGCCGACGGCGCGTACGGTCCGGATTTTTCGTATTCGATACTCGGCAACGGCCTCACATCGCAGGCGGCGCTCCATGCGGAGTACGGCGGTGTGTATCCGAATCTCGCGAAGCGCGAGCACGCGCGGAGCCTCGTGCCGATGCTCGAGCTTGCCCTCGGCGAGACGTACCGGGGTGCGACCCCGATATCAGAAGATGAAAAATCCGCACTTGCACGGATTCTTGAGCGGGAGCCTGAGCTTCTCGAACACCTCACAGAATTTCTGAAAAAGTTTTCGAAACCCGACGTTGACGCAATCGCGGTTACGCACGGCCCCGGCCTCGAGCCCGCGCTCTGGGTCGGCATTAATTTTGCGAAAGCGCTTTCGCTCCTGTGGCAGGTGCCGATTGTTGCGGTGAACCACATGGAAGGACACGTCGTCCTGCCTCTCATGCACGACGGGAAGCTCTCGCAATTTGAATTCCCTCTCCTCTCACTTCTCATCTCCGGCGGTCACACAGAACTCGTGCTCTCGGAGAGCTTCGGTAAGTACAAAATTCTCGGCGAGACACGCGACGACGCTGCAGGTGAAGCCTTCGACAAAGTCGCGCGTATGCTCGGCATTCCCTATCCCGGCGGCCCGAAAATTTCCGCGCTCGCCGCTGAGGCCCGCACCCGAGGTGTCACCTCGGAAACTCCGGTGCACTTCACCCGGCCGATGCTGCACGACGGTTACGACTTTTCATTCTCCGGTCTCAAGACCGCCGTGCGCCGCGTCGTCGAGGCTCACACGCCCGTGAGCGAAGAGATGAAGCTCGTGATTGCGCGGGAGTTTGAGGACACGGTTGCAGACGTGCTGATTTCAAAAACCCTCCGCGCAGCCGAAGAGTACGGCGCAGAGGCAATCGTCGTCGGCGGCGGTGTCTCCGCGAACACATTCATACGCTCCGAGCTGGCGCGGAAAATCGTTGAGAGCGGCAACGACGCGCAGCTCCTCATCCCGCCGCCCGAACTCGCGACAGACAATTCCATCATGATTGCTCTCGCCGGGTACTTCCATGCCCGCGACAAGGACTTCATCGAACCGGACGCACTCGTGGCGAGAGGTAATTTACGGCTCGAAGATTAAGGCTTTTTTTGATAGGATGAAGCGCTATGGAACAAGAGCGCGAACCATCGAAAGCCCCCGCCCCTTTCCTTTCGCCGTATAATCCGCTCGAAACAGAGCAGAAAATTCTGCAGCTCTGGGAAAGCGCAGACTACGCCAATCCCGATACAATGGTCGCGAAGGGCCTCACGAAGACTGATGCGGAAACATACTCCATCGTCCTTCCGCCCCCGAACGTGACCGGCACGCTCCACATGGGCCATGCCGCGATGCTCGCCATCGAAGACATTCTCATCCGCTACAACAGAATGCTCGGCAAGCGCACGCTCTGGGTGCCCGGCACTGATTCCGCCGCCATCGCGACGCAGGCGAAAGTCGAGGACGAGATGTACAAAAAAGAAAAGAAGACCCGGCACGATATCGGTCGCGATGAGCTCTTGAAACGCATCGAGGTGTTCACGGAAGAGAGCAAGGCGACCATCATTAATCAGGTGAAGAAAATGGGCTCGAGCCTCGACTGGAGCCGGTACGCGTACACGATGGACGAGACGCGCTACAAGGCGGTGATGGAGGCGTTCGTCCGCATGTACGAGGCCGGACTCATATATAGAGGCCGCCGCATCGTGAACTGGGACCCGAAACTGCAGACGACCGTTTCCGACGACGAAATTGAATACAAGGAGCAGAAGGATCCGTTCTACTACTTTAAATACGGCCCGTTCGTCATCGGCACCGTGCGCCCCGAGACGAAATTCGGCGATAAGTACGTCGTGATGCATCCGGACGATGCCCGCTACGCGGAGTTTGCTCACGGACAGCAGATTGACCTCGAATGGATAAACGGCCCGATTACCGCGACCGTCATTAAGGACGAAGCGGCTGATATGGAAACCGGCTCGGGAGTCATGACGATTACACCATCGCACTCCGGCATCGACTTCGAGATTGCAAGCAGGCACGGACTCGATATCGAACAGGTCATCGACGAGCGCGGCATCCTCCTCCCCATCGCGGGAGAGTTCGCGGGTCAACACATCAAGAAGGCGCGGCCGATGATTGTGGAAAAATTGAAAGCGAAAGGACTCATCGAGAAAATAGACGAGAACTATGTGCACAACGTCTCCACCAACAGCCGTGGTGGTGGCGTCATCGAGCCGCAGATAAAGCTCCAGTGGTTTATCGGCGTGGACAAGGAGTTCTCCATCCCGCACTCGGAAATGACGGGCATTGCGACGGGTTCAAAAACTACGCTCAAAAAAATGATGCGGCAGGCTGTCGAGAGCGGCGACGTCAAAATCGCGCCGGAGCGATTCGAAAGAGTCTACTACCACTGGACTGAAATCCTGCGCGACTGGTGCATCTCTAGGCAAATATGGTTCGGACACCGCATCCCCGCCTGGTACCGCGATGATGAGACCTATGTCGGCACACAAGCTCCCGAGGGCGAAGGATGGGTACAGGACCCGGATGTGCTCGACACGTGGTTTTCATCGGGCCTCTGGACGTTCTCCACGCTCGGCTGGCCCGAAAAGACGGACGACCTCAAGACCTACCACCCGACCTCGGTACTCGAAACCGGCTACGACATTCTCTTTTTCTGGGTCGCACGCATGGTCCTAATGAGCGGCTTCCTTACCGGCCAGGTGCCGTTCAAGGATGTGTACCTCCACGGACTCGTCCGCGACGGCCAAGGAAGAAAAATGTCGAAATCTCTCGGCAACATCATCGACCCGCTCGATATGATTTCGAAATACGGTGCCGACGCGACACGCCTCTCTCTCATCATCGGCGCGCAACCGGGCAACGACCTGAAGCTCGATGAGAACAGAGTGCGGGGCTACAAGAACTTCGCAAACAAAGTATGGAACATCACGCGATTCGTACTTGAAAACACCGATGGCACGGAAGCATCGCTCAATGCGGCGGACGAGAAACTCCTTGCAGAGGCGATGGAGCTCGCCGCGGCAGTCTCGGACAACATCGGAAAATTCCGCCTCGACCTCGCCGCCGACCTCGTGTACCACTATGTATGGCACCGCTTCGCCGATGAAATAATCGAAGAGTCAAAGACGGTCCTGAAAGGCACGGACGAGGCGTCCCTCGCATCACGACGGAGCGTTCTCTACCGCATTCTGAATATCTTTCTGCGGCTCTTACACCCGTTCATGCCGTTCGTCACGGAAGCAATCTGGCAGGAATTGCCGGTGAAAGACACCGACCAACTCATGGTCGCGAAATGGCCGCGCGCCTAAGCCTTGGTGCGTTTCGCAATAGTTGCGCCGATTGCGCCGCCGATTCCCATAAAGACAAATATTGAGACGATGCTGAGCATCCACTCGAACACCGTGACGAGACCGAGGAGCGGATTTATGAGACTCAGTATCCAGACCCCGAGCGCCACCGCCACCAGATGCGCCCAGCGATTCTCGGCGGTCTTGCTCGCGCTATACGCGAATCCCGCCGTCCCGAAGATAAGGTTCGAGACTGCAAGCCACATAATCGGAAGCTCGGAGCCCGTCGCACCGCTTACGATGCCGATACAAAACCCGCCGATAGCGGTGAGGATGAAGATAATAACAACGTCCCGCCCGACTGTTTTCCATTGAAGGTTCATATCGTCACATTCTATCCCCGTCCGGTGCACAATCCCGAGCATATGTGCATAAGGAGGCTATAATTCACCGATGCTGGGATTGGAAACAGTCGTCGCAGCCGCCCTCGGCGGTGTTTTGCCGGCGCTCGCATGGCTGTGGTTTTGGCGTCGCGAAGACGCGAGGCACCCCGAGCCGCGAAGAGTCATCGCGCTCGCATTCTTCGCCGGCATGGTCACGGTCGCACTCGTCATACCGGTGGAGAAGTTCGTCGCACCGTACCTGGCGACAAGTACGCTGATATTTACCGCATGGTCCGCCATCGAGGAGATTTTCAAATACATGGCGGCCCGCTTCACCGTCCTTCGAAGCCGGGAGAACGACGAGCCCATCGACTCGGTTATTTACATGGTCACCGTCGCACTCGGCTTCGCTGCGGCCGAAAACACGCTCTTCCTGCTTTCCCCGGTCTCGGGCGAGAGCATTCTCCAGACGGTTATGACGGGCAATCTGCGCTTCGTGGGAGCGACGCTTCTGCACGTCCTCTCTTCCGCAGCCATCGGTGTATTCCTCGGACTGGCCTTCTATAAACGGCGCACCGCAAAGCGTTACTACACGTTCGCCGGAGTTATCCTCGCCTGCATTTTGCACGCGAGCTTCAACTTTTTTATACTGAACACGGCAGAGGGAGACCTCCTTATCACGTTCTCGTTCGTATGGCTCGGTGTGGTTGTGCTTATTGCCGCGCTTGAGTATCTGAAGCGCATCCGGCCCCGCTTGCGCTAGAGCGCGGAACGGTGTGTTATTATTTAGAGACCAAACCATGTTGAAGAAGCCATCATTCTTTTCGAAAATAACGGGTTCAAACGACCAGTACGACGATTTTTTCGACGACCCGAAGGCGCTGCACGCGAATTTTGAAGGAAAGGGCGTCGAGCGACATGCCCATATTGATACAAAAGAAGAGACCTGGCAGGCGGAGGAGCCGGGCGGCGAACTTGCAGTAGATGTGTACCAGACCCCCGACGCCATTGTCGTGAAGGCGCTCGTCGCCGGAGTCCAGCCCGCATCCGTTGATATCGCTCTCACCCGCGAAATGCTCACTATCTCGGGGATGCGCGAGGACGAACGCGAGGTCCAGGATGAACACTACTTTCAGCGCGAACTCTACTGGGGGTCTTTCTCACGCACCATACTCCTGCCCGAAGAAATCGACGTGGACCTCGCGGAGGCGACCGAGAAGCACGGCATCCTCATGATTCGCCTCCCCAAGATAAACAAAAAGAAGCAGACCAAGCTCAAAGTCCGCAGCCGCTGAGCCTCTCACTCACCGACAAGACCGAGCCGGTAGATGTCGAATGAGTTTTCGCCTTCAAACATGTCCGACGGATTCGGCAAATAGAGTCCGCATTGCGCGTCTTTTTGCATTCGTACACGATGAATTGTCGCACCTCCTTTTTGTACAGTTGCTTGACCGTGTAGTAGTTGAAAATAGCCTGCATGACGAAAAGCGTTTTGCGCGCCTGCTGCTTCGAAAAAGCCGCGACGAATTTATGGTCGACGATATCGACGGCGTTCTTGTCGATTTTTGAACGGATGACGAGGTCCGATATCGCCTTGAGCGGTATCGCGTGACCATCCACTTCCGCGAGAGCAACGACCTCCACGCCGAGCACGTCGTGCTTCGGCGGCTTCTCCAGGTAAAAACCGACCGCCTGGAGATAGTCCCGCTCCATCTGTTCACGCTTCTCACGTCGTGCCTTCTTGGATTTCGCTTTGCCGAATTCAATCTCGAAGTCCGAGACGGAACGCATGTATTCGAGCCCGAGCGCGACCGCGCCTTCCTTATCTAAGCCGCTGTAAAAATGTTGGAGTGCCAGGTGTCCGGCACGCCCGACAACAGATGACGGATTCGAAGGGGTGTCGCGGACGTTTTCGACGTAGCGTTTGTACCACGCGAGCGGGTTGCGCAGGAACGCCATAAGAGATGAATGGCTCCAATGCTTGATGGGTACCGTGGGAACGTCCATCGCCTCCACAAAGGGCGTTATAGCCCGTTTTGCAGCCTTCTTCCGGCCAACGCTTTTCCGTGCCATAACGGCATTTTACCACTGTTTGACGTACATACTATATCATGGTATAATGAATACTGGCTAAAGACACTTCCCTTCATCAGGAAACCGGAGGCACTATGGTACGGGCTCATTCGCTTATCGCGACGTCCTGGATTCTCGCGCTCGCAACCGTCATCGCGCTGTGGTGGTTTATCAGCGCTGACACCGTCAACGGACTCTTCGAGACCGGTGAGGCAGTCGGCGCGGTTAGCGGCCGCGGTCTCGCAAACCTCTTCGGCATGGACCCCGCAATCGGCGAGATCCTTGCGACAGATCGCATGCACGCGGGACGTACGCTCGCCATCGGCAGCTTCATGCTGCTCTGGCTCGCGCTGCTCACCTATCTCAACTGCGTTCCCGTCCTCCGGACCGTCGGCAACACGCTCGTCTCAATCTTCATCGTCCATCTGATTCTCGGACTTTTGTGGATTGGGTTCACGTCGCCGATGAGCTGGTGGTACGGGCTGCACACGTTCGTGCTCAAGTCCGTATTCAGGGGATTCGGCCTTCACAAGACCGAGACTTTCTTCCTGGTTATCTTCCAGGCACAAAGCCTCATCATCTTCGCGGAAGTGCTGTTTCTCTGGAGAACGTTCGTGACCAACCGCTTTGGCCGCCCCGCTCACTGACTGGGCGCTCGAAGCAGAAAGGAGGTGCCGACATGTACATTCGCCCACCGACTGGAGCCCGCGATCGCAGATGATCCGGGCTCTTTTCTTTTTACAAAGGTGTCACCTTCGTATGGATTTTATTGCGACGATTCAAACGCAAGGCCGGCGTTCTGCCATCCTGCCAGACCTTCCTCGTAGCGCGCAACATTCGTATACCCCGCCGCTTCGAGAGCATCGGCGGCACGACGGTGCCTCTCGCATGTTTCCGATGAACAGTAGACAATCACTTGCTTGTCTTTCGGCGCAGCCGTCTCAGCCGCGTAGTTCTGCACGAAGTCGATACCTTCTGTAATATTTTTCGCTGTCGGGACATGTCGGGCTATGTAGCTTTCCGCACGCATCGTATCGACGAGCACGAAGTCGTCCGCTCCCGAATCAATCTTCGCTTTCAATTCTGCCGTCGAAATAGTGGTTTGCATCGGTCCAATGTACCGCCTTTCTCCCACCGCCGCCAGAGCCCTCTGTCTTGGACAATTGCACAGGCAGGTATAGCATTTGCCACAGCTCACAGGCTAGGGGGAAATCATGCCAGACTCGTTTCGCCACATCGTCGGAGGTGCCCTGTTCCTTGCTGCTTTGATCCTCGGTATCGCCAGCGCCTCGCGCGAATCCGTGCTGTTTTTGACGGGGATTTCGCTCGTCTGCATTTTCACAGTCGCCGCCTGCTTCATTGTCCAGCCCTTTAAGAACCCGGATGAAGCCGACGAAATGCCGGCCGAGACGAACGATGTGTGGACCCGATACGAGCGCGTCATGACGATTCTCACTTCGCTCGTCTACGCGTTCGGATGGATGCCCATGCTCGGCTCTATCACGCAGAGCTTCGGCATCGGTATCTTCATGCAGGGCAAGCTGCACATCATTTGGCTGCCGCCGTTCGTGGAATTCATAGCGAACGAACTGAATCGATGGCACTTGAGCGGCGATGCGGCAATCGGACTCGCGGTGTTCTTCTGCGGCATGTTCACGTTCTCACTGATGTGGAGCGTCGGAGTGCTCGCGCTCTATCGGGCGGCACCCGCACAATCACAAACCGCCTGATCAGGCGCAGCGGCCGGGCATTCATGCCCGGCCGGTTACTTTTTACGAAGAGTCATCTCCGTGTGGTATACATCTGGTATGAAGAAATTCTCGGTGGAGGGAAAGGTATGGCGGTACCAGGGTGAAGGCGCCTGGCATTTCGTATACGTAAACGAAAAGCTTTCCAAACAAGTGCGGGACTTTGTCATCGCTCAGAAAAAGACCCGCTCAGGACTCGTCCGCATTGAAGCAAAGCTCGGCAAAACATCCTGGAAGACTTCCCTCTTCGCCACAAAAGACGGTCCGTATCTCCTCGCTATCAAGGCGTCGGTCCGCCATGCGGAGGGAATCGACGAGGGCGACGCCGTGAAAGTCTCCTGCACACTCCTCTAAATACGAAGGTGTCACCTTTGTATGTAGCGTGTAGGCAAAACCGTTATGGCGGTATAGCATGCGCACAGGTTCGGGCCATTCACCAAGGGAGGTACATAATGGCAACCGTAATGCGATTCTCAGGCGTTTTCCTCTTGTTTCTGATGGGCGTCATCCTGTTCGTCCTCGGTAACGTCGCGCGCACCGGCGGCGGCGAAGAGGCATCGTGGGCATTTGCGACATTGTCCGTCTGCTCATTCGCAATCGGCGCGATCGTCATGGTATTGGTCGGCGAAGAAACAGCCGCACTGCTCAGGGCAATCTTCAAGGAGGTGCTCATCGCGTCAATTCTGCTCGGCATCGCCGCGCTCGTCTTGCTCGATGCGCTGCTCGCACTGCTCACCTTTACCGATGGCATCGTGCACATCCCGCTCACAAGCCTGCACTATGCTCTGGCGCCGACGATTCGCATCTTGTTCGGTTTCGCGCTGGTCGGCGCGTGCATCGGCACGGTCGTTGCGCTCATTTTCGCAACCCAGGCCATCCGCAAACTGAAGGTGCCGGCATGAGCAAGAAAATGAAGCTCACCTACGGGCGCACGTCGTTTCGGAAGAGAAAGCCTGCGAAACAAAAGAAGCGGACCAGGAAGGCCGGCGCTGACTGGCTCGATACGATGCCGCCGGGCATCATCGTCCGCGGTGTGCGCGGACAAGGCGGCATCTTCCAGCACGCCTGACGAAATCATAGCCGGCGCCCACACGGGGCGCCGGCTATCTCTTTTACCGAGAGCCATCCCGGGCACACGAAGGTGACACCTTCGTGTGCTTGGACAGAGATTTTGAAGAGGTATAGAGTTGTCCAGGTTGCCACACGAAGCCCTAGGGAGGGGTCACATGCCTGCGATTTTCCATATCGTATTCGTTCTCATTGTGAGCGGAGCAATCGCCTTCACCGGCGGTTACATGGCGCCCAATGTGCATCACGGTTCGACCGCGATAACTGCGCCTGAAGGCATGATGATGCTCGGCGCATTCCTGGTCGGCGTCGGCATCTTCGCCGCCATCGACCACATCGCCGACCGGGTGTCCGGTCACTTCGACTACGGCTGATACGCCGTACAGCGCGCCGGGCCTCGAGCCCGGCCGCTTTATTTTTGTATGTACGCGTACAAGGGCTACCCCTGTACAAAAACTGCGGTGCCGTTTTGTGTGGGCGTGCTAGCATTTCCGCATGCAGCTCAAGGTATTGTCTTGGAATATCTGGATTGACGGCAATTTTAAACAATTAGTGGATTTTCTCGAGGCGCAGGATGCCGATGTCATCGGTCTTCAGGAGGTTAAAGATGACGACACTGAACACCCTGTACTCGCATTCCTGCAGAATCACGGGTATCAATACGTTTTCATGCCTGTAGAGAAAAAATTCAAGGATAAGGTCTACCGCGACGGCCCTGCAGTCTTCAGCAAGTTCCCCATTATTTCAAGCCAAACGCACAACCTCTCCAGGGAGGACAATCGTGGGGCTGCACAAGCTGATATTCAAGTGAACGGAAAGATTCTGCACGTCTTCAGCACGCACTTTCTGCACACACATCAAAAACCATCGAAGAATCAGGACGAACAGGCGGATACGCTTTTTACGCTCTTGCCGCAAGCGCACACGATAATCATGGGTGATTTCAATGCGACGCCGGAGAGCTACCCCATACAAAAACTTTCATCGGTACTGAAAAACACAGATACGAGCAACGCGCCGACGTGGAGCATGTACCCGGAAGGATGTCCCGCATGTAGCCCGCAGAGCGTTGATACCAGGCTCGATTACATATTCGTCAGTAAGGACTTGGAAACCACCGATGCCAAAGTGGGAAAGTCGGGGGCATCAGACCACTTGCCAATATCCGTGATGGTGGAGATTTAATTCCCAAAGGTCAGACCTTTGTAGGCCACCGGGGTAAATCTGGCGGAGCTTG
Source organism: Candidatus Kaiserbacteria bacterium (assembly GCA_021413775.1). GTDB lineage: Bacteria > Patescibacteriota > Minisyncoccia > Phycocordibacterales > UBA2100 > UBA10103. Next base: position 960 of record JAIOPS010000027.1, on the reverse strand, counting down.
ACCCCTTTTCGCGTCAGATGCATAGTCTTGGCAGTCCTGAGAGGGATGAACGGCCTGAGAGGGCTTGTTCCTTGAAACCGGTCCTGAGAGGGGCCAAATCTCTGAGAGGAGATGCAGATGGTACAGAATGTTAAACGAGTCGTCGATATTCTCAGCAAGCAGCCCGCAGTGAATCCCGGCGAGACCGCGAAGCACGACAAAGTACTTGAATTGGTGCTTCTGGAAGGGGTCGAGGATATTAAAGAGCTGACGGAATCGATTTTGAAAGAATACTCGTCGGCGCTCGGCGGTGACGAGTATTGGGTACCTCTCTTCGAAACCTTCGTGACCGCGAACTACGATCGTGCACAACAGGTCGTGATTGCGCTTGGCGAGGGATTGAATCTTCGTCGATTCACCGCCTGTAATCGAGCATATCCATCTGCAATTGTCGGTATTCTGAACGCGGCTGTGTGGCACGACGAACACGGATGGAAGAGTTACGAGGAATTCCTCCGGCGTCTTCCACGAGATCTCGCGAATATGCTGATCGCTTACGCCGACGCATCTTCAACGAAGGAGGTGCGGAACTCTGACTTGAATATGTGGCTTATTGGACAATTCACGCAGGCGCTCTCAAAGTACTTGCGGCCGAAATCTGGCGAGGGGGCATGGTACCGCATGAAAGAATTCTCGGCGGCGATCATGAACGTCCAAAACATCGGTTCTCCGTCAATTAAACTCATGAGCGAGGTGACGATGGGACTTCTGCACATCATGCCGCAACCGACATCAATGAAGGTGGTGGCGACGGCGCTGTACACCTCGGCGACCGAAAGATTGGCACGAGAAGAACCCGAGAACCAACTGCGAACCTGAAGCTCTTCCGATATTCGAAGCCGCCCGTCGACAAGACGGGCGGCTGATTCTTTTTATATTTAGTAACTGCGGAGTTGCTTGGCGCGTTCGTGGAAACGGATG
>JAIOPS010000026.1 GCA_021413775.1 Candidatus Kaiserbacteria bacterium | reverse complement strand
CCGTCGCCAACGGCGGTACCGGCGTGACCAGCTCCACAGGCACGGGGAGTGTCGTGCTTTCCGCATCTCCGACGTTCTCCGGTACGGCGAATTTCTCAGCAATTAATATAAATAACGGTGCGGCTGACGGTGGCGAAGTGGTCTGGCAGAGCTCCGGTTTTAATGCATGGACGATGGACAACAATAGTGGAAGACTTCGCGGATACTACAATGTTACCGAGAACTTCAGCTTCTTCAATAATGGTGGGCTCGCGTTGGGTCAAAGTTATACGGGTACTACTCCAACCGCGAATGGCGCAATTATTCAAGGAAATGTCGGCATCGGCACGACGACGCCGTACAGGAAACTCTCCGTGAAAGACACTGTGGCCGCAGCGCAGGTCTCCGTCGCGTACGACGATACTCGCGACACGCAGTTGCAGACGGACTCCTCCGGAGACTTCGTTATCAATCCTTCGGGCGATGACGTGCGCATCAACGACGACAACTTGTGGGTGTGTGCCGGTGGTTCGTGTCCGGGGGGAACGATAAGCGGTACTGGAAATGCAATTATTGAAAATAAACTGCTTGTCGGTACCTCTACAAGGACGGCGGTATTCTCTGTCGCAGACACCGGTTCATCAGGATATGTAGATGTGAGTCCGAATGACGGGGCAATCGAGATAGGAAGCGGTAATGACGCAGCGTCGTTTATAGATTTCAAAGGTTCAGCGAACCTTTCCAGTGATTACACGGGCCGCATCCTGTATCAGGACGGGACCGGTTTCTCTTTGAGCACGAACGGCGCTCCTCAGCTTTACCTAACCTCCGCTGCGACCAATGCCGCCAAGCTCGGTATCGGAACAAGTACACCAACCGAGCAATTGTCTGCGGCGGGCCTTCTCTTCATAGGCGCCAACGGCGCAACCGGCATGGGCACGGCCACCTCCACCTTCTACGGCGACATCAAAATCAACGGCAAGCTCGACGTGAGCACCATCGACCCTGTCTATACAATAGATGGTACGAAGTACGCGACCTACGGACACTCGACGATTGGTATACATGAGGAAGTCGCGCTTAAAGTTACGCCCGCTTCCTATGACGCGAAGCGCAAATTGTACGATTACGCGATTGCGTTCCCCGAGGCTCCGATGGGAAGTGACGTATGGCTCTTCTACCAGGTGACGGACTTCGGGAAAAATTGGACAAACCTTGTCGTCACACTTACGCCCGGATTCGACGGCAGAGCGTTTTACGAACAGGATATCGCGAACAAAACGCTGCACATCCTTACGGACAAGAGCGGACCGGTCTCGGTGCGACTCATGGGTAGCCGTTACGATTACACGAAGTGGTTGAACCTCCGCCCGGACCAGGACGGCAACGACGCAGGTACGCACGTCATATCTTCGAAGCCCGAATCAGAGAGTACTCAATAAGAGAATCGAAGCGCAGGCCGCAAGCGGACAGGCTCGCGTGAGAATGCGGCAGCTTCTTATTGCTGCGTCGAGGATGCGGTGACCGTAATGGAGCCGGTCGAGTAGGGGTGCAGGTGGTCGTGGAATGTCCAAACACCGGCATAGTTAAATGTGAAGTCAAAAAATTCACCCTTCTGCAATTCAGCGCACGAATCGAATGAGCTCCCCAAACAATCGGAGGATTCTTTTTCGGGGTAGAGCGTGTGCGTCGGGTGGAGACCCGATGCCGGCCATGTCGTTTGCTTTGAGTTATTAAGGAATCGCACGCGCTGACCCTGTGCAATGGAAATGTCAGCGGGGGAAAATCCCTCGTCGGTGTACGTTATGAGGACATCGTAAGGGTCCGTATCAAGCTTAGAATTACCGACGATGCCGTGGCCGGGGGGCTGTGCTGCGGGCGAGGCATATGAAGGTACATGCGGACGTTCACTATATATGTATCCGCCTCCGGCTAAGAGGACAGCTGCCGCGACAATTCCGATAATCCAGTAGGTCCGCATAGATGTAGGGAGTATATCCCACGGGCTTTTCTTCGCAAAAGTCGTTTGACACGATGTCTGCTTCACAGCGGTTCCATTCTCCGCTTTTCAGCCTTATACTAAGCGGATGCGCGCCCAGGCACTCTCTTTGTACTCTCTACTTGGAGTTTCTCTGATTGGGCTGGCCCTCTTCCTGCCCGTCCGTGCGCATGCGCAATTTTCGCACACGACCATAAAGCTCTCGAAGAGCTCGACTGCGGGCAGCGCGTCTATCACAGGAGTTCTTTCGAAGGGCGCGGGCACGTTCGTCATCGACCATCCGCTGGACCCCAAGAACATGCTCCTCTTTCACTCGTTTGTGGAATCGCCTGACGCAAAAAACATGTACGACGGTATTGTCACGCTCGACGAGAAAGGAGAGGCAACCGTAGTTCTTCCTGCATATTTTCTCGCGCTCAATCAGGACTTCCGGTATCTCGCGACGGCGATAGGAGAGCCGATGCCGGAGATGTACCTCTCGAGCGAAGTAAAGCCGCGCTTCCTCGGGCTTTTCGGTTCGCCGTCTGTCGCAATCGCGGGCGGCGCACCAAACGGCAGAGTGTCGTGGCAGGTCACCGGAATCCGTCACGACCCGTTCATTCTCGCCAACCCCATAATTCCGGAGGTCGCTAAGGGGCCTGACGAAATCGTTGATAAAGGCAAATATATTTGCGAAGAATGCTATGCGCAATAAATCTTCACTCATTGTCGGTCTCCTTACTCTCGCAGTACTTGTGCCGGCCGCTGCATTCGCCGTCACCCTTACAGGCGGTGTGAGATTCCTGGGCAATCTCGCGATTACGGGAACACTCTCGAAAGGTTCGGGAACATTCGCAATCGACGATCCGATAAATCCGGCAAACAAAATTCTCTACCACTCGTTCGTCGAGTCGCCGGACGTGAAAAACATCTACGACGGTATTGCAGTTTTGGACGCACAGGGAGAAACTGTCATACAGCTGCCTGCATACTATGATGCGCTGAACAGAGATTCACGATATCAGTTTTCCGCACTCGACAGCGCAATGCCAAATCTGTATATAAAAACCGAAGAGAAGAATAGCAGCTTCGTCATAGGAGGAGGTACTCCGGGTGGAAAAGTCTCATGGCAAATAACAGGTATCCGCCATGACCCGTACATTTTGAAGCATCCTGTCATTGTCGAAGTGCCAAAAGGTCCCGGTCAGGAAGTAAACGTCGGCACGTGCCTCTTCGAGCCTTTATGCAAATGAACCTTCAGCAGAAAGCATGGACGTACGGCGCTTTCCTGTCAGTACTCGCAGGAATCATTGTGTATGTGGTGCTCCTCACACCCGGTACCGCGTACGCGGGTTACGGCTACGGCCAGGGATATTACTACGGCTACGGCCAGGGATATTACTACGGCTACGGCCAGGGATATTACTACGGCTACGGCTACGCCCAGGGCTATTACTACGGCCAGGGCTATTACTACGGCTACGGCTACGCTCAGGGCTATTACTACGGCTACGCGCAAGGTTATTACTACGGCTACGCCTACGCGCAAGGTTACTACTACGGCTACGCACAAGGTTACTACTACGGCTACGCCCAGGGCTATTACTACGCACAAGGTTACTACTACGGCTACGCACAATGTTACTACTACGGCTACGCCCAGGGCTATTACTACGGCTACGCCCAGGGCTATTACTACGGCTACGCCCAGGCGTACTACCAGGGTTCGTACCAGACGACATTTACTAAAAACGTGAGCGTGACAGGAAATTTTGCCGTCACCGGTTCTATATCCAAAGGCTCGGGTACGTTCGTTATTGACCACCCGCAGGACCCCAAGAACAAACTCCTGTACCACTCGTTCGTCGAGTCACCCGACGCGAAAAACGTCTACGACGGTATTGTGCGGCTTGATAAAAAAGGTGAGGCGATTGTGGAGCTCCCCTCATATTTTGACGCGTTGAATACTGAGGTGCGATACCAGCTCAAGCCTCTCGGTGCACCGATGCCGAATCTCTATGTAAAAGTGGAAGAAAAAAATAACGAGTTCACGATCGGTGGAGGTGCTGCCAACGGGAAAGTCTCGTGGCAGGTAACGGGAATCCGTCATGACGCCTACATTCTGGCGAATCCGATTGTGCCGGAAGTCGAAAAAGGTCCCGGGCAACTTGTTAATAAGGGCGAGTACCTTTTCCCGGAGGGGTATACCTCCTATTTCTCGACGCGTTCGACACCCGGCTTCGGAAGTCTGCCCGACGTTCTTGGTTTCAGCGTGGAGCCGACAACGCCCTCAAATATTCCTCTCATTCAACGTCTGTACCATTTCTTGTTCAGGTGACGGTTCGTTGCTACATTTGTTGAATGAAACGTGTACCTCATCTGAACGTACCGGTTGTTATTGGAGTGACGCTCCTCGTTCTTGTAGGAGGTCTTATCGCGCTCTTCGCCCGCACCACTTCCGGCGGCTCATACCCTGAGGCGGAAACTATCGGAGCGGATGCGCGAAATTTCCAGGAACTTTCGGATCGCTTCGCGGCACTCGCGCAAAAAAAAGGTGCGGTGTACGCCTATGCAGTTCTCGGCAGGGCGCAGCTTCCGCCGAATACAGACTTGCACCTCCTCGGTCACACGGTGGGGGATGAGCTGTACAAACAAAAAGGAGTCGACGGTATTGCCGACTGTACCCAGGATTTCAGGAATGCCTGTTCGCACGCAATCGTCATCGGCACGCTGAATGAATACGGCGGCACAAAAGCGCTCTCTCTTATCAACGACGCGTGCCGCAAGGCTCCCGGCGGCTCCGGCGCATACACAATGTGCTATCACGGACTCGGCCACGGCGTCTTTGCTTTCTACGGATACGATCTCGCGAAGACAGTCGACTTTTGCCGCAAGACCGGTACGGCGCAGTATCACAACGATGAGTATGTGCAGTGTGTGGGAGGCGCGATTATGGAACTGATGGGCGGCGGAGGTCATGACCGTAATTTGTGGCTCAAGGCGCGCGAAAAATACTACGACCCGAAGGATCCGCTTGCGCCATGCTCAACGAGTGTCATTCCGTCCGACGCGAAGGGTTTGTGTTACGTGTATATCACACCGCACCTCTTCGAAGCCGCGGGAGCGAATCTCGATATTCCCAAACCGGAACATTTCGCAAAAGCATTTACATACTGCGACCGTCTTTCGAAAGACACTCCCGAACTGCGTCAGGCCTGCTTCGGCGGCATCGGCAAGGAGTTTCCCGTGCTTGCGATGATGCGTGATATCCGTTCGATTGCGGACGCGACTGACCAGCAGCTGAACCAAATGCGAGAATGGTGCGCACTGGCTCCTCACAAAGAAGCCTATGATGCATGCGAACAGTCGATTGTCGCGTCTCTCTTTTGGGGAGGTGAGAACGACTCGAAAGCGGCGATTCGCTTTTGCGGTAGTGCCGACTCTGCTGAACGTCCGGCATGCTTTCAGGCACTCTTCGAAGAGGCTTCACATTACGTTGCCCCGAAGAGTAATCCTGCCGCGGCTTTCTGCGCGCAGGTACCTGGAGAGTATCAGTCTGCCTGCAGAACGAAGCTCTCGTTATGAGCCGAGTCCGCATTGTCGTTTCGGCGCTCGCACTTATTGTGATTCTCGCTGCATCGGCAGCGATTTTGTTGTCTGCACGTGGTGAAAAAGCGGGTACCGACTCCGGCGCTTTTTCCGACGAACGGGCTCACATGGAATCTTTGTTTGCCGGCCGCTCCGCTGCGGAAGCGTTCGGGATGTTTAAAAACGAGAATGCAAAGCTTTCCGCCGTCGACCAGCACACATCCGCTCATATTTTCGGCGAGGTTCTCTACGAGCACGAGGGCATCAAGGGCTTTACGGTCTGTGACGGAAGCTTCGGATTTGGTTGCTACCATAGCTTTCTCGGGCGCGCGATTGCAGAGCACGGTCCGGATGTTGTGAAAGTTCTCGATGCCACATGTGTCACTATCTACGGCCCGGATGGCACAGGATGTTTTCACGGCATCGGGCACGGCCTGCTCTCGTACTACGGATACGGCATTCAGGATGTAGAAAAATCTCTATCCTTATGCGCGACTCTTTCCTGGAAAAAGCCGATTGGAGGATGTGCGGACGGAGTATTTATGGAGTACAACTTCCGTGTCATGGAAAAAGATGCGACGAAGCGCTACCGTCCGTTTGATGCTGGGAATGTGTACGAGCCGTGCCCTTCGCTGAGTTTGTATCCGGAAGCATGTTACTTCGGCCTGCCCGCATGGTGGGCGACCGCGCTTCCGTTCGATTCCGCTTTGCCGCAGAAGCTCGGAGGATTTTGCGCCGCTGTCGCGGAATCCCGTCTCCGGGTCGCATGTTACCGCGGGCTCGGATACGGCATCATTCCTGAGACGCATTTCAATGCCGATGCGGGAGAAGTGTTTTGTGACAACGCGGCGACAGGAAACGCGCGCCTGTGGTGTCGAGAGGGGCTCGCGTGGGCATTCTATGCCGACCCTGTCACTCGGGATAAGGCGGAAGGCGTCTGTACCAAAGGCCTCAATGCTTCCGAATCCTCGACATGCCTGAAAGAGTATTTTTTTGCTATTCAATGATGTACGTACGAAAGACATACCGCATGCTTATTATCGTCGGAGCGCTCGTGCTTATCGGAGTGCTCCTCGCTTGGATTTTGCTGGCACGTTTACCCGGAAGCATGCGGAGCGACGCAAAGATAGCAGCGGACATAGTGACGGCGTGCGCGAAAGAAAAGGGCTCGAGCAGAGATTTATGTTACGAAAAATCAGTTCCCGCGCTCATGGACAAGGGTCTTTCGATGGAGCGTGCGTATGCCGTGACCGCGATTGTCCAGGAGCTTGACCCCACGTATCACTACTGCCACGTATTGGCGCACCTCATATCCGCGAAAGAGACGGCAAAGGATCCGTCGAAATGGAAAGATATCATCGCACGCGTGCCCGCAGGAATGTGCGGAAACGGCGCCCTGCACGGTGCTTTCCAGGAGCGCTTCCGTTCGACGTCCTTGCCGAATGCGTCTGTTGAGGAAGTGCGGAATCTTATCGCCGGTGCGTGCGACCCCCGTGAAGGTTGGTCGCCGACCCTGATAGAGCGTTCGAGTTGCATGCACGGCATGGGGCACTTGCTCGTTTACATCACGGATGCGAACATCTCGAAATCCATTGCGCTTTGCGAGGTGTTGGGGAAAGGGAAAGCGCCGGTCGCTGATTTCGTCGAGACCTGCGAGGAGGGAGTTTTCATGCAGATTTATCAGCCGCTCGAACCCGAGGATATCGGTCTTGTTGCCAAATTAACGTCCGCATCGAAAGACAGGGTGAAATTTTGCAGCCAATATCCCGGACTCGCGTTTGAGACGTGTATCAAAGAGAGCTGGCCTGTTGAAAAGGAGCATATTATGACTCCGGAAGGTTTCGACGCCGTGTGCGCACCGCTTAAAGGTAAAGACGGGTACGACAACTGCGTACGGGGACTCGTATTTGTTGTCATGGGGATGAAAGAATATGATGCAAAGTCTATGCTCTCGCTCTGTTCACAGCTTCCTGATCCGTCAGTCCGTGACATCTGCGTCTCGCGTACGGCCGTCCGGTTCGTCGAGACTGATTGGAAAAACGTACCCCAAGCAATTGCTGTGTGCTCGGATTCACCGCCGTCCGCTGATGCCTGTTGGAAAGAACTTTCAGGATATGCGGAGCAGGGAATGAAGCCCGATTCTCCTCAGACCAAAGCGTTGTGCGGCGGGATGCCGGAGAAGTGGCGTTCGACGTGTCTTACGAATACACATACTACGCTATGATGAGTTCACGCTATTTCAAGCTTTCTATTGTCGGCTTTCTCTTATGCGCCATGTTCGCGCTCGCGGGCATCGTCGCGCATACATTCATCTCGCGCGAAAATCCTGCACGTGTTCTGGAAATCTGCGCGAGCGCCGGGAACAAACCTCTCTGTTATGCAACGGAGATAGAGAACCTGTTGCGCGCGAAGGGGATTTCTGCGGCATTTGACGCGCTTGCACTTGCGTATGATACGGACCCCGGGTTTGCGGGTACGTGTCACGATGTCACGCACGAACTGGGAAAGGCCGCGTACGAGGAATTTCAGAAAACAGGGAAGACTGAACTCACGAGCAAGGCGTCGTACTGCGGATACGGCTTCTATCACGGCTTCATGGATGCGCTGTATGTGGACACGAACGACATGGAGGTTGCTCGCGCGTTCTGCACGTATGTCGGTAAGAATGTCCCGCACCCGCCGCCGCCTGAATTCGCGGAAGGCTCGTGCTATCACGGCATCGGCCACGGTATAACCGACGGAACCGACCCGCGATTGTGGGGCGACGCGGTCGCGATAGCGAAACCGGGGTTGGCTGTCTGCGACAAAGTCTCGGCAGGCAATGAAACGTGGCACATGCGGTGCGTGTCGGGTGTTTTCAACGCCATCGGTAATATGTATCCGAATCCGAAGTACAAACTCGACTCCGGGACTGACCCGTACGCGCTTTGTCGCGTGGGCGGCTTCACACCTCTTGAGACGGAAACGTGTTACGACCAAATGAATACACAGGCCGCAGCTCTCGCCAACCATGACTTAAAAGGCATGGTCGCGTTCGGCAATACGATAACGAACCAAAAGTACCGGGCACTCGCCATTCACGAAGCCGTCTCGTTCTATATACAAATTCTCAAATGGGATCAAAAGCAACTCCAGCCGGAGCAGGTTCGCGTATGTGAATTGCCCACCGCCGAACTGCGAGACAGCTGCGTCAGTGGTCTTGTCGGAGGTATTTTCGAGTTCGGCTCGCCGGGAAAACAGTACATCGAAGCCGAGAATCTTTGCAGCGCAGAAACGTTTCCCGCCGGATTACGCGACTCGTGCTACGCGACGATTCAGCTTTTGTCCGAATACTATTTCGAACCCGATGTGTTGCATACCGTTTGCGGGCAGATACCGGAGAAGTATAGAAAATCCCAATGCGACGTATGAAAAAAATCCGCATTGCTGTTGTGCTCGCGCTCGCGCTTGTAGCTCTTGTGCTGGCCGGCGTCGCTGCTTTTCCCTCGCTCCTGCCTACACACTTTGAAAGCGATAACGCTGTGGCTCATCGTGAAGTCGCCGCATGCAAAGCGGCTACAACCGAGGCGCAGAAGGAGATATGCTATCAAAAAAATGTGCCCACGCTCATGGATGCAGGACTGTCGATGGAAAGGACTTTTTCCGTTGTGCGGCTCATCCAGCAGCTGGACCCCGGTTACCAATCGTGTCACGTACTCGCACATCTCGTCACGTCGAAAGAGGTGGCGAGGGACCCGTCAAAATGGAAAGACGTTGTGGTTCGCTCGCCGATGGGTATCTGCGGTTCCGGCGCCGTCCACGGGGCATTCCAGGAACGTTTCCGCTTGGAGTCCCTTGGCACGGTATCAGTCGATGAGATGAAGGGCATGCTCGCGGGAGTGTGTGATCCGCGGGGCGCTTGGAATCCGACGCTCCTCGATCGTTCGTCCTGTATGCACGGCATGGGTCACCTCTTTCTTTACGTGACGCAGGCAGACGTAAAGAAATCGGTTGCTCTGTGTGCTGCGATAGCCAAACTGCCCGATTATGATTTCAGACAGACCTGCTATGAGGGAGTTTTCATGCAGCTCTATCAACCGCTCGAACCTGAGGATGAGGTGCTCGTCCACGAGGTGGGGCCCCTGGCGAAGAATACGAAAAAATTCTGCTCGCAGTTTACGGGGCTCGTATACAACACATGCGTCAAAGAATCGTGGCCCGATGTGCCGGGAAGCTCCACTGACCCGCACATAATGGAAGCGCTCTGCAATCTCTCGAGCGACAGGAGCGCTGAGTTGTACTGCGCGTCCGCGATAATATATCCCGTCATCGAGACGCTGCATTACGACGTGCCGAAAATAGAGGAGTTTTGCCGCGGAATCGTCGACCCGGATTTTCGGAACAGTTGCTGGGCTCGCACCGCTTCAAAATTCGTGTGGGCTGACTGGAAGAATGTCGCGAAGGCAGTCGGTATCTGCAACGACGCGCCGCAGGAAGCGAAACAATCGTGCTGGATGGAACTGGTGACATACGCGGAACAAGGGATGCCGCAGGGATCGGTAGAGGCAAAGACGCTGTGCGATGCCATACCGGATGAGTGGCATGACTCGTGTTACCAAAAGACCCGCACAGTACGCTAATCCGCTTCACATGAAAAAGTCACTGGCATACCTGGTCGGAGGAGTCGCGCTGCTGCTGGTTCTGTCCGTATGTGTTCTGTACGCGCGTGGTCAAAAGACCGTTCAGCAGCCCGGCCCGCTGTCCGCGTATCAGCAGCTCGAAAAGAAATGGGAAGATGCCTTCGACCGTTCGCCCGACGGTGCGTACGGAGAATTTATGAAAGAGGCGAACCCTCTGTCCTACGACGAGGCGCATAAACTGGCGCACGTTATCGGCGGAATTCTCTACAAAAAATTCGGCATGCAGGGTATCCAGAAATGTACGCAGGATTTCGCATACGGCTGTTATCACGGGTTTGCAGGAGCGGCGCTTAGTGCGCGCGGACTGAGCGGGACGAACGATTTGCGTGACGCCTGCAACGGAGCAGGCGATTCTATGATTGCGTTCGGTTGCATTCATGGAATCGGACACGGTATTCTTGCGTACCTCGGCAATGAAAAACTTTCTCAGGCACTCGAGGCTTGCGCATCCGTTAACAACGGTCAGACCATCGGCGGATGTTACGGAGGCGTATTCATGGAGTACAACTACAACACGATGCAAAGCGCGGACGGCATCAAGCTGCGGCCCTTTGACGCTTCGGCCGCAAACGAACCGTGCGCAACAGAAGTACCGGAAAAGTTCCGCGGTGCGTGTTATTACGAGCTTCCGTCATGGTGGAAAGCGTCACTCGGCGAAAAAGATGTGTCTACGAAGGATCAATATCGGGTGGTCGGAGGTCTCTGTGCGGTCATTACGGATTCCGCGCTCAGAGACACGTGTTTCCGGGGTATCGGAAACACTATCGGACCGGGAAGCGGATACGAATCGGCCACGATGCGGGATTGGTGCTCTGTCATGCCGACGGCACCGGATAGGGATGCCTGTCTCCATGAGGCGCTGCAGCACCTCCTGCAAAGTGATGCGGGGAAGGCGCAGTTACGTGCGCTTTGCACCTCCGGTCAGATATCGTACGGGAATCTCTGCGGGGCCCGATAGCATTTTTTTCTAGCCGACCTCGGGTGCTATGATGGCCCGTATGAGATTTTCCCGTCCTGCGATGCTTGTAGTCGCCGTCGTAGCAGTCACGGTCCTCTTGGTTTCGCGTACAGGCGTATTCCGGCCTTCACAGCAGGTGACGGAAGTGAAGGAGCACGCGACCGTTGTGCTGACGGACAAAGGGTTTGAACCGAATAATGTAACCATCCGGGTGGGCGGCACAGTGACCTTTTCCACGACAAACGGCAGACCTTTCTGGCCGGCGTCCGACCCGCATCCCAATCACACGTTGTATCCCGCGTTCGACCCGCTTGCGCCGGTGGCGGCCGATGCCACCTGGCAATTCCGTTTCGACAAAATCGGACGGTGGGGGTATCACGACCATATCCGTTCTTACTATACGGGCACTATTCATGTGGTTCAGTAAGCATAGAAATATCGTGCTCGTGATTGCGTTGCTCGGTGCGGTGCTCGCCGTTGCAGCCGTCATCCGCGGACCGCGTATCGTGGAGAGTGTCACGAATCGCATTGAAGCCCGCGCCTGCGCATCGAAGGGCGGCACCGATGATGATAAGGATAATTGTTTCGTACAAATCGCGCTCAAGTACATCAGGAACGGCGACGTATCCGCTGCGTACCGCGCCTTTGATTACCTGTACGACGCGTATCCGCTCTTCGGTTCATGGGGCTGCCATGTGAACGCGCATCGCCTTGGTGACACGGCGTACTATGAATTTTTCGTCACCCACGGTCTGAGTCTTCCGCAGATGGATTTTCCTCAGGAAACGACGTCCTGCGGATACGGCTTTTTTCACGGTTTTCTCGAGCACATGACGCAGGACCACCCGCAGCCGAGCTTCGTGAAAGAGACATGCGAGTATCTGCGGGGACGTCTTTCGGAGAACATGCACGATATCGCACGGGTTTGCTATCACGCGAGCGGGCACGGTTTCATTCAATCTGTAGCGGATACTCTCAAGAAAGACAAGTGGGGAGACGTGGCGTGGATGGTGAACGCTCCTCTCAAGAAATGCGAAGCGCTTCCGGGCATTTCCGAACAGGAAGTGGAAGAATGCAGAGAAGGCGTATTCAACGTGATGTCGGATTGGATGATAGAAAAGAACTTCGGACTCGCATTCGATTTCAAGAACCCGTTTAAGGACTGTGATGGTCTCATTCAAAGATGGCACTGGGCGTGTTATTACGAGTTCGGACAGAAGCTTCAGCCGGTTATCGGAGATGACGTGCTTTCGGCCTCAAAGTACGTCGGTGGCATCAAGGAGACAGATATTCGGGACATGACCTTCGGCGTCATTGTCGCGGGGATGATGCAGAGGCTCGCGCCGCTCGACGGGTATCCGAACGTGTTTAAAGATTGTACGAAGGTGACCGACGACGCGCTGTTCAAGGCGTGCATCGTCAGCGCTACAAACGGGATGATGGAGCACGGCGACCCGGGAAATGAATACGCGAAGATTTTGCCTATGTGCGCACTCGGGGAGCTGAATGCGCGCGAAGGCACAAGCATCTGCTACGATACCCTGGCCCGGAGGCTCTCGCGTTTTTACGGACCGGACAAGAAAAAACAGGTATGCGGGATGTTTCCCGCACAATACAAAGAGGCATGTATACAGGCACCATGACGGACAAAAAATACATCGTAGGCGGTTTGGCTGCGCTGGCAATCATCATGTCGGTGTTCGCTTTTTGGTCTCTGAGGAGCGTCGGCACCGGAAGTCTGGAGGCCCGCGCGAACGCCATCGTGACGACGTGCAAAACGCAAACGGACCCGAGTGCCTGTTATGAAAAGGAGGTGCCCGCGCTGTATCCGGGCGTCGCGGTACCGCAGCTTTTCGACATCATCCGTATCATCCGTCAGAAAGACCCGTCCTATCAGTTCTGCCATGTGCTCGCGCATAAAATAGGTGAGAAGGTCGTCGCCGAGGACCCGAACAGGTGGGTTGATGCGATACCGATGAATCCGACGGACGGACTGTGTTCGAACGGGTACATTCACGGAGTAGTGGGGGGGCGCTTTCGCGCGGAAGTTCTCGATGACAGTACGCTCCAAAAGTTTTTGCCCGATTTCCGTCGCGCGTGCGAACCGCATAACGGGTGGAATCCGAGCAATCTGGATAAGGCCATGTGCTATCACGGCATGGGACACCTCTATGACTTCATTACAAATGCCGACCTGAAAAAAGCCCTGGCCCTTTGTGAAGAAACCACCAGCGATGATTTCCATCGGGTATGCCGCGAGGGAGTGTTTATGCAAATCTATCAGCCGCTCGAGCCGGACGATTATGCTCTCATCGCACAAATGCCCGTAAAGCCGACAGCGGATACTGTACGGCAATTTTGCGCAGCATTCCGCTCGAATCCCGCGTACGAAGGAGCGTGCCTCCGCGAAAGCTGGCCGCTGCATGCCGGAATGACGGACGGTACCGGGGTGGAATCATTCTGCTCCGGACAGCCGAATGCGGAAGAGGAAACAGCGTGTTACCAATCCGCGACCGCAATCATCGGGCGGATGTCGCTGGGCGACCCCGCGAAGGCGGCCGATGCGTGCGGGAAACTGCCGTCAGAGCGTCAGGACCTCTGTTTCAAAACGACAGCCCAGGCTGTTTTGGAAGAGAACAGGAATGATGCAAGTAAAGCCATTTCTCTGTGTGCGCGTGCCCCCGGCAGCATCGCGCGGAATTGTATGGAAACGCTGACTATGCAGGCACCGTTTATCTTCGGACAGAATTCAGATGAGTTACAGCGATTCTGTGCCGCGCTCCCGGCCGATATGCGCTCACAGTGCGGGAGAAGTTCACAGCCGCGGTGAGTGCGATATACTCCGCATATGACAGAACGTCGTCTCGTCCGCACATCCGCATATTTTGCAATCACTCTCCTTACAGTGTGCGGGGCACTGCTGAGCGTTACCGAACGCGCCTCGGCGCACGTGGTCGGACTGTCGTGGACCGCGACCACTTCGCCGTACGTCATTGATATCGGGTATGACCCGAATGAGTTTCAAGTCGGCCTCAGCGCGCGTTTTGACTTCCAGCTGCTCGAGGAGAAGAACAGCGATATCACCGCGTACGACCACGTGTGGGTGCGCCTCGTGCGAAACGAAAAAACACTGCTTGCGACAGGCATCCGCCAGCAGCAGCTGGGACCCACTACGTTGCTCTATAGCTTTCTGGATGCGGGTACGTACAAAATCGAGGCAAGCTTCCGCGACAAAGAAGGTAACGATATGGCCGTCGCATCGTTCCCGTTTTCGATTTCTTCCTCCGGCTCGGGAGGCAGCGTTTTGCCGAGCACCGGTATTTTTCTCGGCGGCGCGCTCATGGGGGCGCTCGCGTTTTTCATCTGGAAAGGGCGCAAACGATAAACGGTGAGGTGAGCTTCGCCGGTCATGCGGGTGTGCTAGAACTATAGAGAAGTGCGATTGCAATAATTCTCGCTGCATATTCATGTATTCCGGAAAAAAAATAGGGATTGTCGTTATCTGTCTCCTGGCTGTGAGCGCCGCCGCCGTAGGGTTTTTCCGTGCGTCGGGCTCCGTAAAAAATGTCGCGCGGCTGATTGTGGCGTCATGCGCTCGAAGCGGTATTGACCATTCCGCATGCTACGAGGCTGAAGTCCCGGCTCTGTATCCGAAAATGTCAGTGGCACAGATTTTCGAGGTCGTACGCGAGATACGTGCGCTTGATGTGTCGTATCAGTTCTGCCATGTTCTCGGACATAAAATAGGCGAGCGCGTCGTTGCGGAAGATCCCGCACAGTGGGTCGACATGCTGTCCCTGACGCCGCCGGAAGGTGTGTGCTCGAACGGATACGTTCACGGCGTTACCGTGGGGCGCTTCAGAAGCGAAGTGCTCGATGATGCGACGATTGAGAAGTTCATTCCGCAATTTTCACTGGCGTGCAGCAACTCCGCAAAATGGTCGCCTTCAGACCTGGACAGAGAAGGGTGCTATCACGGCCTGGGTCACCTTTTCGATTTCATTACGAACACGGATATTCCGAAAGCGCTTTCGATTTGTTCACGGGCCGTTCCTTCCGACTTCCGCCACTTTTGTTTCGACGGAGTCTTTATGCAGATATTCCGTCCCCGCGAACCGGAAGATTTCCTGATGATACAGCAGCTGCCCGTGCAACCGACGAAGGCGACCGTAGGACAATTTTGCCGGTCGTTTGAGGACTCACAGTATGTCGGTGCCTGCATCCGCGAGAGCTGGCCGTTTTTCAGAGATGAAATATTGAGCGGCTCGGGTGTGGAGGCGCTCTGCGCTGCCGAACCGGACGTCACAGAGAGAAAGTATTGCTACGGCATCGAGTTCTCCACCATCGGCAGGGCATATGTAGCTGAGCCGGGGAAAGCGGTTTCTGCGTGCCTCCACGTCCCGGAAGACCAGCAATCGTCATGCGTTGTGACCGTCGCACAAATCCTACTGGAAGAGGACCGCACAAACGCTATGGGTGCGATGGCGTTCTGTCAGTCGATACCGACAGAATCTCTGGCTGCCGAATGTCTTTCCGGCATAGTGAACCGTTCAGTCTATATTTTCGGTACAGATGAGAGGGAATTTGGTGCGTTTTGCCGGCCGCTTCCGGGCGTTCTCAAAGACCGGTGTGATGCACTGCAGCGGAGTGCCGCCAAATGAGAACTTCGTCAGAGGGAGGCGCCTTCAAAGATTGCGTGTTCCCGTATGTCGTGGACGAACAACTCGCGGGGAATTTCTGATTTCAGGTCGGAATACCGCAGGAATGTGCGAAAATATCCGACCTGCTCGGCTGCGTTCGATTCGTGCAGCGTGATTTGAGAGGTGCCGAACGACGGGTTGTGGGCGAGAAAGAGTGACGGGAACGGGCTTTGTGTCGTGAATAATATTTTCATATCGGTGAGAAAGGGGAAAGGCACGCCTCTGCGCGAGTCTTCAATGTCTTTCGTCAGAGTTTCCGCTATTCCCTTGATGACTATGTCGAGACCGGTTCCTTTTTCGTATTGCGCGAGAGCGAGTGCATACAGTTCGGCAGATGCTTCCGGCGGGAGGGATGTTTCGCCGCTGCGTGCTTCCGCCAGAGCGTCTCTCAAATACGCCTGAGCGTCCGATTCGTATATTTCGTCTTTCGCGAGGGCCGAACGTTTTTTTATCGCGATATCGGGATGCATATACGCGAACTGTGCTATCGCCTGCACGTTGAGAAGCCGGGCGAGGTCGTCACCGACTTCCGGGCACATGTAATACACAAAAGGGTTGGAGATATTGTACGTAATCCCGAGCGTATTCTTCATGTATTGCATGAGCGGTTGATTTGCGTTTGAAGTACGCAGGAACAGAATGTTGCCTACGTAGCGGAAAGGGACCGACGCCGCATGTACGGGCGCGAGTTGCGAGAAGAAGTACGGTGCATCAAGTGCCGAAACGCATACGCTCGATGACAGTGCTATGACACGATTCTCGCCTTCCGCAGGCGGTATGGCAGCCTGAAACACCGCGAGAACTTCCCGCGCGAGTGTGGTTGCGGCGGCCGGGTTCAGAAAAACAGGAATCTCCGGAGCGTCGGGCAACGAAAGGTTCGTCCGGCAGAGGGCCTTCCCGTCCATGCATGCCTCGCGCTCGTCTATTTCCGCAGATGATTCTTTCATACGTTCGCTGATAACGGCGATGGAAGAAAGCATGCCTTTTCCGGTCAGTGTCCCGGACGCCGAACCGATTCGGAATGTGGCCGAACCGATTGCCGCAGCGAATGCTTTGTTGAAAGAATCAGCCGCAATGACGCCTTCCCGCGCCGCGTTTTTGAGAGCCGCGTTATAGCGGGCAGCATCTGAATCCGATGCCGATGATATAAAATCGAGCCGTGCACGCTCGGCTGCGGAGATAGCGCGAAGAAATACAATCGGATAGAGGGACCTCACTAATTTCGCGTTGCCGGCGTCCTTCTGCAGACCGATGAGGTCCTTTTGCGCCGCCTCCAATTTAGCTGTTGCCGCGTCGAGCGAATCGGGGTTGACACCCGCCAGACCGAAGACCGGTGTGCGCTTTGCGAGCGTGAGAGCGTACATGACTTTGAGCGCCTCATGCTCCAGGATAGGAGAGAGGGGTGCAATCGGACCCTGTACCGTAGACCCGCTTACCTCGTAGTGCCTCCCGGCAAGGTATACGTCGCCGGTTATATGGCTGTCCGCTAACGCATCTTTGACGCCGTAAAAAGTGTTGTGCTTTACGTTTGAGAGCGCCAAAGCCGCCATTACCGCTGCTGCACAACAGGCGATAACGATGAATGTCGCTGTACGATAATCCGGTCTTGTCACGCAATTATTCTACACTGCCCATGGTTGCATTCTTAAACGGTATGGTAAAATTGCCGTATGTTCGCAAAAGACACTCGCACCTCTGTTTCCAAGCTTGCCGCGGTGTTTGCGGTCCTTGTAGGCATCATGAGCGCTGTCGCGGCGTATGTCTCGGAGAGGACTCAGTCAATTGCCTTTGCACAAGGTGAAGCATGTGCTCGGTACGGGAACTCGGACACAGCCGCTTCGGTCCAGAATACATCTAACCCGGACACGCTGCTGTTCGTGACGTGCGGCGGCTTTCTGGAATAGAAACATCCATCCCGTGCAGTTGAGAACCCTTTGCATATGATCGATCGCGATGGTTTTGCCGCGCTCGCCGAGCAGACGCTGGAGCATTTCTTTCTGACGCCGCCGGCCGATACCGAGCAGTATGGTATCGGCGTGACGTCAGGCACGTCACGCAGCAAGGTACTCGTAGCCATGAGAGAGTACCCGGTGGCGCAAGGAATCTTTTCATCGGGGCCCGGTCGCATGCTAAGCACGCGGGGGTCGCTGAGCACTGCGCTCAATAACGCCGTGTTCACTAAATTTCGTTCACGCCATTTCAATGCGCGCATACTCACATTGGATCGGGCGGACTACGCTGCGGACATCATGCCGCTCCTGTCGGATTTCGCTCCCGACGGCATAACCGGATACCCGCATATCATGTCGCAGCTTGCCGACTACATGGATGCCGGCACCAGGGACGGAGTACGTTCTGCCGAATACGTGGGAGAGGGACTCACCGCTTCGCTCAACGAGAATCTGCGCCGGAGTTTCCCGAGAGCAAAAGTGAGCATGGCGTACATGGCGTCGGAAATTGGCGGTATCGGACGTTCGTGCGAGTTTTTGCCCGAAAACCAATATCATCCGCTTTCGGGAGTCACTGTAGAAGTTCTCGAGCCCGATGACACCGGAGAGGGTGAAGTGCTTGTGAGCAAAACAATTGCTTTCGGAATCATGGTGCGTCAGTATCGTCTCGCCGACATCGGCAGGATAAAGCCGGGCACGTGTCGTTGCGGGAAGCCGGTCACATTTGAAATTGTCGGCCGTCTCGGACGGGACTACGTGCGCCTTGCCGGGGCAACATTCCGGCGGGACCTCTTTGATCGAATTGCCACAGCCAACGCGGAATTGTTCGAGGATTACCGCATCGAAGCATTTCTGGAAAATGACCGCGGCATCTCTCGGGGGAAACTCATAATGAAAGTGTATAAAAAAGGAGGAGTAGGCGATGCGTCAATTCGCAAAATCAATGAACGGTTTCTGACAGGCCTGTATGTGACACCGACTCAGACACTGGGTACCTTAGTGAAAAAAGGCCTGTTCTCGCCGCTTGAGATCGTAGTGGTCGAACAGCCTTTCCCGGATGAGACGAAGGAAGCTAAGATTGTCCAGCGTATATAAGAGTATGAACGATGCGCAATCAGCCGTACAAGATCTCGTAGACGCAGTCCGCACAAGCGATGCTTCTGCTTTTTACCGCGACATGTGGGGCGGTGCGGAAACTTTTTCTGATATTCCGGCCGTATCCCGCGCAGAATTCATTGCTACGCCGCTTTCTCGAAGACGATATAAGGATGAGAGCGGTCTCGTGAAAGTTGTGCGCTATCCTGAGGGTGTCTTTTTGTCCGAGTGGAGCTTCGACGACATACAAAAGGAGCAGTGGGGAGAGCAGGCTCGACGACCGATGGTCTACCTGAGTAATTCATACGAAGCGGTGGAGAAATCTATGTGGTGCCGCGAGAACAACATGATTCCGCTGATAGGGGAAAAAATGGCGGAGGCGAGCGTTTTCACTGCTTCAAAGTACCGGATAGACGCTCTCATTACCGATTCCCGTTCACTTGAAAAAATGCTCCCGTTTTTTACAGCTTCAACCGAACCAATTTCCTCAATCACGGTCATAGGGGACTCGTTTAATTACGAACAGCTTGCGCCGTATAGCAGGTTTGCGCGCCGCATCCGTCTGCTCCTGATACTTCCGGAAACGGGGGCATTTGCTGATGCGCCGTATTCCTCAGCGCCGGTCTTCTCGCCGCTCGGCGATTCACTCGTCGAACATCAAGATGGCGTGCTGGTGCTTACGAAACGACGGCTCCTAACGACGCCGATCATACAGTACCGAACCGACATCGCGACACATCCTGTAGGCGACCCAAGCGGCGGGTTCACTCTCGTGAATCGGTAAAAAAAGTGCGGCAGCCCGGGAGGGGCTGCCGCTTCTCATGTAGGCGCCGGTCTCGGCATCAACTGCCGCACGGAACCTTGAGGTCGTGTTCGCGGATGAGCTTGGCCGTGAACTCGATCTGCTTTTTAATCTGCGCGGCGGGAGCGGCCGGCGAGGTCGAATAGAGTGTCACGCGCGATTTCGCCAACTGATCCTTCAGCTCATTGTCATCGAGGGCCTTATTGAGCGCGGTGTTCAGGCGTTCGATTTCTTTTGCCGGAAGTCCCGGAGGCCCGACAAGAGCGAACCAGACCTCGGCTTCAGCGAATGCCGGATAACCTTGTTCGGCCAACGTGATAGAACGCGGAAGGAACGGATTCCGCACCGAGCCGACCGTGCCCAGCGACTTGAGTGCGCCGTTTTCGAGGTACGGCATAGCCGAGTACGTCGTGCTGAACAGCGCGTCGACGGTCCCCGACATGATATCAAGGATGACCTGCGGTTCGCCGCCTCGTCCTGCAGGTATCTCGGTCACCTTGACGCCCTCGATCGAGTTCAGAATGCCGTCACCGAGAATAGCCGACGGGGTGCCTGAGCCGAAGTTGAGTTTGCCCGGATTTTTACGGGCGTATTCAATCAACTGGCCAAGCGTATCGAACGGAAGGTCTTTTCTGACCACCAGTTCGAAGTAGGTCCGTCCGACGAATCCGATGGTGGAGAATGTCGTCGGGTCATAGAGCAGTTTCTGCCCGTGGGCGATGCAGCTTGCGGGCAAGGTGGCGAGCGGTCCGTCGGGGCTGAATCCAAGCGTCAGGCCGTCGGGTTTCGAGACCGCAACATCACGCGCGGCAATCATGCCGTACGCACCGGTGCGGTTATCGATAATGACCGGCTGCTTGAGTTGGTCCGAGAGCCTCGGTGCAACCAGGCGCGCCGCGATGTCGGTAATCGATCCCGCGGGGAACGGGACGACGAGGCGGACTGTGCCGTCCGCGAGTGCGGCGTTTGCGAACACGCTCAGAAATGCGAAGGCGGCGAGCGTCATAAGACGTTTTTTCATGCGGAGTTCCTTTCGTCCTTTTTTGTCGTCCGTTTCCGGTACGACCTGCCGTCAATCTATGTCAGATGGCAAAGGAACTCAAGGATACGGATTTCACTTCTGCTATACTGGATTTCGAATGATGTGGGGTATGCAAAACAAGCTATCACAGGCCTTTTACGAGTCTGTAATCAAGGATCCGCTCTTCGCTGCGGAGGGGATGGATCTTGAACGCGGTGAGGTAGCACTCGATGCGCTGAGGGCGTCGCTCAAAGAGATAGGAGGCTATCTCAGCCGACCTTCGTATGCAAAAAAAGCTTATCTCTGGACGCATCCGCTGCAGACACACCTCTATCCCGTCCCATTCCTGAAGCAGTTCATCGAATGCGAAAGAGAACGCCGGAGATTTCTCTCGCAACCTTCCGAAGCGGCCGCCAAGCGCCTCCTGAAGTCGTGGAAGAAAGCTGCGCGCACCTATCGGATCAGTGTCGCCCGTTTTACGGCGTTGCACCATGCGGTGCTATCGCACGATATTCTCATTCGTGATAAGAAAATCTTTTTCGACAAGGTCGGTAATAGTTTTACGCATGCCGATATTTGGCAGGCGCTTGAGACATTAAAACAGAACGCCGTCGCGTTGGAGAAAGACGTTGCCGTTCGAACTGTGCTCCTTCGCGAATCGGCGTCTGAATATAATCCGCCCGCTCCGACACAGCCGGTCGAGGGAAGGACAGGAGATCCGTTGTCTGAGATCGGAATGACGATGTCGGAACTCAACACTGAGCGTCATGCCGAGGAATCGATCATCATCGAGCAGCACGGCCCAATAACGGTCCGGCTCTCGAATTTTGACGGGCAGCCGACCGACCGGCAGTTCATCGTATACATGCTGCAGAACCGCATGACAAATTATACGTTTGTGCGAGTAGAGCCCGTGGACCGGTTTTATTTCTTGCCCGTGGGGACCAGTAATGCGCGATATGGCTGGATCGGAAAAGCACTGTTCCAAACTGCGATTGATCGCAATGTGCCTTATTGGATGCAGACAGGAACACGTTTCTATACGATGCGAGACCAGCAATATTGGATGGACGTATTGACGATTGCGGATATGCAGCGCAGAGCACATCTCAATCGCGAGCTCGTCGCGAAACAGCGATCGAGCATGCTCGATTATCTGCTCATGACCTTCGTGGAAGAGGTCGGGCTTCAGGTCCAGGCTGCGAAAGCGCGCACGGGTCTCGGCGCCCTTTCCGTGTATCCTCTCGGAGCGGCGCTCGTCGCGCACGCGCATCTCAGTCTCTACTTCCTTCCGTTCAACGGCAGTGTCTGGAGGCTGCCAGAAAAAGCCTCATTCATTGGGAGTGGGAGAGTCGGCGCTGATCAGTCACTGCATAAAGGGATTGAAGAGGTCTATCCGACAGTGACGAAAGATATGCTCCGGGAAATGATTCGCGGTGGGATGAATCGTGTGAATTCGTGGAAGGAGCGAGGCTTCTTATAGACTAAAAAAAGCCAACGCACGCAACGAAGTGAAAAATATCTTCGGGAGCGATCTCTGTTTGAGCGCTTTTCGCGGTGTCTTGGCTTGAGGCTTCGTTGGGAGAGGATTCCTCCATGTGTGAATTGTATACTCCTGAGACAATCTTTCAATGCCTTGTTCCGGGCCACTCCGGCACACGTGCCTCCTGTGATACGATGATTTTGTCCGTAGGTAGAATCCTGTATGAAACGTAAGAAAATACTTATCGCTGGAGCGGGTATCGGCGGACTTACCGCAGCCGCATGTCTCTTGAAAGAAGGTTTCGATGTTGACGTGTTTGAACAGGCGCGGGTGCTCAAAGAGGTAGGTGCCGGTGTGCAGTTGCCGGCCAATGCCATGCATATCATGAGGCATGTGGGACTCGAAGAGGCTGTCATGCGGGCCGGGGTACGCGCAAAGGGATACGAATTTCGCCTCCATGATACCGGGGAAGTGATACATCAATTCCCGCTTTTCGATGAACATCTGCAGCGCCACGGGGCTCCGTTCGTTCAGATTCATCGTGCCGATCTGCAGGCGCTTTTGGTGGCCAAGGTCCGTGAATTGAAACGGGATGCGGTACATTTAAACAAGAAAGCGACAGGCTTTGCAGAACAGGCGGACAGCGTCGAGCTCCGCTTTGCGGACGGGTCGACCGCGCGCGGCGATGTCTTGCTCGGAGCCGATGGTGTCAAATCCGCGGTCAGCAAACAGATTATCGGAGGCTTCCGCACGGAGTATACGGGTATTACCGCATGGCGGATTCTCGTCCCGAGCGAGGACATTCCGGCAGAGCTCCGCCTCGATCAGGTGACCTCTATTTTTATCGGCGGTGGCACACATGCAATCTGCTACTACGTACGTGGCGGGTCGCTCATGAATTTCTGTGGCGAGGTTCAGGTCCCCGAGGCGTCGGAGGAGGCGTGGACGCGCAAGTCGTCGTGGAGCGCGTTGAAGAAGGATTTCGAAGGGTGGCACCCCTCCATCCAGGCGATTATCGATTCGGCCTCGAAAGATCAATGTTATCGTTGGTCACTCTTTAGCCGGCAGCCGGCGCGCAACTGGAGCACGCACCGGGCGACTCTTTTGGGTGATGCCGCACATCCGGCGCTGCCGTTCCTCGCGCAGGGCGCCGGTATGGCGATGGAGGATGCGGTCATTTTCACCCGCTCACTGCTCAAAGCCGCTGATGTCAGTGAAGCATTGCACATGTATCAATATAATAGGATGACGCGAACGGCACATGCCACTGAACGCACCGAAGCGAATCGGGCGACATTCGAGCTTCGCACCGAAGGGGAGATTAGAGGGGCATACGCTGCTGCCAACGAAGGCAAGGACCGGAACGGCTGGCTGTATTCCTACAACGCGCTCACTGTCCCTCTCGAGAAACCTCCGATTTTCAGTACTGAAGACATGCTCGCACGTCATCAGGGTGTAGGTTCGTAAGGCAACCTATTGAAATTTCCGTGCAGCACAGCATGTGAACAAGGCTTAATCCACAGAGCAGCTATGCAATTGCAGTCGTGCGTACTATTATGTAAGGACATGTCCGAGCAAGGAAACACTGGTCAGTTTAGTGCAAAGCGCTTGCTCGTTTATCTGGGGATTCTCGTTGTATGCGCCCTGCTCCTTCTGTTCGGTTGGAACACTTTTGCGTCGAGCGCACAGAAGGAGCCCGCTGCAAAGGCGGCCATTACCTGGCTTTTGCCTCATCCGCCAACCGTTTTGTTTGCACGGGCGGCTGACGTGTTCTCGAAAGAAATTTCAGTAAAAAGCGGCGGAGACGTGTCACTTGAACGAACTGTGCTGCCTGATGATGTGTTGCCGCCGTCGTACACTACAGGGCATGATTTTACTGCATACATTGACAGCGAGACACCGGGGCATCCGCGGATGATTTCAGAATACGTCGGACACCTCGGTGGGACGTATTCTTTCAGTGTACGCGTGCTCGATCTGCCCTTCTTATTTGATGATTATGATTCTGCTCTCAAGTTCCTCGATGGACCCGGCGGAGAAAAATTGCTGAATGACCTGGCGCTTAAAATTCCCAAATACAAACCGCTCGCCTTTACTATGAGCGGCGGATTCAGGATTTTCGTATCCAAAGACAAAAAGATACTGACGCCGGAGGATATGAAGGGCATGGAAATTTTGAGCGGGGCAGGCGGACCGGTGATTCAGGGCACGACACGCGCGCTGGGAGCTAACCCGGTGCAAGACCCGAAACTGGAGTTCACTCCTGATCTCGTGAAGTTGAAGACTGCTGACGCAGTGGAGACTACCTATAGTCGTCTGGCACCGCTCCTCGAGGCGAATCCGACATTCATTAAATATGTAACGGAGACCAATCATAGTATGTCGCTCACCATTGTCCTTGTGAGTACGGGCTTCTACGACTCTCTGTCACCGAAAGACCAGACTGCTCTTAAGGACGCTGTGCATGATGCCGCAGTTGCGGAGAAGCAGGATAATATCGCATACGAAGATTCGATGCGCGCACTCCTCGAAAAGAACGGCACCACGATTATCCGGCTGACGCCGGAACAGAGAAATGTCTTCAAAGAGGCGTTGGCCCCGCTTCGCAAGGAACTCGACCCGCAATTCGACGGTCTTGTTGAAGAAATTCAAAGCGGCCTCAAGGCTGCGATGTAGGTAGAGCGAAGAGTAAAACCGGTGGTGCACTCAGCGCGCTCGTCCGTCAACGAGCCGCTGTCTTTTTTGCGGCACGCCGTGCATCTCCGGCGCAGAAACCGTGCAGACAATCGGTGCACATATTCCTCTCGCCATGCCGTCTGCGTATGTCCTCTCCGGTGTAATGCGTAGATTTTCCTGTATCAGACGGGCAATTGCTTCGGAATTTTGGGCCGAACTGGCGCTACCGTACAGCGTAAGTGAAAGAAATGGCAAGGGAGGAATTCCGCTTTCTTCCAGGGTCGCCTGGAAATCCGTTACGGAGTCAGGCACGCTCATTTCAACTGCCCGCTCGAGTTCCCGGAGCACAATTTGTCCTACAGAAAGGCGGAGGCGGTCATTGACGTTTCTTCCGACGACTTTAAAGACCGTTCGTGTCTCGTCGTGGACGAGAAATGTCGCCCGATCTCCTGGAGTGTAGCGCAGTAGCGGAAGTGCCATACCGTCCTGAAGAACGGACACAATCAGATTTCCTTCGGTGTTCGGTTCGGAAATGATTCCACCGCGTTCATCCGCGAGTTCTGCATAGATATCGCTTGAAGGCTCCAGTCCGTTCGGTTCATCGGGAATAGCGGGGAGAGCGGGGAATACGGCCACACCCTGCATTTCGGCGCACAGATATATCATCGTTATCTTGGCGTTCGGGTAGAGCCGGGAGAGGGCCTTGCGCTGCAGACGTGTACAAATATCGCCCTGGAGAAGAATATGTTTTATTGATAAAAGGTCGAGGCTTTTTTGCAACTCGGACGCAAATTCGATGGCGAGCGACGCCGATGCCACGGCTATACCCTCTGCGGCGATTCTGGATGCAAGTACAGCGGAAGCCTGGAGTCTCGCCGGGTCGCCGCCGATAAATTGCGAACCCGGGGGCGTGAACATTTCGTACCCGCTGTGCGGATACATAAACCCGATATAGGACGCGGCGTTGAAATGCGCAAGAGCTTGTTTGTGGTAAGGAGTGCGGGTCCGGGGAAGTACCGTTATGCCCGCGCCGGTGGTCCCGGATGTCTGATGTATGCGATAGATTTTTTCCTTGGGGACATAGAGTCGTTGCTGATACGGCACGTGTTGCAGATCAGCTTTCGTAAGCAGCGGAAGTGATGTCCACTCTTCCCATGAGCCGGGGAACCCGTCGTTGAGAGACACTTTTCCCCGGTAGAGGTTTCGATAGAAGTCTGAATACGGGGAATGCAGTACCTCATGAATTTTTCTGCGCAATTGGATGAGAGTCGACATAGTCAATTGAGCCGGAGTGATGTGCTTCTCCCGCATGCGCATTGGGTCTCATGCGGAAAAACCGGCTGAGGAATTTCCGCATGAGAGAAGCGGCGGCCGTCGTTGTCGCTCACCCATGCTTTCGAATCGGCAAACTCCCACACGAATCGATCATTGGGGTGGAAAATCCTTGCGCTGTCGCGCGCCTGTTCGCATTGGAAGAGGCCGACAATTCCCGGTACGAGATGGAGTTCAAAAAGAATATCTATTTCACCGTGCGCAATCCCGGGCCGCTCTTCCGGTGCGAGAATCGCCAGATACCGGACAGTCATAGCCGGCTTAAACTTCGCAAGCTCTCTTTCGAATACTGTACACGCAGATTGTAAGAGTACGACGCCGCCTATATCCAGATGCCCGACGACTGCGGCCGCAATCTTCGCCTGCTCTTCAACCATCGTGCATACGGGAAGGCCCAATGAGTGTATAGCGCGGTGAAAGCGGGTATCTATCTGCAAGAAGGCGGGAAAAAGTCCCAGTACGAGATGCGGTGCACATTTCCGTGTGAACGTCTCCAGAGTTTCCCACGGTTCGTCACATTTCACCGGGACAATGTCGAGCGCACGCGGGTCGCTTGGTCCGAACGAGTTTGTAACCCAGTCGTACGACTCGTCCGCGACAGGCGGTCTGGGCCCCCACGACAGCGGAAATACGGAATGTCCGTTCATCACGAAAGAATAACAAAGCATAAGAGCTGCACAACGATTAAAAAAAAGCCCGGCGGGTATGCCGCCGGGCTCAGAGGATGCTCCGCCGCTCACTGCAGCGGGAGCCCGTTTTTCTCGATAATCCGATTCCAATTATTGGTTTCGGTCGTAAGCCATTGCCGAACGCGGGTCTCCATCTGTTCCGGAGGAACCACAATCGGTTCATTGTAGATTACGCGCAACCTTTTCTCGACATCAGCATTGCTCATCACTTCGTAGAGTGCCTGCCGGAGCCGGAGTACGATTTCGGGCGGCGTGCCCTTCGGTGACAAGAAACAGTTCATGACGTACAGTTCGAAGTTGCCTTGCAGTCCGGCTTCTTGCGGCGTCGGGACATCGGGAAACATCCAGTGGCGCCGATTGCTGAGAACCGTGAGTACCCGCAAACCGCCCCCTTCCGCAGTCTGGGGAAGCACGAACGAACCGGCTTCAACGCCGAATGCATAGCGTCCGGCCAGAACCTCGATGAGTGACTGATTTGCCCCGCTCGCCGGAGATGAGGGGACGAGTGTCGCCCCTTTTATTCCCGCGAGCGAAAGGAACTGCAAGCCGGCCATGGATGCCGTATTGCGGTTACCGGAACCCCACGATATCTCCGATCCTGTTTTGCGCGCCTCCTCCACGAAGTCCTTGAGAGAACCTTTATAGGACTTCCGGACGAACAGAACGGGCGGAGGGAATGCGGTGGTGGGACCGATGACGGTCATGTTGAGCGGGTCGTAGGGAGGATGTTTCCACAAAGACAGAATCATATTCGGACCTGCCCCGTGCCCGAGCGTGTATCCGTCAGCGGGCGACTCCATCATCCGCTGGAGCGCTATCGTCCCGCCGGCGCCCGGGACAATTTCGAGGTACACCGGTACTCCGAGCTTTTCGGCGAGAGCATCCGTGATGATTTTGTCGTAGGCAATCGCTGCCGGAAAGGGGACCACGACTTTAATCGCCCGCTCGGGCCACTGGGCTCCTGCCGGAACCGGGAAACCGGCCATTGTTGCGATGATCGAGAGAATAGCGATTGTATGACGCATCGAAGAGATCCTTTTCGGCTTGATTGCGTATCTGTATGTTGGTGTCGCGCGAATGCACGACCGGCACGTAACGTTCTAGCAGACTCCAGCATATCATATTTGCGCGACAGTCCTCAGGATGCCGGTGTCAGCGGAATTTCGCTGGGCACCTCTCGCTTTTTATGCGACAGACGTGCTTTTAGAGGGGATTGCCGAAAATTATGTAGTACGTCCCGACGCGAAGGTTGGCATCGCGACTGATCAGTAAGGCTGCTCTATCTCCCGGGTGCATGTCAGAGAGCGGCGCGAGTTTTGGTTCGGTGAGGGAGTTAAATATTCCCTCGGGTCCCGCGACCAGGTCCTGACGCGCGATAAAAGAGGGCTGCAGGATGTTCAAGTGGAGGTGTACCACTCCGTTCCCGAACGGGCTCTGGATATCGATGTCGATGGATTGATTCACACTGTCAACTGCGGTTACTGTTCCATATACCATTCTTGCGCTGGTCGTGACAGTTTTCCGTATTTCCGAAAGTACTTTCCCACCTTTTGCCAAAAGGAAAGGAGCAACGAGGAATAAGAAGACATAGGTTCCCAGCAATGCAGAGGCAAGAAATACGAACGCTATACGGTAAAGGGTGCGCCTGGTCATAGATTTTCGGGCACAACCAACATGTCGGCACGCAGCGGGCCGGGCTCCCGAGCCACGAAGACGAGAACGCGCGTGCCGGGCCCAAGTCGATGCTCATCGACTGAGGCCAGCGATTCTAGTGGGCTTTCGCTCGGCGCTATGCGCAGCGTAGTTTGGTCGTTGTAGGTGATTTGGACAGGAACTCTCTCGGAGCGTAAATACGGGCTCACCATAAGAATCGTGATTTTTTTAGTCTCAGTATCGCGCGATGTGAGAATACCCGCCACCTGGATGCTCTCGGGGTAGGGCGGCGGTGTTTCGAGTGTCAGTGCGGAGTCGGTCGGTTCGAGGGCGACGTACGTCATAAGGATGCCGGAAAAAATACCGAGTACGACAACTCCGCTGAGCATGATTTTTGTCATATGTTGCAGTATATCGCGTTCCGAGGCTGGTTCGCTGATGCCTGCTCAGCTATCCGCGCTATTTTCTGCACCGGTGCACATGGTAAACTTGAGAGACTCGTATGTGGCGCTCAACTATTGCAGTGATTACGGTACCATATCTTTTTACCGTCGCACTTCTTCCACTGCTTGTGCTGCCGTTTGCGTGGACGCCTCCCTACCTTCAAAAAGGAATACTCACCGCCTTTATATTGGGCGTTTCCGTATGCGCCGCTGCCTTCTCTTTGGTTCGATATCGCAGTTCCATCGAAGTCCCGCGGTCGTTACTTGCATACGCGGCCGTACCGCTTTTTATCGTTGCGTGCCTGTCGCTCATTGTAAACAGTTCGCTGCCCGTGTCGTTTTCCGGGTTGGGATTTGAAGCTGGCAGTCTCGGGTCGTTCTTCCTTTTCCTAGTTGCCAGTTTCACCGGCGCACTTATTCCGAGAAGTTTCGTTTACCCCTTCTTTTACGCACTTGTTGTATCCGCGGGGATTGCCTCGGCGCTTTCTGCCGTGTTGATTCTTATGCGACCCGACGCCGTTGGTGTTGCCACGTTATCCGGAGCCTGGCCGGACCTTACATACATTATTGCGGCGGCACTCCTCGTGTCGACAATATGTACTGATAGCGCACAGCGTTTGCGGCCACGTCTCATGTACGCGGGCGTGAGCGTTGTTTTGCTCGTGCTCTTCGTGCTTTTTTTTGAAATTACTGCGGCCACCGTGCTCCTTATAATTCTTGCGGCCTCAGGGCTTTTTGTAGCTGTCGGCGCAATAGCGCACGCCGGCACGAGGATCCCTTTTGCGATTCTTGCGGCCAGCGTCTGCGTGCTCATCTGCATGCTCGTTGGTGTTCGCAGCCCTGTGTTAAAAGTTGCTCCCGTAAACGGATATCCGTCATTCGTTTCGACGGTACTCGTCGGGGGAGCTCTGTACATTCAGAATCTGCCGGGCGCGTTAATCGGAACGGGTCCCGGTTCGTTCACCGCGACGTGGGAGCGCTACCGTCTCATGGAAACAAACAGTTCTCCTTCGGCCGGTCTCGTGCCTGACTCCGCGTATTCAACAGTAGCCACGATTGCCGTAACTCTCGGATTAATCGGGTTGTTGTCATTTATTCTCATTCCGTTGCTGCTTGTGGCATCCGTCACGTCTTTCCTTGTGAGAGATTCTTCAATATCGCAGTCTGCCGGACAAGAGCTTCCTGCCGCCCTCGCCCTCGCGCTTTTTTCATTCGGCGCAATGTTTGTATATCCGATAGCTCTGCCGCTCTTTCTTGTCGCCGGAGCGGCGACCGGTGTCGTGGCGAGCCTCCTTGTCCGCGAACGGCCGGTACTCCGGCTGCATGGAGATTTGAGGGTTACGGTACCTCTTGCGGTGCTCTTCGTTGCTGGCGGACTTTTTTTGATTCAGACATCGTTTCGGCAATTTCTGGCAGCGGAGCTTCATGCGCGCGGCAATGCGA
Organism: Candidatus Kaiserbacteria bacterium; assembly: GCA_021413775.1. Classification (GTDB taxonomy): domain Bacteria; phylum Patescibacteriota; class Minisyncoccia; order Phycocordibacterales; family UBA2100; genus UBA10103. Next base: position 33,365 of record JAIOPS010000026.1, on the reverse strand, counting down.
TAAGCACTGAGAGCAGCGAGTCGCGCACCACTGTGCTCATGTTCGCAGCGAGAGTATGGAATTCTGGTACCTACGATATAGACGCCTCGCGCGCACTTTTCCAACAGGCAAATGCGCAAGCTCGTCAATCGCCGGTGGATGTCGAGGCAGTGAAAAAGTCCTTGAGAGAGGCCGCTGATTTTGCCAGTCTGGCCACCCAGGTCGCGCGAAGCGACTACAGGACCTGGCTCTACAGCGCCTCGCTTTATGTAACCATTCTATCGACCGGGTATCCGAATGCGGAGGAAAGTGCGAACGTTGCAATCTCTCAGGTGCAGCAGCTTGCGCCCATGCGAGCCGAGGGTCCGTTCCTGGAAGCGCAGATGGCTGTTCAGAAGGGGGATGCCGTTAAGGCACGGGACGCTCTGCGCAGAGCGCTCATCTTGAATCCGGATTATACGGATGCCAAGAATCTGCTGAATTCGATAACGTCCCAACAGACTCCTCCGACCCCGGAGACGCAAGAGAGCACTGCAGGCGGGGTGTAGAATGGAGATGTATCCGTATGTCAGTCGTAAAATTTCTCACCTACAACAACGCCGTACCGATTGCGGTCTCGCTGATGTTGCTCGGTGCGGGAGGGGCATTCGCCGCCACGGACCCCGGCGCCATCTATTCTTCCGATCAACAGGTACTCTCCATTGATAATACGTACATAGCCAATAAGGATCTTTCGACATATTCGCCGCAAATCCAAATAACATCGGTCACCGAAGATACGGATAATTACTACGTCGCATATAAATTCTCCACCATCGATCTCTCCGACAGTGTATGGCAGGACGTGACCAAAGACCGGACACTGACGGTATCAAAGGCGATGCTCGGACAGTACCGTGACCTCGGTGTCTATGTGACGCAACAGCTTAAGGAGAATGTTGACTCGGAACTCGTTCGTCTGCGCGAGACGCAGGACATCGAAAGGAAAAATGTCACACAAAAAGCGGTGGCGACGGTCTACGGAGGTTTGGTAGGGAAGATGCTGAACGCTTCCACGGAAACACTCCCGGGCTATGTGCCGGTTGTTACCGAACCGGACCCTTCGCTCGCAGTAGCGCAGAATCCGCAAACCCCGGATGGTCAAACACCGGCTCAGCAGACTTCGGGTAACGCCTCGCTGGCGATACAGATTCTCGGAAATAATCCCGCACAGATACCGCTTCACAGCAGCTACTCGGATTTGGGCGCGATTGCGACCGACCAGCAGAACGACGTCATCAGAATCGAAACGTACCTGAATGGAGCGAAAACTACGCAGGTACAGATTGATACCACCGCGACGAGTACCTGGATAGTCAAATATGTCGCGCTGGACCCGAACAATAATTCGGTTTCCGCAGAGCGCACCGTCATCGTGTACGACCCGGTGACCGGTCCGCCCGTACCCGCATCTCAAGTTGTAAACGGCTCTACTCCTACCACGGGGAGTTCGGGCACCGGCACGCAGACGACTCCGGATACTGGCGGAACTGTTACAACAACGCCCGCAGATTCAGGCGGTGCGGCCACGTCAACTCAAGAAACTGCATCCTCGACGTCGGCCGGCAATACGGAGTCCGCGACGTCTACCCCCGACTCGAGCACACCTCTTCCCGGTACGGCTACTACGTCGACTGACACGTCCGCCAGTACAACTTCCGCGACTACGGCGACAACAACTGCGGCTCAGTAGTGAGGTCCCGGAATGCCGCATGGGGACAGCGGGGAAGCACTGCGGTGCTACAATCAGAGCACTTACTGAATAATCATTTGAGATGCTGATATGACACGTGTCGCAATAAACGGGTTCGGAAGAATCGGAAGAGGCTTTATGAGAGCGGTCGAGGGACGAGCGGACATTGAAGTCGTCGCGATTAATGACCTCGCGGCGCCTGAAAATCTCGCGTACCTCTTGAAATACGACACGGTATACGGACGGGCATCATTTTCCGTCACTTCTGCCGAGAAAGCCCTCATCGTCGGCGGGAAGCAGATTGCCGTGCTCGCGGAAAAAGAGCCGAGCGCTCTGCCCTGGCGCGATATGAACATCGACATCGTTATCGAATCGACCGGGTTTTTCACTGATGCCGACAAGGCAAAGGCACACATCACCGCGGGAGCAAAGAGAGTCGTTATTTCAGCACCCGGAAAAGGCGACGGTTTGGAGACAATACTTATCGGTGCCAATGAGGAAAAGTTTGGCACGTGCGACATTACATCGAACGCGTCGTGTACAACCAACGCCGCCTCACCGCTTATCGGTATTTTGGATGAGGCAATCGGTATCGAGCGTGCAGTATTGAATACCACGCACGCATACACGGCGAGCCAGAGTCTTGTGGACGGCGGAAAAGCGAAAGACGTGAGAGAGAGCCGCGCAGCAGCACAAAATATGGTTCCGACTTCGACAGGCGCCGCAAAGGCGACAGCACTCGCATATCCGCAGCTCGCAGGCAAGTTTGACGGCATTTCTGTACGCGTTCCCGTTCCCGCAGGCTCTCTCGTCGACGTGACCTTTGTTTCAAAACGTCCGACTTCAGTCGAAGAGGTGAATGAGGCGCTCCGTAAGGCGGCGGCGACCGACCGTTGGAAGAGCGTTTTCGCGGTGACCGATGAGCCGCTCGTTTCGTCGGATATTCTGGGGCTCCCGTACGGCTCGATTGCAGACTTGGGAATGACCCGCGTGGTGGACGGCTCCTTGGTAAAAGTGCTCGCGTGGTATGACAACGAAATGGGGTACACACATACGCTCGTGGAGCATGTCCTCCGGGTCGCGGCCAAACTCTAGTACCATCATGAAGATATATTTTGCAGCAGACCACGCCGGATTCGATTTGAAGTCCGTACTGATGCAATTCGTACAAGGGACGACGATACGCGGCGTTATGCACGAGGCAGTGGACTGCGGCGCGTTCGAACTCGATAAAGCGGATGATTACACCGACTTCGTCGGACGGGCGTCGAAGCTCCTCTCGGACGATGCTGCAGCGGGGGTGGAGAGTCGTGCGGTGGTTATCGGAGCGTCAGGACAAGGAGAGGCCATGGCGGCGAACCGTTTTCCGAAAGTGCGCTGCGCGCTGTACTACGGCGAGCCGGCAAAAAAGCAGACTGATATGAGCGGTCACGAGCTCGATATGCTGTCTTCGTCGCGACAGCACAACGGTGCCAATGCGCTTTCACTCGGCGCACGCTTCCTCTCTATTGATGAGGCGAAGCAAGCGGTATTACAGTGGCTGAGCGCGGAGCCGGCGGCCGAGGACCGGCACCTGCGCAGGATAGCGAAACTCGGGGAACTTCCCGCATCAGCCGAGAAATAAACGTATCCACAGGTCATTTCCGAGGTCTCAAATGAGCGCTATACTGATGCCTATGAGTGACATGCAATTTAACGACAGCGCCGATGAATTCGGCAGGCCACCCGTGCAGAGCATGGGTTCGGACATTACCGGTAAATTAGTAAGCTGGGGGCTCGCGCAGGACAGAAAGCAGGCGGAGTACATTCTCATGGCCGTAGGTGCGCTCGCACTTCTTCTGGCCCTGTACTTTCTCTTCTTCAAAGGCGGCTCTTCCGCTCCGCCGCTTCTCCCGCAGTAAAGGTTTTGAATGTCGTTACATAACACAACTAACATGTCAGCACGAACATCACACGGCATCAGCCGGTACACGAGCGCAGAGAAGGGCTTTACCCTCATCGAGCTCCTCGTGGTTATTGCCATCATAGGGCTCCTCTCCTCAGTCATTCTCGGTTCGTTGAATTCCGCGCGTAAAAAGGGAAGAGATGCCCGCCGGCTCGCCGACGTAAAACAACTCCAGGTCGCGTTGGAGCTCTACTACAGCAATCAGACTACTCCTGCGTACCCTTCGGCCCTCTCCGCTCTTGTTACCGATGGTGATATATCAGCCGTACCGACTGACCCGTCGACCGGCTCCAATTACAATTACACCGCATATACCGTGAGCAGCGTCATTGCATCGTATTGTATCGGTGCTGTTACGGAGGCGACCGTACCGAGCCCTTCAGACTCATGCACGGTGCCTTCAGGCGCGAGTCCCTCCACAGAACCGACCGGAACATTCCGCGTAGGCCCGTAAGCCACCTCGCGCATGAAGTATCTCTGCGATCCTCACGTGATTCCGACGAACACGTGCCCACCCGATTTATCGGAGCTTGAGCGCCGCTCGAGAGAGTTTGCAGAATATGCACCGCTCATTCAGCTTGATATTTGCGACGGTGTATTTGCGCCCGTTGTTTCTTGGCCCTACAGGCACGGACAAATGTCCGAATTGGAACGTCTGTACTCTACGGGAGCGATGCTCCCGTGCTCGGAGTCCATGCAGTACGAAGTGCACCTTATGGTCTCGGACCCGCGGCAGATAGGAGCGCTGCTTGCGCGTGCGGGTGCATTTCGTGTGCTCGCGCATGTCGAGTCACTTTCTGATGCGGATGTCGCGCGGGATATGTTTGCGCAGTGGAAGGCGGCAGGTGCACAAGAAGTAGGTCTTTCGGTGTGTCTCGATACGCCGCTCGATTTGCTGGAGTCCTTTATACCGCTGTGCGACGCCGTCCAGCTCATGTCCATCGCAAAAGTCGGCGCTCAGGGGCAGCCTTTCGATGAGCGCGCTCTGCAACGTGCAGAAGAGCTTCACGCGCACTATCCTGATCTCATGGTTGCCGTGGACGGCGGTATTTCCGAAGCGAATGTGGAGCTGCTCGTCCGCGCCGGGGCGAACCGTTTGTGCGTCGGCTCCGCAATTTCAAAAGCGGACAATCCTGCTTCCGCGTACGCCAAAATTCTCGACCGCGCGATGCGCGGCTGTGCACCGCGACAGGCTGAAGTCGCGGTATAATCGGGCGATGGAAGCTCTTTTGGATTCGGAAATAAAACAATTGGAGAAGAAGGCGAACGAAATCCGGCAGACGATTATCGAAATGCTCGTTGCGGCGGGCTCCGGACACACTGCCGGCCCGCTCGGAATGACGGATATTTTTACGGCACTTTATTTCCGCGTACTCAATCACGACCCCAAAAATCCCGATATGGAGGGGCGCGACCGCCTGATTCTCTCCAACGGTCACATCGTGCCGGTACGGTACGCTGCGATGGCGCATGCGGGATACTTTCCCGTTGAAGAGTGTCTGACTCTCAGAAAATTCGGCTCACGCTTACAGGGTCACCCGGAGCGCACAAAATTGCCCGGACTTGAATCCACCTCCGGCCCCCTCGGCTCCGGTCTCTCGCAGGCGGCCGGCATCGCGTATGCTATGCGTATGGACGGAGCGAAGTCGCGCGTGTATTGCGCCATGTCCGACGGAGAACATGATTCGGGAAACATCTGGGAGGCGATGATGTGGGCGGGCGCCAATAAGCTCTCGAACCTCACCGGTATCATCGACCGGAATAATATTCAGATAGACGGTTACACGGAGAGCATTATGCCGCTCGAGCCGTTGCGCGAAAAGTACGAAGCATTCAATTGGCACGTACTCGAGGTCGACGGTCACAATATCCCGCAGTTCATCGCCGCGTGCGAAGAGGCGAAAGCAATCTATGAAAAGCCGACGGTAATCATCGCGCATACGATTCCCGGGAAGGGCATCAGTGAAATCGAGCGCGATTACCGCTGGCACGGCAAACCGCCGAACAAAGAGGAGGCAGCGCTCTTCTTAAATGAGTTGCGTACAATGCAGGGAAAAATTGCGAGCGAACATCAATAGTATGCTGATTCCTGAAATGAAACTGAAAGTGAATATATTCGGGACGCCCGACATGGCGGCCACCCGCGACGGGTTCGGCGCGGGACTCATCGAAGCGGCGGAAAAGGATCCGCGCATTGTCGCGCTTTCCGCAGACCTCACGGAATCGACGCGCGTCGAAGCGTTCCAGAAAAAATTCCCGGAGCGTTTTATTGAAATCGGCGTCGCAGAACAGAATATGGCGGCACTTGCGGCAGGGTTCGCCGAATACGGGAAAATTCCGTTCCTCACATCGTACGCGACGTTTTCTCCCGGAAGAAATAATGAACAGATTCGGACGACACTTTCGATAAACAACGTGCATGCGATTGTATGCGGGATGCACGCCGGAGTTTCAGTGGGGCCCGACGGTGCGACGCATCAGGCGCTTGAAGATATGGGCCTCATGCGCATGCAGCCGCACATGACCGTGATTTCTCCGTGCGACAGCGAGGAGGCCCGCAAGGCGACGCTGGCCGCTGCCGCAGGCGACGGACCCTTCTATCTGCGTTTCGGCCGGGAAAAGACACCCGTCATGACCGCCGCCGATACTCCGTTCAAAATCGGCAAGGCGAACGTTCTCTACCGTGCTGACTCTCCCGTGTGTGCGGTATTCGCTACGGGGCCGCTCGTTCACAATGCGCTCCTTGCCGCACGCGAGCTCGAGAAAGAGGGAATTCGGATAAGTGTCACGAATGTACATACCATCAAGCCGCTCGACACGGAAACAATCGTACGGGAAGCGGGTAGTGCAGGCGCTCTTGTGTCCGTCGAAGAGCACCAGATTTCAGGCGGTCTCGGAAGCGCAATCGCCGAGCTTCTCGTTCAAACCAAACCGCTTCCGCAGGAATTCATCGGCGTTCACGACCAGTTCGGTCAGTCCGGAACGCCTGTAGAGCTCATCGAACACTACGGCATGGGTGTATCACATATCGTAGACGCCGTGAAAAAAGCGATTGCCCGGAAATAGTAAAAACATCCGGGAGAATAAAAAAAGCCGCGGCTCGAGGCCGCGGCAATTCCTAAAAGATAGATCAGTTGGTCGGAAGCGGATTTTTGCACCCGCGACGTTCCTGGTATGCGGTATGGTGACCGAACGAACCGACGGGGAAGAGCCTTGTCTCGAACTCCTTCATTGAGGCTTTTGAGACACCTTTTCCGTCGCTTCGCTTGAAGAACCGTGCGCATTCCCATCCGGCCGGCAACACGTAGCGGGCCCACGCATGTGCCAGAAGGTCGCGCGCGATGAACTTCGCCTGCTCCCACTTCGCCTGCTCGTTTCTTTGCGTTGCGAGCTTGTAATCCAGCGTCCAACTGAACTGGCGATTCTGTGCGACCGCGCCGCAAATGGTCTTCTGCCATTGCGGATCGGGGTCGGTGACGCGCGCAATCGTCATCATGCCGATGATGTACTGCGCGCTTACCGGCTCGCCGCGACCCTCGTGATAGAGGTTTTCGGCGAGACACATAGCAGCCTGCTCTTTCTTCGCGTACATCGAGAGGGAATACACCCCCGCGGCGAGCGCGAAAAAGGCAAGAACGATGAACGAGAAGTACGGGGCGAAACTGTGAAGCCGCGCCTCGATGGGCCAAAGTCTGATACGCATTACACTCACTCCTGCTTTGTTGCATGATGTGAGTGACTCCGGTCTCTGTCGAGACCTCCCACTTGTAATTATAACATTTAAATATGCTCAGGTCAAGAGCGGAATAGGGCAGAGTAGAGCCCTTAAATTGCTGTTGCTCGGTAGTCCGCCGGGCGGCGGGAGTACCAGTCTTCGATTTGTTCAGCGGTGAGCAGTCCCTTTTGCGCGCCGATTTCCTGGACGACATTCGCGCTGTTGATGTGTCCGCGCAAAAGAGATTCTTCAAGTGACATTCCTTTCACGAGATATGCGACGGTCGTCGATGCCGAGGCGTCACCGGCGCCCGTGCGCTCAAGCGGCGGCTTCGGGTCCGGGTACATCGGTGCGTGCCACATTGCGCCGCTCTCATCGCGCGCGTAGGAACCTTCGCGGCCGTCGGTGATGACGACGATTTTCGGACCGAGCGCGTGGACTCCGTCGAGCAGTTTCTTGATGTCGTGTTCTTGGTGAATGTTCAGTATCTTTTGAGCCTCCTCTTTGTTGCAGAAGAAAATCTGCGTATGTGCATACAGGTCCCTGAGCGCTTCCGCACCCAATTTTATTTGGAACGTACCGGGCTGGAACGCGAGCTTCACATCCGGATTCTCCGAAACGTATTTTGCGATTTCCCGATGATACGACAGGGTGTTATCCGCGAGCGAAGAGAGATACATCCATTTCGGTTTTTCGGTAAGCGTCGGCATCGAGTATGAGAACGATTCGTGTTTTACGAGAATCGTGCGCTCGCTTTCGTACCAGAGTACATAGTGGTAGTTGGTCAGCTTGCCTTCCTCGACGACGACAAGCGACGTGTCTACGCCGTTTGCCTTCAGTGCGTCGATGCAGACCTTGCCGCGGTCATCGGCTCCGACATGGACCCGAAGGCCCGTCGCAAGACCGAGTCGTGCGCACGCAACAGCCGCATTCGGAGAATTACCGACACCCGGCACGAGCTGATTAAATTCGAACGGCACCTTATCGCCGAATCGCACGCAGAGCATGCAGTTCTCGTTGTTGATGTCGCAGTTCGCCCGTGCGTCTTTCAGGCGTATAAAATCGTCGATAACCACATCACCGATTGCGAGAACATCCATCGCGGCATTTTAGCACGCTGAAATAGCCGGATGATTGCAAAAACGGGATAAATCCGTATACTGCCGCCCATGGCAATCATGCTTGATGTCCAGCCGAGAGACTCGAAGATAGACACGGATTCTGTCCGTGCGTCCGGCCGCGTGCCGGCCGTCTTCTACGGTCCGAAGGAAGAGGCGACGGCTATCTCAGTCGATGCGCGCAAGCTCGAGATGATTTGGCGCGACGCTGGAGAAACGACACTCATAACTCTCCAGGGTGCCGGCGGCGACAAAGATACTCTCATCCACGACGTGCAGGTACACCCGGTCACGGGCAAGCTCCTCCATGCTGATTTTTATGTTATCGAAAAGGGCAAGAAGGTTGAAATCAACGTGCCGCTCGAATTCGTCGGCGTCTCTCCTGCGGAAAAAGCTGGTCACATCATCGTAAAGGCGATGCACGAGGTCGAGATTGAAGTCTCACCTGCGGAGCTTCCTCATAGCTTTGAAATCGACCTGTCCAAGCTGGTGAACGTCGGCGACCATATTCTCGCAGGCGACATCGCTCTCCCCAAATCCGCTGAGCTCAAGACGAGTCCGGAAGAGATACTCGTATCTGTGACGGAGTTCGTCGAGGAGAAAGCGCAGGAGGCCGCTCCGGCCGAAGGCGCAGCCGCTGAAGCCGCTCCGGCCGAAGGCGAAGCAGCACCGGCTGAAGGCGAGAAGAAAGAGTAGCTTCGTCGCATTTGCGCGTTCAAAAAATCATGAAGAAACAGGGCATCACCCTGTTTTTTTATATTCACGCGGCGGCAAGAGACGGGTTATACTGAGTGTATAACGTGTATGCACAGGAACGTTCTCATCGCATCCGCTGCTGCGGCGTTACTCTTTGCGCCGCTGTTTCTTTTTGCCGATACAGCGGTCGACAATCAAAGGGCGGCGCTGCAAAAACAGCTCGATGAGATAAATGCGGAGATAACGCAAAACCAAACGCAACTTTCCTCGAAGCAACGGGAGCGCACAAGCCTTGAGCGGGATGTTTCGATTCTCGACTCAAAAATAAAAGATGCTCAACTGAAGATTAAACAGCGCGACCTCACGATTCAGCAGCTGAAGAACGATATTTTGGACAAGCAGAGGGGTATCAATACCGTTGACGTGAAAGTCGCGGCAGGAGAAGCCTCGCTCGCCCAAATATTGCGGCGCACACGCGAAATAGATGATATATCGCTCGCGCAGCTTGCGCTGAACGGTTCGGTTACCGATGTTTTTGACGACATAGATGCGTTTGAACAGGTACAGCGTGCGCTCGGCGAAGCCTTTACTCAGATGGCTAACACGCGCTCAGACTTAACGACGCGGAAGACGGAGTTGGAGGATAAGCAGAGTGAGGAGAGCGACCTCTTGCAGCTCCAGGTACTGCAACAGCGGTCACTGAAACAGACTGAAAAGGAAAAGCAGGACCTCGTGAATGCGGCGAAAGGACAGGAGGCGAACTACCAGAAAATCATCGCCGCAAAGCAGCAAACCGCAGCGCAGATAAAGGCGGCACTCTTCGCACTCAACGGCGGAAACCGTTCGACCAGCTTCGGCGACATGCTCGCATACGCAAAAGAAGCGTCCGCCAAAACCGGCGTGCGCCCAGCCGTCATACTCGGCATTCTCGCGGAAGAAAGTAACCTCGGCCAGAACGTCGGTACAGGCAACTGGAAGGTCGATATGCATCCGACGCGCGATGTTCCTGTTTTCGCGGAAATAACATCGGAGCTCGGTCTTAATCCGGATACGCAGCCGGTCTCAAAGAAGGCCTGGTACGGCTGGGGCGGTGCGATGGGACCTGCACAGTTCATTCCCTCGACCTGGGTTCTCTACAAAGACCGTATAGCGAAAATAACAGGACAGACACCGCCGAATCCGTGGGACCCGCGTACCGCGACGTTTGCGACGGCACTCCTCATGATGGATAACGGAGCGGACGGCGGAACGGCAGCGGCCGAGCGTCTCGCTGCGCTGCGGTATCTCGCAGGATGGAAGAATGCGACAAAGTCGGCCTATGCCTTTTACGGTGATGATGTGATGGCGCTCGCAGCGAAGTATCAGGCGCAAATCGATATTCTCGGAGGATGAGTGCTTGTCTTTTATTCTATTTTCCGTATAATCGCCCGACATGAAAAAGGAACTGCATCCGGAAGGCTACAGACACGTTATCTTCGAGGACGTCACCTCGGGGAAGCGTTTTCTCATTGGTTCGACCATTGAGACAGAAAAGACCGATAAATGGGAGGACGGTAAAGAGTATCCCGTGTATCAGGTTGAAATCTCGAGCGCTTCACATCCTTTCTATACCGGTCAGTCCAAGGTCATCGACACCGCCGGCCGCGTCGATAAATTCAAGAAGCGCCTCGCAGCAGCGGCTCCCAAGAAGACAAAGAAATAGCGCCCGTCTTACAAAGGTGACACCTCCGTACGGAGGTGTCACCTTTGTGGAGGTGCGGTGCGCTACACTTACATTATTGATATGGCCGAACACGTCATCAAACCAGAGGAATACGCGGACGACCCGCGGGTTTCGTATTTGGTCGTCGAGTGGAACCGTCTCACGCAGGCGGAAAAGGATGCGACGGAATTGATGGAGGTGGACCCTGCGATGAAGGAGCTCGCGGAGAAGGAGCTTTCGGACATCGAGGTTCAGAAAGACGCACTCATGAAGCAGATGGAATCAATCATCGGAAATCCGAACGAACGAGAATGGCCGAATGAAATCGTGCTCGAGGTTCGCGCGGGTGTCGGCGGGGAAGAAGCGACACTGTTCGCCGGCGAGCTCGCGTCGATGTACCTGCGGTATGCCGAGAATAAGGGATGGAAATGGAAATCCCTCGATGAATCGCGTGCGGCTCTCGGCGGCTTTAAGGAGGCACAGTTCGAAGTGAAAGGTGTGGATTGTTACCGCGAGCTGCAATATGAAACGGGCGTGCACCGCGTACAGCGCGTTCCCGCGACTGAGAAGCAGGGTCGCATTCACACGTCGACCGCCTCGGTGGCGATTCTGCCGATTTACAAGCGTACGAAGATTGAAATAAATCCTTCGGACCTTCTTATTGAGACCTCACGCTCGGGAGGCGCCGGCGGCCAGAACGTGAATAAAGTCGAAACGGCCGTGCGCATCGTACATAAACCGACGGGCATGGACGTCCGCTGCACATCGGAGCGTTCGCAGGCGCAGAACAAAGAGAAGGCCATGATGCTCCTTATGAGCAGGCTCCAGCAGGCGCAGGATGAGCGTGAGGCGCGTGAGCGCGCCGCGGACAGGAAGTCGCAGGTCGGCACCGGAGACCGGTCCGAGAAAATCCGTACGTACAACTTCCCTCAGGACAGGATTACCGACCACCGCATTAAAGAGTCGTGGTCCAATATCCCGAAAATACTGGCGGGCGACCTGGGCCCCATTCTCGAAGCGCTCGCAAAGGCCGACGGAGGGGATGCTGTTGCGGATGAGGAGTAAGTTTGCTATATTCTTGGCTCACGCCCTCGGGCGGCATTTTTTCAAAACATCATGTCAATTGTTACCGATATTAAGACATTGTTCGAAGCGGGAGCGCATTTCGGCTACCCCCGCGCGCGCCGTCACCCCACCGCATCTCCGTTCCTCTTCGGAACCAAGGACCGTACTGATATTTTCGACCTCGAGTTGACCGAAAAGCGCCTTGAGGCCGCTCGGGCATTCGTATCATCTGTCGTTGCGACCGGCCGCCAGGTCGTGTTCGTCGGCGGCAAGCACGAGGCAATCAGCATCGTGAAGGAGCTCGCGGAAAAGACAGGTTCGCCGTACGTGGCCGGACGCTGGATTGGCGGCACACTCACAAATTTCAAGAATATCCGGAAGCGCATCGAGCGCCTCCAGAAGCTCATGGCCGACCGCGAATCGGGTGAGCTTGAGAAGTACACGAAGCGCGAGCGTCTCATGATTGACCGTGAGATAGAAGAATTGCTCGGCCGTTTCGGCGGACTCGTCAACATGTCGGATCTCCCGGGAGCGCTCTACATCGTCGACACCCGTCACGAGGAAACCGCAGTGAAAGAGGCGAACCAGCTCAAGATTCCCGTCGTCGGACTTTCGTCATCTGATTGTGATTTTGCCATGGTTCAGTATCCGATTCCCGCCAACGACACGTCGGTACGCTCCATCCGTCTCATCTCTGAAGGTATCGCGAACGCGGTCAACGAAGGGAAGCGCGCTCCGCAGAAGTAAATTCCGCAATTATTGAAGCCGCACTCGTGCGGCGACAGGTTTTTTAATGTACAATCGTCATCTATGGAAATCACCACGGACATGATTAAGGCGCTCAGAGAGGAAACGGGAGTTTCCGTCATGCAATGCAAAAAGGCTCTTGAAGAAGCGGCCGGGGACGTCGAAAAAGCGAAGGTTATTCTCCGCAAAATATCAGCTGCGACTGCGAGCAAGAAATCCGACCGCGAACTCGCTGCCGGTATTGTGAGCGCGTACATCCACGCCGGGGGCTCCGTTGTGGGCGCGGTCGTACTCGTGTGCGAGACGGATTTCGTTTCGCGCAACGAAGAGTTCGGCAAGCTCGCATACGATATCGCCATGCATGTCGCGGCGATGCATCCGCAGTTTCTCTCCCGCGACGACATTAAGGAAGAGGATCTCCGTGCCGCCCGGGAAGTATTCGCGGGCGAGGTCGCGAATCTGCCGGAAGCTTCGAAAGAAAAGGCGCTTCAGGGCAAGCTCGAGAGCTACATTTCCGAGCGCGTGCTCGTTGAACAGCCGTTCGTCAAGAATTCCGATATGACCGTGCGCCAACTCATAGACCAGTACGTACAGAAATTCGGTGAGCGCATCGAGGTGGCCCGTTTTGAGAGGCTCTCCGTTAAATAATCATGACTTTCGCGATACTTATCTTCGCGCTCTCGCTCCTGTCGATTATCCTGCTCTTCTCTCTTAAGGCTTGGGAGGTGCGTACGTCGAAAGTGTTTGCGCCGACCTTGCGGGAGCACGCGGATACCCGTGCGCTCGAGCTGAAGAGCTGGATTTCATGGTCTCAGGGCGAGCTCAAGAAGCTTCCTTCGGAAATGGTGTTTCTGACGCGAACCATCGTGCACGATGCTGCACTTGGCGCCGCATTCATCGCGCGCACCGTCGAGAGGCAGTCGCACCGGCTCGCTGACCTCGTCTCGCACAAGAGGGGATTTGAACGCCGCGAAACACAGTCGGACTTTCTCAAAAATGTCAGTGATTACAAGAACGGCGCGCCCGACGAGGGGAACGGACTTGATACTCCTGACAGTAACGGGCAGAATAGCTGAACGCCGCTTTAGCTCAGTTGGTAGAGCAACGCTTTTGTAAAGCGAAGGTCCCCGGTTCGAGTCCGGGAAGCGGCTCCGAGAGGACGGTTGCATGGGGACGGGTACGCGACATGAGGTGCGACTTGCCTCTATATAGGGTAGGGGGTATACTACATATATTATCGGTTTACAAAGCACGTATGGATGATGCATGCAGCAAAATGATTCAGCACATAGGGCGCCTCCAAGGACAGCTTGAATCCGTGAAAAAGGAACTTGCGCGCGGTGAATCTGCAGAATGCGGAAAAGCTTCAAGGACGCTTCTCTCAAGCCTCCGTTCATTCGAGGGCCTCAGGACTTCATTTATTACGCTCTTTCTCACGGAGAAATTTCTTTCCAAACGCGGTCTCACATCCGCCGACAAGGCGGAATTACACGATCTTCTGGCGCTCATAAAAGGATAACAATATGAAATCAGTAACCGTACAAGAGCTCGAACACGAACTCAAAGAACATTCGAATGACCCGAAGGTCGACTTTATCAACGTCTGCACGCCCGCTGAATACGCTGCCGCGCATATTTCCGGCGTACGCAGCGTCCCGCTCGACCGGCTTCAGCAGCACGTCGGCGAGTTCAAAGAAAAACAGACTATTTATGTACACTGTCGCTCCGGCGGTCGCAGCCGCATGGCCATTCAGGAGCTCGCCGCACTCGGCATTACTGCAGAGCTTGTGAACGTCGAGGGCGGCATTACGGCCTGGGCGCAATCCGGAAAACCTCTCAGCAGCCGCTAGAACAACATTGTATGGACATTCACCCTTCGCAGAACAATCCGGAAGTACATGCATTCTTCGACCGTGCCACCAACACGGCGAGCTACGTGGTCGTGGACCCGAACACGAAAGCATGTGCGGTCATCGATTCAGTCATGGATTACGAGCCCAACGGTGCCGCGATTTCGTTCGAATCCGCGGACCGCATTATCGCGTTCATACGCGAGCACTCCCTTACGCCGAAGTGGGTCCTGGAAACGCATGCGCATGCCGATCATCTCTCGGCGGCGCCGTATATCCAGCGCGAACTCGGCGGCAAAATCGGAATCGGCAAAGAAATCGTGACCGTGCAGAATGTTTTCGGCAAAGTTTTCAATGCGGGTACGGAATTCCAGCGTGACGGTTCGCAGTTTGACCGGCTGTTCGAAGATGGAGACGAATTTACTCTGGGCGCACTTGCCGTAAAGGTCATCCACACCCCGGGCCATACGCCTGCTGATGTCACCTATCTCATCGGAGACGCGGCGTTTGTCGGCGACACGCTCTTTATGCAGGACTACGGCACTGCGCGATGTGACTTTCCGGGAGGCAGTGCGGACGACATGTACCGGTCAATCCAGAAGCTCTTCACATTGCCCGACGAGACGAGAGTTTTTGTCGGGCATGACTACCTGCCTGTGGGACGCACAGAATACCGGTGGGAGACAACCATCGGCGAGGAGAAGCGCGGCAATATTCAGGTGCGCGAAGGGGTCAGCAGCGAAGAGTTCGCGAAGAAGCGCAACGAACGTGATGCGACACTCGGAATGCCGCGCCTTATAATCCCCTCGATTCAGGTGAATATTCAGGCGGGGAAACTGCCGGAACCGGAGGCGAACGGAACGACATACTTGAAAGTCCCCCTCAATTCGTTCGGCAAAAAAGCGTAGCTTCGTTTCTACCAAAAAACACCCCGGAGTACTACGGGGTGTTTTTTGACGGGGAGCTAACGGTTACGGGTTGAGGTTGCGGCAGTGGTCGTAGCCATCTTGGCGAGCTCAGGAAGGATAGTCTCGACGTCGCCGATGGTGTGAAGCCCGTAATACACTTTGTTCTTGATGACGAGGGCAGGCAGGTCCGACTTTACGTTGTTGATATCGATGAGTGTTTGGAGCGCCGAGAGGTCAAGGTTGTAGTCGAATGAATAGATACGAAGTCCCGGATACTTCTGAGCGAGACCCGTGAGCGCGTAGCCCTGGTTTTCGCAGTCGGGGCAATCGCCTTTGTTGGAGTAGAAGTACAGGATGAAAACGGGCTTGAGGTGGCATTTCGATGCGACCTGCTGCATGAGGAGGTAGTCCTTGATTTCGAGCAAAGAGTAGTACCTCTTCAGGCGAATCAGTTCACTCGGATCGACGTTCGGTTGCAGCTCGAGGTACGAAAGACGCGATGCGAGCGGCTGAATTTCGCTCGAGAGGACGGAATTCTCTTCGATGTCCGCGCAAGAGTGTTCCGCGAGAAGCTCAAATTGTGTCTCTGTTGAAAGAATGTCGACGGAGATATTGTCCTGCGTCGCTTTGATTTCGGCGGCGCGTCGGGAGTTGAAATAGTTGGACGCGTACAAAGCCGTCGCAAAGATGAGCGCCGTGATGAGAAAAGCAACGATGTAGCTGCCCCAGCGCGCTGTGCGTATGTTTACTGTCGGTTCCATATATTCTTGCTCGGCCAGCTTACAGTATTCGTCTCATTATCTCCAGCGCACGCCTGTTTTAAAGAATGCGCGAAATACAGCCGCGCCGAGCCAGAGCGGAACAAGCAAACTGTAAAAAATGACGAAAAGGGGCGTGGATGCGGGAGGCCGTCTTGAGCCGGTACCGATAAGTGAACCGATGGATATGAGGACAAGGATAAGCGCGACCGAGACCCATACAAGCATCCAGATAGCGCTTGTGTTGAAGTAAAAGAGATCGGGCGCAGAAGGGCGGAAGTGGAAGCCGGCGTAATGCAGCTCCATGTATTTTTGGTACGCGGCGACAAAGAGGTAGAACACTATGCGTGCGAAGAAATAGATGCCGGTGAATATGGATATGATAGCGAAGGGGAGAACGATGAGTCCGAGGTTGCCGTAGCGCCAGTTGCCGAACATGTGTTTGTAGTCGACCGCATTTCGGAGCCAACCGTACGTCCAGCGGACGCGCTGTCGGAAGAGGTCTTTGAGGTTCGGCGGCGTAGCAGTATGTACGATGGCGTTGGGAGCGTTTGCAATCATATAGCCCGCTTCCTGGAGGCGCAGCGCCATCTCCATGTCTTCCGTCGAGTGCGCATAGCGCCATCCGCCAAGTTCCCGTATGACGTTCGCGCGGAAAATCGAGAAGGGTCCGGGTGTGATAAAAACGGAGCCGAGTACCGCCAAAATAAATCTGTTGAACAGTGAAAGCCGGTATTCAACATGCTGCATGTGCTGGAGCATTGTTTTCGGAGTCTTCACGTGGATGCCCGGTGTCACCGCTGCGATACGCGCGTCCGTGAAAAGGGGCGCAATCTGCATGAGCGCATCGGGCGCGACTACCGAATCCGCATCGAGGCACCCGACCAGTTCCGCGTCGGTGTGTTCGAGGCCGAGGTTCATCGCGGTGTGTTTCCCGCCGTTCTCCTTCGTAAATACTCGCACGCGGGAGTCTGATTCGTATCTTCGGGCGATAGACAGTGTCGAATCGGTGGAGCCGTCATCAACGACGATGACGGAAAGTTTCCCGCGCGGGTATTCAAGTGCGAGAAGCGATTCTATGGACGCACCGAGTGCCCTCTCTTCGTTGAAACAGGGAACAATGATAGCGACATCCGGGAGCGATTCCGGGCGGGCGTCGGCGCGCATTTTCGGCGTCGAAAAGCGTCGCTCGAGGAACGAAACAAGCAAAAAAACCTCGAAGTAGAGCGAGAGAAAAAGCAGCGCAAAGACGACGCCCGAGCCAAAAACCATAAACGCAAATTATACCAGAAAATGGCTATTTTGAAACGTTTTTGCGAGGGGCTATACTACACCGATGACGCAGAGCGACTCAGATTCTCCGGGCCATATTCACCCTATCTCGTCGCTCATCCGCGAAGCGAACAAAATATTTTTCGATTTGGGCTTCGCATTCGCCGAAGGTCCCTTGCTCGAGAGCGAATGGTATAACTTCGACGCACTCAACGTACCCAAGAATCACCCCGCGCGGGATATGCAGGACACGTTCTTCATTAAGGATAAGCCGGGGTCGGTGCTGCGCACGCACACCTCCCCCGTGCAGGTGCGCTACATGGAGGCTCAGATGAAAGCCGGCGTGAAGCCGCCGTACCGTATCATCGTGCCGGGACGCGCTTTCCGTAATGAAGCGACGGACATGACACATGAGGCGCAATTTTTCCAGATAGAAGGTCTCGCGGTGGGCGAAGACATCACGCTTGCGCACCTGAAAGGTACGCTCGAGACGTTTTTCAAAGAATTGTTCAAGAGTGCGTCGGTGGAAATCCGTTTCCGCCCCAGCTTTTTCCCCTTTACCGAGCCGTCCGTCGAAGTGGACATGCGCCTCGTCGGCGAAGATGTACCGGAGAAGCTGCGTGACCGGTGGATAGAGATGATGGGCGCGGGTATGGTGCACCCGAACGTTCTCAGGAATGCGGGAGTCGACCCTGACACGTACCGCGGCTTTGCGTTCGGTATGGGACTCGACAGACTTGCGATGCTTCGCTGGGGCATCGACGACGTGCGCCATATGCACTCTGCGGACCTCCGGTTCATAAATCAATTTTAATCTGTACTATGAAAATTTCACGGACATGGCTGCAGCGCTTTTTTGAGACACCGCTCCCCGAGAGCGCCGCGCTCGCTCATGCCCTGACATTCCACGCGTTCGAGATAGAGAGTGTGGAAAACGACGTGCTCGATGTGAAAGTCACCGCGAACCGTGGTCACGATTGTCTCTCACACCGCGGCATCGCCAAGGAACTTTCCGCCATCCTAAGGCTCCCGATGAAGGAGGAAGTGTATGCTCTGACCGAAGATAATCTGAAAAAGACCGCCGAGAATATCTCAGTGCGGATTGAAAACGCGGACCTGTGCCCACGCTATATAGCCGGCTTCATCCACGATGTGACGGTCGGGCCCTCGCCGGAGTGGCTGGTAAAAAGTCTCGAAGTTCTCGGACAAAGGAGCGTGAACAGCGTCGTCGATGCGACGAATTTCGTCATGTTCAACATCGGCCAGCCGTTGCACGCGTTCGACGCCGCACAGCTGAAACAAGCGGACGGTGCGTACGCTATCTCTGTCCGCGCGGCACGGCCCGGTGAAAAGATGGTCGCGCTCGACGACAAGGAATACACGCTGCAGAATTCCGTGCTCGTTATCGCCGACGTCCATGCGGATGTACCCGTCGGTATCGCGGGCATAAAGGGCGGGAAGCCTGCAGGCGTGAGCGTTGAGACGAAAAATATCATCATCGAGTCTGCGAATTTCAACGGCGTCTCCGTGCGCAAATCTGCACAGGCCCTCAAGCTCCGCACCGACGCTTCGGCGCGTTTCGAGCAGGTTATCTCGCCTGAGCTCGCCGGGGAGGGGATGCGCGCGGTTGTCGGGCTGATACAGGAGCTCGCAGGGGGTGATATCGCCGGGTTTGTCGACGAGTATCCGCGGCGCGAAGAGAGACGCACCGTGTCAGTTACCGGCGCGATGACGAACGCGGTTTTGGGAACAAAGCTTGAGGAGTCTGACGTGGAGGATGCCTTCCGGCGCCTCGGGTTCTCCTTTGAAAATAGCGCGGGAAATTTCACCGTCACGCCTCCCCCTGAGCGTCTCGATATTCTCATACCGGAAGACCTCATTGAAGAAGTGGGGCGCATCATCGGGTACGATTCCGTCCCCGCGATTCCGTTGTCGGATTTTCCTCACAAGCCCGCTGTCAATCAAAATTTCTACTGGCAAGAACGAGTGCGGCAGCTCCTCATCGCGGAAGGTTTCTCCGAAATATATTCACCGGTCTTCACTTCCGAAGGCGAGGAGGCCGTACTCAATAAAGTCGAAAGCGATACGCCCTATCTCCGCAGAGAGCTGCTCGGCGGACTGCGCTCAGCCCTTGATAAAAACGTCCGCAATAAGGACGTGCTCGGTCAGAAACAAATCAGACTTTTCGAGATGGGAACCGTGTGGCGCGGAGGCGCGGAGTCGACTTTCCTCTGCGTCGCGGTAGAGAAAGTAAAAAAACAAAAGACCGCTCAGGAATACCTCAGGGAAGTCGGCGAAAAACTGGGAGTCACCATCGCCGACACGCTGGCCGATGAGGTGCTGGAAATACCGCTCGACGACATCATTGCAAAACTTCCCGACGTCGGGGCATATGAGGACCTGCCTGCGATATCTGACATCCGTTACCGCACGTTTTCCCGCTATCCGTTTATCGTCCGAGACATCGCACTGTGGGCTCCCGCAGCTGCTTCAGAAACGGACATTGCCGACGTCATACGTACGCATGCGGGCGACTTACTCGTGCGGCTCGACCTCTTTGACCGTTTTGAAAAAGACGGCAAGGTCTCGTTCGCATTCCGGCTCGTCTTCCAGTCATTCGACAAAACGCTCACGGACGGCGATGCGAATGAGCGAATGGAGAGTATTTACGCCGCGATGAAGGAGAGGGAGTGGGAAGTGAGATAACCCCGTTTCAGCCACCCGTTTACTGAAAAAGTGTCCACAGGAAGCTTGGTTTTTGAGCGAAAATAAGGTATACTAAACGGACCAAAATATGGCTGAAACCAAGGCAAAAAAGGCCGCAGACACCGCCCCGAAAAAGGGCGGAAGTTCGTATGGTGCGGACCAGATTACGGTGCTTGAAGGACTGGAGGCGGTGCGCCGCCGCCCGGGCATGTACATCGGTACGACCGGTACGGCCGGCCTCCATCACCTTATCTGGGAAATTTTCGACAACTCGCGCGATGAGGCGATGGGCGGCTTCGCCAACGATATCGAAATAGCGCTTTTGCCCGACAACATGGTCCGTAACGCCGATAACGGCCGCGGCATCCCCGTCGAGGTACATCCGAAGACGAAGGTTTCGACTCTTGAGACGGTGCTCACTATTCTGCATGCCGGCGGCAAATTCGGCGGAGACGGATACAAAGTGTCGGGCGGCTTGCACGGCGTCGGCGCGGCCGTCGTGAACGCGCTCTCGACGCACATGCGTGCCGAGGTTCACCGCGACGGAGCGAAGCACGTGCAGGAATACAAAATCGGCAAACCGACCGGCAAAATAAAAAAGACCGGCGCATCGAAAATGCAGGGGACCATCATTACCTTTCAACCGGACACGACGATTTTCCCCGACCGCGAGCTCAACTGGGACACCATCGTTTCTCACATGCGCCAGCAGGCGTATCTCGTGCGCGGACTCCGCATTTGCATCATGGACCTGCGCAAAGTCGATCCGTCTGCGCTGAAAGGCATAGATGATGTCTTCTATTTGCGCACTCTCGGACTCGACGCTCCGTCCATGACCTTCTACTTTGAAGGAGGCTTGCGCTCACTCGTGCAATTCCAGAACCACCACCTCGAGCCTGTACACAAAACGATTTTTTATGTGGAGAAGGAACAGGACGGCGTGCAGGTGGAAGTCGCGCTCCAGTACGTGGATGACATCACTTCGCGCATTTCCGCCTTCGCAAACAACATTTACAACGCCGAGGGAGGTACGCACGTAACGGGATTCAAAACCGCGCTCACTCGCACGCTCAATGCCAAAAACGGCGGAGGCAAAGAGAGCGACAGCTTCACGGGGGATGACGTCCTCGAAGGACTTACGGCGGTCGTGTCGGTAAAACTCCGCGAAATTCAATTCGAAGGTCAGACGAAAGGAAAACTCGGTTCTGTTGAGGCGCGCGGTGCGACAGAAGCGGTATTCGGCGAGGCCTTCAACACCTTCCTTGAAGAACATCCGGATGAGGCGCGCGCGATATTTTCGAAAATAACGCTCGCCATGAAGGCGAGAAAGGCCGCAAAAGCCGCGAAAGATTCGATTCTACGCAAAGGCGCGCTCGACGGCATGACGCTGCCGGGCAAGCTCGCGGACTGCCAGACGAAGCGCGCCGAAGAGGCCGAACTCTTCATTGTGGAGGGAGACTCGGCAGGCGGCACCGCAAAAATGGGCCGCGACCGCCGCATACAGGCGATTCTCCCGTTGCGCGGCAAGATATTGAACATCGAGCGTGCACGCCTCGATAAGATGCTCGCATCAGAACAAATCAAGAACCTTGTCGTAGCTCTTGGCACGGCTATCGGAGATATTTTTGACCTCTCGAAATTGCGTTACCACAAAATCATTATCGCCACCGATGCCGACGTGGACGGCGCGCACATCCGCACGCTTCTTCTCACGCTCATGTACCGGCATTTCAGACCGGTAATCGACGGAGGATTCCTGTACATCGCACAGCCGCCGCTTTTCAAAATAAAGAAAGGGAAGGAGGTTATGTACGCGTATACCGATGAAGAGCGCGTCAAATTCGCGGGCGGGGAAGTGGAAATCGAAACAGAACCCACGGAAGAATCAGAAGAGGTTGCAGGCGAAGAGGCGGAGGAGACCAAATCAAAGAAAGCGCCGAAGGTTTCGGTGCAGCGATACAAGGGTCTCGGCGAGATGAACTCCGAGGAGTTGTGGGAGACAACCATGGATCCTGCCCGCCGTATTTTGAAGCAGGTCGCCGTTGATGATGCCGTGGAGGCGGACATGGTCTTCGATATGCTCATGGGTACTGATGTTCCGGCGAGAAAGTCGTTCATCCAAAGTCACGCGAAGGAAGCGACGCTCGATATTTAACCGTGCGTTTCAATGTGCGAAAAAAGACGGCGGATGCCGTCTTTTTTCTCAGGCACTTCTGCCCTTAGTACTGGTACACGGGGTACTGATTGTAATCAGTGTAGCCGTTGTAGGTGTTGTAGATGTACGGTACGACAACGTTTTGCGAAGCTGTGTTGTTGGAGACGTTGCTATCGCCCGAGACGGTCACTGAGAAAAGTCCGGACACCGTCTGCGTGAAGCGCAGCGTATTGAGGATGTGGTCGCCTGCGCCGAGCGAACTCTGGGGCTGCGAGGCGAACGTGTAGGGCTGCGACGTGGGGAGAAGCGCCGTGAAGTAGTACGTGCCGCTCGGGGAGCCGCCGACATTCTCGATGTTGAACGTCGCAACGCTTTGTCCCGAGCCATCAGTCGTCACCGAGACGAGAGAAACCTGCAAATCCGCCGGGCTGCTGGGTCGCGGTGTCGTGTCCGGCGTCGGTTTGGATACGGGCTCTGAAGAGGTTGCCGCGGACTGAGGCTCGGTATTCACATTGACGGTCATCTTTGCGGTGCCGCTGACGGGCGTGCCTGTGGTCGTCGGCGCGAAAAGTACGGTCATTCGCGCGACCTTCGGGGTGCTGGTTGAAAGAATCGGCACGAGAATCACCGAGCTGGTCGCATTGCCCATAGTGAATGCCGCACCACACGGCACGCGTGAAAGTTGTGCACGGGTTTCGCCGGGAGGAAGTACTGGAATGCCGAACTCAAGTCCGTCGGTGCACTCGTACAAGAATGCGTAACGGCCGGCATCGGTGGTCGGGTAGTTCCATGTGATGCGGGTCGCTTTGCCTGAGATGGCCGTCTCCGGTGCAGTCACGGAAATAGTGCTGGTCTTATTGGATGTGTGGAAAAGGGAAGTGAACCAGCCGGAGGAGAGGGTCGCGATATGAAAGAGTCCCCACACCACGATAACTATCAGAATCAAAAATCCCGCGATAGCCAGGAAATTGGAAACAGTATTCATGGCCTTGGCTTCAAGGGAAGGCTTCGGTGCGTGGGAATCGGCCATAACGTGAGGATAGTCGTTGGGCGAGTAAGACATTGATTTTCACACTGATACGCGGGATTGTCAAGCGTTCTAGGGCCAGGGACTTGACAAATTCTGATATTTAGAGTACAGTATCCGCATGGAGAAGTCCTCCCAAAACAACGCATATTCTAAGCCACCGAAGCCTGTCTTTATCGCAGCGGCTATCGTTTTTTTCTTTTTGGCGCTTTCAGCGGCGGATTCTATCGGCTTCGTGCCCGACTACATCGACGGCATTCCCGCTCATCCGGCTGTCACAGATGAAGATAACGGTACTTCCGCGGGTGAAGCTGTCGCGCTGACGGAGCTGCCGCAGCTCGGCGACGATATGCTCATGCTCGACAGCGAGGGCCGCTTACTGCCGCCGCGCGGCACCGGTGTCGCTGCGGTAAATGCAGCCGCGCAGTTTCCCGCAAGAATCACGATAGGCGCGATAGACCTCGACCTGAAGATTCAGAATCCCACCACGAAAGATGTCGATGCACTCGACGCGCTCCTCGTGAACGGTCCGGCGCGCTACACAGATTCCGCGAAGCTCGGCGAGGCCGGAAACATGATTATCTTCGCGCACTCCTCGCATCTGCCCGTCATTCACAATCAGATGTACAAGGCATTCAACCGTGTTCCGGAGCTGGTTGCGGGGGATACGATTACCCTTACCGGAGAAGACGGAACCAAATACCTCTACAGCGTGAACTCGGTCAAGAAAGTGGATGTGAACGACAATGTCACCATCAGTTTGGCCCGTGACGGCGGAACGAAACTCACTCTTGTCACGTGCGATACGCTCTCCGGCAAAAGTGCACGCTTCGTACTCGACGCCGACTTTATCGGAACCGCCAATTAACATGCATATGTCAAAAATACTCTCAGTCTTCCTCGCGCTCACGTTCACGCTCGCGCCTGTGATGGCCGATGCCGCAACGACGTCGTCAGATACATCGGAATCAATCTCGACTTCAAAAAGTGTCACCGTGTCGTATCCGGTGCCCGTTGCATACGGCATTCCGACCGGCTACGCGATTCCGACCGGTTACTCGGTGCCGTCCGGACGCTCCGTAACGCCTGCACGTTCGGTCACCGTGGGCTTGAGTGTGCTTGTAGGTCGCTCCGTCACGGTCGCATACCCCGTAACAGTCGCGAAGAGCGTGACCGTGGCAAATTCTGTCACCGTCGCGCAGAGCGTCACGGTCGCTCAGTCTGTAACCGTTGCCGATTCCGTGACCGTTGCGAAGAGCGTGAATGTCGCAAACAGCGTCACCGTCGCGAAGAGCGTTCCGACCAGCTACAGCGTGATGACGAGTCTTTCTGTGCCGACGTCGTATTCAATCCCGACATCGTACTCCGTCGACACCGGCAGGAGTGTGGATACAAGCTACTCCGTCGACACCGGAAGGTCAGTCGATACGTCGTACTCCGTTGCAACATCCTACTCGGTCCCGACAAGCGTGAGCGTCGATACAAGCTACAGCGTCCCGACAAGCAACTCTGTGTCGACGAGCCGTCCGCGCTCGGTCTCGATTAACTAAATCAGCATTCTTGAGAGGCGCCCCCGAGGTGCTTTTCGTAGTGGGGAATCGGGCGCTCAGCAGAGCCGATTCTTGACATTTTGTCATTTTACGTTATTATATTCCCAGCGACCGCTCAGTGAAATTCGAGCGGAAAACTGAACGTGCAACCGAAAGGAGTGAGCCATGAAGATGGCATTCACAACTGCAGCACTCGCGCTTGCGCTCTGCGTGATGTCGTCGGCATCGAATGCGCAGTACTACGGGCATCCGCCGACCTCACGTCCGGTCTCTCACCGGCCGCCGCCGCGCAACGTTGCGCCGCCACGGTACACCCCGCCGCGCTACTCCGCGCCGCGGCATCACTACCGTCGCCCGCCCGTCGCTGCAATCGCGATTCCGCTCGCCGTCCTCGGCGTGATGGAACAGCAAATGCATCGGCAGCCCCGGTACCATCAGAATCGTAACCGGCAGCGGGTGCAGAGCAGCCAGTACGGAAGCCAGTGGGGCTCAGGATTCGAGCGGAAACGTGGCTCCACGACCACCGTGAGCGTCACGCATCAGCGTATCCGGTACAGCCCGACACCGTCTGCCGGCACCGCTGCCGATGTCAAACGGGCGCGTGCCATCTACGGTGACGATTGAATCCTGCCGCACGATACTGCTGCCGGATTTCAAGCGCTCTATCCGTTTGGGAACTGTGCGAACGACAAGACGGGGGATGAAATGCCCCCGCCTTTTTTATTTGACAAATCTACAAATTCAATTCATTATATCTCCGGACACGAATGAAGATTCACGCTATCAGAGGAGGCGAAACACAATGAGCGCCCATTGGGACAGGCTGCGCGGTCGCAGCAGCGACCCGCACGAGCAAGAACGTCATGACTCGGCGCCATTGCTGTGGCGTCTAAGCGAGCACGATGCGCAGCTGTATGCGGCGGCTATCGCCGTCGGCGTGCCGATTCTCGGTTACGTTCTGCCGGGGGACGGATACGCGAAGACGGCAATCTACGCGGTCTTCCTCGCGCTTACGCATCTCTACTGGTACATCGAGCTGAAGGAAATCATCATCCAGGTGAAGGTTTTCAACAGTCTCAAGCAGGAAGAATCCGACCATCAGCGCGGCGAAATGCGCTCCCTGTACTGGGGGACGCTCGTCGCAGTCTTGGCATGGGCGTTTCCGGCGACGGTGTATCTGGCTACCTGGAAGTGGGCGGAGAAGCCCGTCTGGATGGGGCCGACCTACGGCATCGCGGACATATTGATAATCGCGCACACGGCGGTTATCGGCGCGATTGCCATCAATGCGCTGTCGGCGATTATTTCCATCATCCAGGAATCGCTCGCGACGCAGCGGCGCCTCGAAGAGCGATCGCATTCCTGACGTCTCCGGCGTCAGATGAACAAGAAAGGGCGGGGCATAAGACTACGTACGTAGCAGCCCCGCCTTTTATTTATATACTTGACAAAGTACAATTTATTGCTATAGTATTCGGTAGTTCCGCCATTGTTCGGCGGACCGTCATTTGGCTGCATCCGCGGTCAAAATTCATGGTAACCAAGGGAGATAACGCCATGTCCGATACCCATCACACTGACGAACCCGCGAATACGACCCCGAAGCGCCGTCACTGGCTCCTGCACCTCCTGTGGGTCGGCACGCTCTGTCTCGTCGTCGGCGTCGCAGCCGCTGTGACCGGCGTCTACTTCTGGAAGGGCACCGGGCTCGCGGACACGCAGGCTGCGCTCGCATCGGTGACCGAACAGCTTTCGACCGCGCAGGCGAAGCTCAAGACCTTCACCGACGCGCAAGAGAAGATCACGGCCCTCACCGGCGAACGCGACAAGCTGAAGAGCGAAATCGCCGTCGAGCAGGGCAAGGTCACCAAGCTCTCCGGCGAGCTCATCGCGCTCAAGGCGAAGCAGCAGGCTGAAGCGCCGGCCGCCAAGACGGACGACAAGGTCGCCAAGACCGACACCAAGCCCGACGCGAAAGCGGACGGCACGGTCGAGCCGAAGGCGGACGCAAAGCCCGACGTGAAGGTCGAGCCGAAGGATACGACCAAGGCCGACACGAAGAAGGCCGACGTCAAGACCGAAATCGCCAAGGCGCCGGCTGCTGACGGCGACGTAATCGCCAAAGCGGAATCGATTTACGGCAAGAACTGACAGCTGCAGAAGCTGTCGAATCGAAAGGCGGGGCCCAGTGCCCCGCCTTTTTCTCATACAGGAGGCCACTTTTTAGCCCTTGACAAATGTATTTAATCTGCTATTATCTGCGAGGAAACAAATTTTACCGCACGAGGTATAGCATGAACGCACCAGCTCACGGTTCGGGTGGTCACAGCGGCGGGGACGGAGCCGGATGGGGGAAAGCCCTGTTCTTCGTCATCGTCGGCGCATTCGCAATCTACGGGATTCTCGTTGCCAGCGGCAACATAAAGATTAATCCGCAGACAGCCGATTCGCCACCGGCCCACGAAAGCGTCGTCGACAAGGCGCGGAAAATTTACGGAGATTGACTATCTCCATGCGGTGGGGCGACGGAGAACCGTTCTCCCCGCCGTCCTATCACTTGTACAGGTCTGTCTGAGCGCGAATGTCGCACGCAGACAGACCGGCATAAGATAATTACTATCGAACTGCTTCGGTCAACCGCAACGATTCACCACTGGAGGACCTCCGATGCGTAAACTCTTGCAGTCTGCTCTTCTCGTTACCACCGCAACCGTCGCCATCGCTCTCGGAAGCGTCAGCTCCGCGAACGCCGGCATGACCTGCAACGGTCTCACGACCGCGCAGTGCGCGAAGCTCGCCGTGGAAGCCTACGGCACGCTCGGCGACACGCCGACCGGCGTCAAGCCCGCGCAGTATGTGCGCATGCAGGATTCGGGTGCGCCGGACCGCGAATGCACCAACGTCAAGATGACCGGCAACGCGGACGCCGGCGCGGCGCGCTGGAAGTGCACGCCCGCCGCGCTCGAGCGCATCCGTGCGAAAAAGGTTGCCGGCAAGTAGTACGCTTGCAGCGTGAGCTGCAGGTGAATGACAGGCGGGGAGTGAGGCATAGTGCTTCGCCCCGCCGTTTTTTTTGGGAGCGGAAGGTTTCCTTGCGCTTCCAGGTATTCGTGTGATACACCGCAGGTAACGGGCATCATGTCCGAAATCGCAATTGGAGGAGAAAACCATGACGCGTAAAAAGCTCTTTTTATCGCTCAGCTTCGTGCTGGCGCTCGCACTCGGTTCAGCTCTTCCTGCGGACGCAAAGGTCCTCAAGAAGGGCGACTGTGCCGACGTGATGTGCAACCTGTCGTTGCATCCGCGTCCGCGCGTGCTGAAACCGGTTGCCTGTATTCCGTTGCGTTTCGACCAATGGAAGCCGGGTGCGGTGACGCTGCGTATCGATTACGCGGACGGACGCCCGTCCAAGTACGATTCGAAGCCGGCCGGGACCAACGGCCAGTACTGTCGCGGCGAATCCGTCTGGCGCGGGGGCACCGTGTGTCTCTGCAACAACGACAACGGCTTCGCGACATTAAATGCGGACGAGGTCGCAGCCGGACTCGAACGTGCGCGTACCGGCAAAGGACGTTTCGGCTGGAGCGTGAGTCTGAAGGGTCTGGCATGGGGCACCTCGCACGGTGCCCGTGCGGAAACAGTTCCGTGTCAGGCACTGCCCAAGCAGTGAAGGCTCTTTCGGAGGGGGGTGGGACGCATGCGTTCCACCCCTTGACTTTTTTATAATAGTAGTGTAGGGTATAAGCCTCGAAAGGGTATTGACAAATCACGTTGATTTGTCGTAATAGTTCTGTCACTGGGGGAAAATTACTAGGGGTTCGCTATTTTATTCGTTTTTTATCTCGTATGAATTACATTACACGTGTGCAGTATCGTATCGTTGTCTCGCTCGCCATGGTCGTGGCGCTGTCGTTTGCCGTTGTCGCTCCGACGACAGCCTTCGCACAGTATGACGGCGGTTCCGGAGATGGTAGTTGCTGTGATTACGTCGACACCTCTTGGGACAACGGCGGATACGTTGATACTTCTTGGGACAGCGGCGGATACGTCGACACCTCATGGGATAGCCCGTACGTCGACACCTCTTGGGATAGCCCGTACGTCGACACTTCATGGGACAGCCCCTACGTCGATACTTCGTGGAACTCCAGCCCGTACGTTGACACCTCTTGGGACAGCCCGTATGTCGATACTTCGTGGAACTCCAGCCCGTACGTCGACACTTCTTGGCAGAACGCGTATGCGGACGTATACACGTACAATTACGCAAATCAGCAGTACGATAATCAGTCCGCGTACAACTACGGCTCCTCGTACGGAACGAACTACCTCTCCTCGCTCTACTCCGGTGGCGGCTCCTCGTACACACCGCCTCGTTACACGCCGCCGACGACATACACGCCTCCGACCTACGTCCCGCCGCAGCCGCAGCCTCAGTACTGCCCGGCAGGAACGACAGGCACGTATCCGAACTGTCATTACCCGCAGCCTGTGTACACAAACAACACGAGCAACTACTGCACCAACGGCAGCTGCAACAGCTCGTACGTCGACAACAGCTACGTGAACAACTCGATTAACGGCAGCTTCAACACGAACATTGCGAACAGCGGTAACAGCAATTACTCGGTGACCGCACCGGTCTACCAGGTCACACCGCAGCCGATAGTGCAGTACCAGTTCACGCAGCCAATCGTCTACACGACTCCGACGTACTACAATCAGAATCTCTACTGCGCCATCTCGGTCACCGGCGGGTACGGTTCAGGAATGGTTAGCCTCACGTGGACTTCCACAGGTGCCACATCCGCGTACATCTCACCGATTGTGGGATACGTGAATCCGAACGGTTCGACCTCCTTCTACGCGAACGGCAACAATGTGTACTCGCTCACGGTCACGGGACCCGGCGGTACATACACCTGCCGCACGCAGGCGGTAGCATCGGCACCGTACGTCTCGCTCTCGCAGATCCCGTACACCGGCTTCGACTTCGGTCCGGTCGGCAACGCGCTCTACTGGATGGGACTCATCAGCTTCGCCGTAGCAGCCGCGTACCTCGTGCTCTACTACCAGGGTGGTGCATTCGCCCTCGCGGGTTCGATGCTCGGCTCTGTGCGCAGGGTTGACCATGTCTCCGCAGCGGAAGCGACGATTGAGGAAGCTCCGGCACCCGCACACGTCCATGAGGAAGAGACATCTCCGGTAGCAGCTCTTGAAGCGCTTCCTGTCTCGGATGCTCAGCCGATGAAAGACTCGATGTTCATCCAGCGCGGACACGACGGCACACCTCGTATCGTCATCAATCGCGCTTAAGAAATCTGCGATTTCTTAAGTCCGCCGCCTCGCGACGCTCCAAAAAGTGAAACGAAAACCGCCTGCATCACGCAGGCGGTTTTTCGTTGCGGCGTATCTACGCAGCGCGGCTCGCGATGAGCTGCGTCACTTTTGATATGAAATCAGGCACACCGAGCACTTCTTTCTCACCGGCGCGCGATTCGACGGTAATGTTTTTCGCCTCAACCTCCTGGTCTCCGATGACGATGAAGTAGGGAAGTTTCGCAATCTTCATATTGCGGATGCGCTTCCCGAGCGAGTCGGAGTCGTCGAGTTCCGCACGGATACCGGCGTCTTTGAGTTGATTCGTCACGGCCTGCGCATATTCGGTGTGCTTTTCAGATACCGGCAGGACTCGTACGTGTACCGGCGCGAGCCAGAGCGGAAACGCGCCCGCATAGTGCTCGATAAGAATGCCGAGAAAGCGGTCGGGCGAACCGATGAGCGCCCGGTGAATCATGACGGGTGTTTTTTTGGTTCCGTCTTCCGCCGCATACTCGAGTCCGAATCTTTCCGGCATCGTCCGGTCCACCTGGATTGTTGAGATTTGCCATTCCCGGCCGATTGCATCGACCGCCATGATGTCCATTTTCGGGCCGTAGAATGCCGCCTCACCTTCGGCGGGTTTAAAAGGCACACCGCTCTCTTCCAGTACCTTCCGCAGCTGAGTCTGCGAGCGCTCCCAGCTTTCGTCCGAACCGAGGTACTTTTCTTTTTTGTTTGGATCGCGCAACGAAAGCCGTATCCAGTAGGTGATGTTGTATGTGCGGAGAGCGCTCTGAATGGCACCCAATACCGCCAAAAGTTCGGCTTCGACCTGGTCTTCACGGCAGAAAATATGCCCGTCGTCCTGGGAGAATGCGCGCAGACGGGTGAGGCCTGAAAGCTCTCCCGGTCTCTCGTCGCGGTAGAGCGTCGCGAAATCCGCGAAGCGCACGGGGAGGTCGCGATAGCTGCGAGGTTCGGACGCATATATCTGCGTGTGCTGCGGGCAGTTCATCGGCTTCAGAAACATTTCGTCGGAAACATATTGCGAGCGGACGCTGAGCATGTCCTCTTTGTACGCATCGTAGTGGCCGGAGAGCTTGAACAGTTCCGCCTTGTTGACGTTCGGCGTGTGCACCTCGCCGAAACCGAGGGTGCCGTTCAGTTCTCGTGAATAATTCACGATGGCGTTGCGGATGAGGTTGCCTTTCGGCGTGTACATCGGCATGCCCGAACCCACCAAGTCGGAAAAGACGAGAAGCCCCTGTTCGCGCGCGATTTTACGATGGTCGCGTTTCTTCGCCTCTTCGCGTTGTGTGAGAAATGCATCAAGCTCTGCTTTTGAAGCAAATGCGAGTCCGTAGATTCGCGTGAGCATGGGATTCTTCTCATCGCCGCGCCAGTACGCGCCTGCTACTTTGTCGAGCTGGAAAGCATCCGCATCAATTTCCTTTTTCGGATTGTCCGCATGACCGCCCCGGCAAAGGTCCGTAAACCCTCCGCAGGTATAGAGGGTAATGGTCGCGCCTTCTTTCTCGAGATTATCAATGAGTTCAAGCTTGAACTGATTGCCCGCAAATTGTTCGCGTGCCTTCTCGGGCGTCACGACCTCATGCGTGAACTCCGTCCATACATTGAGAAGCTTCTTCATCTTTTTTTGCAGTTCTTTCAAACTGTCCTCGCTCGGCATCTCGCCCCCGGAGAAATCGAAGTCGTAGTAAAAGCCCGTATCAATCGCCGGACCGATGGTCGGCTTCGCGTTCGGATAGAGCTCTTGTACGGCGGCGGCGAGGAGGTGAGCGAGGGTGTGTCTGATATGTTCAATCTCAGCCATAGTAGAAGCCATGATAGCAGGAGAATGCCAGGAGTCACAAACAAAAGCGACAAAAGTACAACCCCGGGCGTTACGCCCGGGGTCCTCGTAATCCGACTTTCAGGACGCATCCGCGACCTTGAGCAGGAATGTGCCGACGCGCGTACGTCGGGCGGGTTCGGCTTTCGCCGGCCTCAGTGTGGCGCCGAAGGCCTCGTTGAGAAAGTTCAACACCCGGGTGTCATCCTTCTCGAGACGAGAGCTTACGTTCACCGCCGCAGCTCGCAGTCGTGCTTGTTCAGCAGAATTCAGACGTTTGAAGCCGTCCGCTTTCCGGATGATGTCGAGCACGGTCGCCACCTTGCTGCAGGGCGTGAGGTCCACTTCTTCCTCGCCGTTGAAATTGCTGAGAATCGCACCCGCTTCCGCGAATGCCTCAGTATCAATGACGAGAGGTTCCCCAGCCTTCATTTCACACCGCTCCTTCTCTTCTTGTGCGCGCACAATTTCGTGCGTGCAGGTAGAGTAAGGCCTCACGCGCGCATGTCAATACTTTTTTCGGAAAAATACGGGACAAAATAAAAACGGCCGCGCGGACGCGGCCGTTTCGGAGCCGGACAGGCACTCATTCATTTGTGCGGTGTCGAGCCGTTTTGGAAGAGGCGGAGCTGGTACCATATCTCTTGGCAGAAATTCATGACCCGACCGATATCGCTCTGATTCAGTTTCTCGCCGTTGCAGATGCGGTTGATGAGGGCCAGTTCATCGTCGAGCTCGCGACCCAGCGAGTCTTCGTTCTGCGTAAGCGCCGGATAGAGGGCACTGAACGCGGCTTTCAAGTACGGACTCGGGTGCCTGCATTCGGCGCGTACATGCTCGATTGAAGCAATCAGCGCCTCCATCTTTTTGTCGTCACAGGTTCCGTGCTGGGCAAATGAAAAAATTTCCATTGCCCCGTCTTTGAACGTGTCTGCGTCCATTTCACATCCTCCAGGGCTAATTACCTATCTGACGGTAACATAAAAATGAATAAAGTCAAAATCAGAGCGCCTTTGCCTTCTCCACGACGAAGCTCGGGATGCCGTTGCGCTCGGAAATCTTTCCCTTGAGCATGATGCAGTTGCCGGAGATGAAGAGCGTCTCGTTCTCCTTCAGGGTGCGCGGGAATACCACTGCCTCCACGTCACCTGAGAAATCAGAGAATTTCAGGAATGCCATCTTCTCGCCCTTTTTGGTGAGAATAGATTGGACCGTCTCGACGAATCCCGCGATGACGGTCTCCACGCCTTTCAGATTCTCCTTGGC
>JAIOPS010000020.1 GCA_021413775.1 Candidatus Kaiserbacteria bacterium | reverse complement strand
TCGCCGAGCGCTACGAATATTGATCGGGCCAATCGTTATGAAGCAGAACGATGTCCCCGCTCACCGTCATGTGCGTGACCGCATGTAAAGCCGAGGGCATATCATCGAAGCGGAGAATCTTGCCTTTGAATCCGGCCTCTTGCAGGCCACTCTCAATGGAAGGCGTTGCAGTCGTGCGGATGAGGACAATGTTCTCAATGCCCGCCCCCGCGAGCTGCTTGCCTATTTCTTCGTGCACGGATTCTTTTCGGGTACCCATTTCCACGAGCCCCGGCGTGATGTAAAAGCGGCGGCGTCCTTTTATCGAGGAGAGGAACGTGATGACTGCGGCAACACCGTCAGGGTTGCCGTTGTAGCTGTCGTCGAGTGTTATCACACCGGTGTTGTCTACCGTCGGCTGGAGACGATGCGGGAACGCTTCCGTTTGCTGTATACCTTCTTCTATCCGTGACACGGGGAGTCCGAGCTCCCATGCGATATCCGCAGCGACAGCGAGCGGTCCCAGCATATGCATACCGAGAAGCTTCGAGCTCACTTTCACGACAATAGCGCCCCGTACGAGCGTACAGGTAGTGCCCCTCAGATCGGCATTCGGATTCACGACTCGCCAATCATGTACTCCCGCGCGGGAGAAAAGCAGGTCTCCTTCGCGCGCCTTAGCGCGGGCCCCCTCATTCTCCTCATTCACGTACACCGGCGTATCACCGAGGTAGTCCGCCAGCTCAAAAATTGTCGCTGCCGTCTTTTCGAGAGTCCCGAATTTCTCCAGGTGTGCTTCGTTCACGCCGGTGATGATTCCGATATCCGGCCGGACGAATTCGCAGAGCATCTTCACATCGCCCGGATAGTATTCCCCCAGTTCGAAGATAATGATGTCCTCGTCGCCTGCGAGCGTGTGCACAAAGGAAGCGATTCCGAGCGGTGTATTGTAACTGCCCTGCGGCGCTGCGACTTTCTTGTCCGTAGAAAGCACCGTTTTCAAAATTTCCCGCATCGTCGTCTTCCCGTACGAGCCCGAAATCGCTATTTTAACTCCATTATGCGCGTTGAGAATTTTCTTTGCGTCCCGGATGCGACGCGCTTCCAGCGGTCTCTGAATCTGCTTGAGAATAAAAAGCGGGATGAGTATCCCGTACGGTAGATAGAACGGCAAAAGAAGGACGACTCCCGCACCGACGACGAGAGGCACATCGCTGCCGGTCGATGCCGCGAATGCCATCACGGAGACGCACCACGCCACGACGAGCACCCATGTGAGCCGCAGCAACGCGAGCGCTTTCTGCGTCGGGTCCAGCGTCTTGCGCACCTCGACATGCGCGAAATCTCGCGTGCGGTGATACCACGCGAGATAATCGTGCACATCGTACTCACACGTCTGCAGCATATAGACGAGTGAGCGGACGAATCGCGGACGGTATCGTGTCAGGAGGTTTTTCATACGGCAAAGTCCCCTATCAGCCGCGCGACCGTGTCGGGGTGTTCCCGGTGGACGAAATGCCCCGCCGCCTGAATGAGCTCAAGCCTCGAGTTTTTGATGAGCCCTCCGAGTCGCACACCCTCTTCGAGGGTCGTCTCCGTATCGGCACTTCCCCAGATGAGAAGCGCCGGGACAGTAACTTCTTTTGCGGCACCGCTGAGGTTTTCAGAAATAACGTTCACGAACGTATCTTTCAAAGTGCCCGCATTCGTGTAGTCGCTTTGAATATTCTTGTACAGCCGGTTGCGCAGTTTATTTTTTACGGATTTCGGGAGCGGAAGTGTTGCGAGCTTTCCGACTTTCGCGAGCACTTTCAACGACTTATTGCGCAGCGTGTTCCGTTCCGCGACTCCGGCGGATGCGATGAGCACAAGTTTCGCAGGCGTAAACATACCGTCTGCGACGCCTTTTATCGCCACACGTCCTCCGAATGAGTGTCCTGCGAGCGTGTGCACGTCGAGCTTGAGCTTTGAAATAAATCCGCCGACAAAATCCACGTAATCACCGAGCACCCAGTTTTTCGGCGGCATTTCTGTCCCGCCGAATCCGGGCATATCAAGCCGCACAACCCGGTATGCCTGCGTGAGCACCGGAATAAGGGGGTCGAATGAATGCAACGAATCTTTCCACCCGTGCAGCATCAAAATCACCGGGCCCGTCCCGTCGTCGGCGTACTCCGTCGCGACACCGTTCACAATGACTTTCATAGGTTTGCTTTGAGCCAGCGTTTGTTGGCTTCCGGCCAAAGTTTTGTAAGCGGGTGCGTGGAACAGTCATGCGGACGTGCGGTGCACACGTACCGCCCGTACAGAACGAGGCCGTTATTCACATACTTCCAGTCTTTCTTCGGCACGAGAGATTCAAGGTCTTTCGATATTTTCGTGAGGTCGCGGTTATCCGACAGGTCAAAACGGTACGCGAACCGCTTTACGTGCGTGTCGGTCGGAATGCCTTCCCAGGAATTGTAGAGTTCTCCGAGAACGACGTTCGCCGTCTTGTACGCGACTCCCGGAAGTGTAATCAACTCCGCGACAGTGCGCGGTACTTTGCCGCCGAACTCCTTCTCGACTTTTTTCGCGGCTCCGATCACCGCCTTCGCTTTGTTCCTGAAAAATGTCACCGAGGAAATCTCCTTCGTGAATGTAGTGAGGTTCGCTTTTGCAAAATCCTTCGGCGTCCGATATTTTTTAAAAAGCGTATCGGTCACTTTGTTGACGGCTTTATCGGTGCACTGCGCGGAGAGC
>JAIOPS010000007.1 GCA_021413775.1 Candidatus Kaiserbacteria bacterium | reverse complement strand
CCCGGTAGGCTTCGATGCGGCGCTTGTTGGCCGGAGAAATTTCTTTCGGCAATGCATCAATCGCAAACCACGAGCGCGCCATGATTTCAAAATTCGGAGTGAGTGAGAGCGAGCCGTCGAAGTCGCCCGTGTAGAGGACGGTGACGAGGTCGTGTTTTCCCATGGGCCCTGTGTAGACGCCGATTTCCCCGGCAATCGATTTTACGTTGAGCCCCGTCTCTTCGAGTGCCTCACGCTTCGCAGCTTCGTCCACGGTCTCCTCGCCGTCCACTCCACCACCCGGAAGAGTCCACGCCCACGGCGCATACCAATGCGAGACGAGCAGCACACGGCGGTCGTCAACGATGATGAGTCGCACACCCTGCGCGCCTTTTTTGCCGCGGAGCTTTGCCAGCCAGAAGCGCACGACGCCGAGCGTGCTGATGAGTGTAAGCGAAAGATACATCCCTGCGCGTCGGAGAATATTCATACGTATACGGAATGAGTTACTTCCACGGTATCTCAAACTGCATGAATTCCGGAAGAAGTTTTCTGCCGTAGAGAAGGCGTGCGATGACCTCCGCATGCGAGAGCGCACCTGTAAGCGCGTTGTGCGGCGCCGGCTCCTCGGGTATGCCGCAGTAGTTGAGGACCGCATCGAGGTCGAGCGCGGAGCGGCGGTTGCGTGTCGGCGGCGTGAGACCCTTGAGGACCATGTGCATGTAGCACAAGGTGTGCGTATCTATCGTGCGGTATGCGAAAGGCCAGGCGGTGTGCCCTGCGCGCTCAGCAGCGTGCTTCAGGAAGTCGCGGTCGAATGAGACGTTCTGTCCGGCAAGCGTCCGCTCCGGCACGCTCTCGCTCCATGCTTCAAATGCGTGAATGAGTTCGGCCTCCGAGGCTTTCTTCGGGTCGGTTATCTGCGCCTTCGAGAAGCCGTTGACGGCGAGCGCCTCATCCATGATGTGCGCTCCGTCCCAGACGCGGCATTCCATGTAGAAACGGTTCGTAGGATTGGCGAGGTCGAGCGCGCCGACGGACACTATGGAGTGTTTCTGTGCCTCTACGCCTGAGGCTTCAACATCGACGACGAGCATGGCGGGATTATACCCCGTGAGACGCGATTGGCCGAACCTGCGACGTTGTCACAGTGTTATTGGAGACCGGTACAGTTTTTGGCCGGTTTGAGACCCGCCTTTTTGGCGTCCTCGATGCTCGCAAATACGCGTTGGTTTTGGACTGCTATTTTCGCCGCCCCGGCGCACCAGGGGTAGTAATACGTGCTCCCTCCCCTGGAGGCTATGACGGAGCCACCCAGGAGGATTGGGGCCGCAGAGGCCGTTTTAGGGGCCTCTGTAAGCGATATAAGGGGTTTTCGGGCCTCCAAAGCGGACAATCGGCCCAGGGCAAAGGCGCTCACGGTAGCAAGGACGATGAGGGCGAATATCCCCCACTCACCCAGTATCCCGTCCATAAAAGCCTTGATTTTGGGCCACTCACCGTGTAGTATGTCCATGCACGTAATTATATACGGGCTTCATACCACCATGGCACATACAAAAGCAGGAGGATCAGCAAAAAACCTACGGGATTCGAATCCGAAGTATTTGGGCGTGAAGCGCTCGGACGGTCAGAAGGTCAACATCGGAGAAATCATCATCCGCCAGCGCGGCACGAAGATTCTCGCCGGTAAGAACATCGGTATCGGTGTCGACCACACTCTCTACGCACAGGTCGGCGGCACAGTAAAGTTCCGTCATGCACGTAAGACTGACTTCGACGGACGCTCAAATGTCCGCACAGTCGTAGACGTCATCTAAGTTTCGCATTTCGACAAAAAGCGCCGCTCTCCGCGGCGCTTTTTGTTTTGTTACTTTTCGGATTTCGTTACGTTCACCGTAAACTTCGCCTTTGACATGCCGAGCCGCACTTCCGCTTGTGACTCCCCTGTCGATTTAATCTGTTCAGCCAAAACGATTGCCTCAGGAGTGACATGCACACCGGTAGCAGCACCGAGCGCCGCCGCAATCGGGGCCACAGCGAGGTGTTCGTAGAGATGTCCTTTGTCGTTCGCACGCGCGAAGACCGTAATCGTCACACCGGTAATTTTCTTCGCCTGTGCTTCGTGTACTTTCGCCTGCTCGGCGGCCGATGCGGAGGCAAGCTGCTTTTTTTGCGCATGCGCCGCGACTTTCTCAGGAGTCGCCTGAACCGCGAGGCCCTGGGCGATGAGGAAGTTGAGCGCGTAGCCGTCGGAGACTTCTTTCAGAGCATCCCGCTGCCCTACTCCCTTCACATCTTTGAGCATGATGACCTTCATGGCCCGATGGTAGACCAAACAGGGCGGCGCGACAAGGGTGCTGTTACTGACCGTTCAAAATCTCAATCGCTTTTGCCATTTGCGGGTCCTTCCCTGCTTTCAAATCGTCGTCG
This sequence comes from Candidatus Kaiserbacteria bacterium, assembly GCA_021413775.1. Lineage (GTDB taxonomy): Bacteria > Patescibacteriota > Minisyncoccia > Phycocordibacterales > UBA2100 > UBA10103. The sequence goes on along the minus strand of JAIOPS010000007.1, from coordinate 31,854 downwards.
GTAAACGGTACCTCCACGTCAGGCTCGATGCCGGTGAGCGGAATGTGGACACCGTCGGGCTTCAGCCACCGTGCGACGGTCAGCTTGAGCGCGGTGTCCGGGGTGATATCAACGAGCTCCTGCACGGAACCCTTTCCGAAGGTGTTCGTCCCGACGAGCTTCGCGATGTGCTCGGTCTGGAGTGCTCCTGCGAGAATTTCCGATGCGGAGGCCGAACCTTTATCCACGAGAACGACCATTTTGAGATTCTTGTTGAAGATATTGTATCCGCTCGAACGGTGCACGATGTTGCTCGCGTGTCCGGCGTAGTCCTCCGTAACAACGACGGTGCCGGATGGCAAGAACCAGCTCGCCATGTCCACGGCCGCATCGAGGTAGCCGCCCGGGTTGCCGCGTAGGTCGAGGACGAGTTTGCTGTCCCCCGTCTGCACGAATTCCCTGAGGGCGTTGCGGAAAAGGTCCGCCGAGTTTGCGGTGAATGTCGTGAGCGTGATGACGAACACACCGCCCGATTTCGCTTCGGTCGTCACCGTCGGCACATTGATGACATCGCGCGTGACGGGAATCTCTTTCGGCGCGGTCCAGCCCTGGCGCAAAACGAAGAGTTTTACCTGCGTCCCCTTCGGTCCGCGGATTTTTTTGACGGCGTTGTTCACGGTCATTCCTTCTGTGCTCTCGCCGTCAATCTTGAGAATGAGGTCTCCGGCTTTCAATCCCGCTTTATATGCGGGAGTGCCCTTTATCGGAGAGACCACGGTGAGGACGGAGTCCTTTATGTCTATCTCCATGCCGACACCCTCGAACTGGCCGCTCATCGTTTCAGAAAACTGCTGATTTTCATCCGGCGGGAGGAAGAAGGTGTACGGGTCGTCGAGCGAGGATGCGAGTCCCGATATGAGACCCCAGATGCGCTTCTGGTCGGAGTCGGCCGTGGATGTCGCCACGTACGGTGTCGAGCTCGCGACGGCCGCCGGGACGAATTTCTGGTCGATGATGCGCCACGCCTTCCACACCGGCGAGAAGTCCACGCCCTCAGGCTGCGAAGCATTGCCGATAGCTGCGGAGACGCTGTGCCGGTTGCCGACTTCGTAGCCTGCCGCCGCGCCGATAACAAAAAAGACCGCAATAAGCCCGAATGTGAGCCGTGTGGAGAAGTGCGCATCGCTTTGCATCGGAGAATTATTGCACAGTTTTCGTGCATTGAGAAAGCGCACATGAGGTAGTGCGCTATTAACAGTACGTTTTCTCTAGCCTGCAGTATCACGGCACCTGCGCGGTATACTTTGCCCATGAAATCGCGCTACGAACATAAAGGGATTGCGTGGATAGACCTAGAAAATCCGACCAGGCACGAGGTAATCGAAGTTGCTGCGGAATACAACATCGACGCTTTTACCGCGGAAGAACTGCTCATGCCCTCGATGCGTCCGCACGTAGAAATAAACAAAGACTATGCGTACCTCATCCTCCACTTCCCTGCCCTGCGGCACACGCACAAGAGCCGCGAGCAGGAAATAGATTTCATCATCGGCAAGGAATTCATCATTACGACGCACTACGACACGATTGATCCGCTTCACAAATTTTCGAAGATATTCGAGGTGAATTCCGTGCTCGATATGGGCAACATCGGCAACCACGCCGGCTACATCTTTTTCTACATGCTCAAAAAGCTGTACAAGTCTGTCGAGCATGAAGTGGAGTTTGTGAAGCACGACCTCGCATCCATTGAGGAGCGCATCTTCTCCGACCAGCAGGTCGAGATGGTCTCAGCAATCTCCCGCGCCGCTCGCGACCTCCTGAACCTCCGCCAGACAATCGAGCCGCACCGCGATGTGCTCAAGAGCCTCGAAACGGAAGGCGGCGCGTTCTTCGGCGAGGAGTTCCGTCAGTACCTCCGCTCACTCGAGAACGAGTACTACCGTGTGCACAACCACATCATGCGCAACACGGAGTCCCTGCACGAACTCCGCGAGACCAACAACTCGCTTCTTACGACCAACCAGAACGAGACAATGAAGATATTTACCATCATGGCATTTTTCACTTTCCCGCTCTCACTTCTTGCCACGGTTCTCGAAATGAACTCGAAGCACAATCCGATTTTCGGCCGGCCGTTCGATTTCTGGATTGTCGTCGGAATTCTCGCCATGACCGCTACCGTTATGTTCTTCTACTTCAGGGGCAAGAAGTGGCTCTGATGTGTCACTGCCGCGTGCGGGCACGAAGAGCACATTCAGTGTAAAATGGTCCGATGAAGTTTTGGCCCCTGTGGAGCCGTTCGAAGGCAGTATCTGATGCCGCTCCCGCGCGCCCTCTCTATTTTTTTAATTCGCTCGGCCGTGAACTCCAGGAGTTTACGTTGCCGCCGAACGTGCGTACGGTCCGTATGTACAACTGCGGTCCGACTCTCTACGGACGGCAGCACATCGGCAATCTCTCGATGTTTGTCTTCGCGGACATCCTGCGCCGTGTCCTCGCGTACAACGGTTTCGCCGTAAAACAGGTCATCAATTTTACCGACTTCGGGCATCTCTCTTCCGACGCCGACGACGGCGACGACAAGATGACTATCGGTCTCAAGCGCGAAGGTCTTTCTCTCTCAATGCAAAATATGCGGAAATTGGCCGACACGTACGCCGCCATTTTCCTTGACGACATCTCGCTTCTGAACGTGGAGCGGGAGAAAATTATCTTTCCGTATGCGAGCGACTACGTCCCCGCCCAAATCGCGATGATACAAACGCTGGAAGAAAAGGGCTATGCGTACCGCGGCACGGATGGTGTGTATTTCGATACGTCACGTTTTGAACGCTACGGCGAACTGGGCGGCATCGAGCGCGACGGAAACACCGAGGCGCGCGTTGCTGCACGCTCCTCCAAACGTCATCCGACTGATTTCGTTCTCTGGAAATCATCCGAATCACTCGGGTGGGACTCGCCCTGGGGTATGGGTTTCCCCGGTTGGCACATTGAATGCTCCGCAATGATACGGGCGATACTCGGTGAACGCATAGACATCCATACGGGTGGTATAGAGCACGTTGCGATTCACCACAACAACGAAATAGCGCAGTCCGAGTGCGCTACCGGCAAGCCTCCTCTGTCCCGGTTCTGGCTCCACCGCGCACATCTGCAGGTGGAGGGCGGAAAGATTTCGAAATCCGTCGGTAACGTTATCTACCTTTCTCCCGACATTACGGAAAAGTACCATCCGCTCTCATTCCGCTATCTCCTGCTCGGCGCTCACTACCGGACGCCGATGAATTTCAGCTGGGAATCCCTCGACGCGGCGCAGACCGCATTTTTGCGCCTGCGGGCATTCACCGATGCGCAACCGGAAGGTGGCACTCCGCCCGCGAAATACCGTGAGCGTATTCACGAGCACTTCAACAACGACCTCGACACAGCGGGAGCTCTTGCCGTCGTATGGGAAATGATAAAGGACGAGTCCCTCTCCCCCGCTGATATCCGCGCCGGTATCTTCGACGCCGATCGCGTGTTCGGACTGGGTCTCGCATCGACGGACGAGCGCGCCTTCAAAATGTATTCAGTTCTTTTCGGTCAGCGCATTTCAGAAGACGATGTGCCGGAGGATGTTGCCGACCTTCTCAAGCGCCGTGCGGCTGCGCGCAAGGCCCGCAACTGGAACGAGGCGGATACTTTGCGGGAAGAGATCGAAATACTCGGGTACAGTCTCGAAGACGCGAGCGACGGACTCCGTATCTACAAGCGCTCCTGATACTCCCGTACAAGGGTAGTCCTTGTATTGCACTATTCCGCTTTGAGGACGAAGTTGACCAGACGTCCGGGAACGACGACGACGCGGATAACCTCTTGCCCTTCCAGGCGTGCCGCCACGACCTCCCGAGCCGCTGACTCTACGGCGCTCTTGTCGGCATCCGCGGGCACATTCACTTCGCCGCGCATTTTTCCGTTTACCTGAATGGCGACGGTAACGGTCGACTCGACGAGGTATTTTTCATCGTATATCGGCCATGTTTTCAGATGCACCGAGTTGGAACCTCCCTGCAAACTCCACAACTCTTCCGCGAGATGCGGAGCAAAAGGCGCAAGCATCGTAACGAGCGTCGCCCATTGAGCTTTTCCGATGCCTTTCTCTTTCTCAATTGTATTGAGCAGAATCATGAACTGACTTATTGCCGTGTTGAACTTGAATGCGGATATATCGCCGCCGATTTTCTTTATGGATTTATGAAGCTCGAAATTCAGCGCCGGCACCTCTGCATCCTGAACCAGTTCCTGTGCTTTCGCGACACGTTCGAGGAAACGCCTCACGCCGACGACGCCGTTCGGATTCCACGGATAGCTTGCCCCGCCCGTGTAGGGCCCCATGAAGGCCAGGTACATGCGGACGGTGTCCGCTCCGAGACGCTCGACAATTTCATCCGGGTCGATGACGTTACCTTTCGATTTGCTCATTTTTTGACCGTCAGGTCCGAGAACGAGACCGTGGTTCACCCGATGCGCATACGGTTCCGGTTCTGAGACGAGCCCCATGTCGTACAACGCTTTATGCCAGAAGCGGCTGTAGAGAAGGTGCATGGTTGTATGCTCCGCGCCTCCTGAGTACATGTCGACGGGCATCCAGTTGTCCTGCTTATCTTTTGCGGCAAACGCGGAGGCATTCTGCGCGTCCGTGTAGCGGAGAAAATACCAGGAGGAATCGACGAATGTATCGAGCGTGTCGGTCTCCCGCTCCGCATCTCCGCCGCATGCGGGGCATTTGACGTTCACGAACGAACCGACTTTCGCAAGCGGCGACTTCCCTTCCCCGCTCGGAAGGTAATCGTCCACATCCGGCAAAAGAACAGGCAGTTCGTTTTCCGGCACCGGAGTCGTGCCGCAAGTTTTGCAGTGAATCACCGGTATCGGTACGCCCCAGTATCTCTGTCTCGACACAATCCAGTCACGGAGTTTGTAGGTTTTCTTTGTACGACCGAACGCTTCCGTCATTTTTTGTTTTGCTTCGGCGACGGTCATGCCGTCATAGGAGCCGGAGTGTATGAGCGTGCCGTTCTCCGCGTTAAAAGACTGTCCCTTTGTAAACGACTCCCACACGTAATCTTTCTCCGCTATGGTGAGAAAATTTTGTACTTCATCACGCTTCGTCCACACGACTTCAAGATGCGAGGATTCTTCTTCGGTCACCGCAACCTTCGCATCGTCGGTCAATTCAAAATACACGTATTCAAAGTGGGCATCGATGTTCGTCTTTTTTACCTGATGGTAGAACTGCGTACGACCGGAGGCTACGTGCCGTACGAATTTTGCATGCTCAAATCCGGTCTCCTCCCGTATCTCGCGCAGTCCCGCTGCGACGGCATCCTCCCCGGACTCGATGCCGCCGGAAACAAATGTCCGTATCTGCGCGAAGTCTTTCCACCGGATACAGAGGTACTCATCATTGGTCCAGTGCTTCACAATGCACATGACAGCGGTGCGGGGCTTCGAAGACTCGTTCTCCCGCCAGGCGTCGCCGCCGTCACTACGCCTGAAAACAGGTTCTACAACCTGTACCGTAGGAATGTTGAATGTGCGTGCGAAATCGGAGTCGCGCTTGTCATGCGCGGGCACCGCCATAATGGCACCGGTCCCGTACGTAGCTATAACGTAATCCGCTACGTAGACGGGTATCTTTTCTCCCGTCGCAGGATTGACGGCGTCTACGCCCTCGAGTCTGACTCCGGTCTTCTCTTTCTGGTCCGCGAGACGTTCAAGCTCGGTCTTTTTGCCGGCCTGCTTCACATAGTCGGCGACTTCGTCAGTATTTTTCAATACATTAGTATGACGAAGTGCCGCCGTGACCCACGGATGTTCCGGCGAGAGGACGAGATACGTAGCGCCGAAAAGCGTATCGGGACGGGTTGTGAATACGCGGATTGTCGGACGGAGCCACATCACGACGTCCGGCTCTGTGTCGCCCGTAAAATGCGGTTCGTTGGACGTGCCGACAGTAACGGGAGTCTGCAACAGGTCCGATAATTCCTTCGCCTGAGCGTCTGATACGGCGTGGTCGCGCGGGTCGTGCAGTACCGTAATTGAACGGACGCTGCTGCGTATCTTCTCTCCGTCGAATGTCCAGCTGAACGTCTTCTCAAACGGTCTCGGATTATCTTTGAAGTTTTTACTGATGAACCCTCCGACTGTGACAAGCCGCGCAATCGGACGCTCGAGCTTCTCAAGTACTTTCAAGGCCGTGACGGCTCCGAGACTGTGGCCGACCAATACCGTATTTTCGTCATACGTGGTCGCCGCAAGTGCCGTACCGACCCACTCCTTTTCTGTCGGTGAATCCGGATTCGGCAACGTCGGCAGAATAACCTCATGCCCCATCTCCTCAAGGCGTGCTTTCGCCCACAACCATCGCGGACGGTCGGGCGCACTCTTAAAGCCGTGTAGGATGACGAATTTGTATTTTTGCGGCAGGTTGAGCGGAAAGTCGATTTCGGCTCCTTCGCTTCTGCCTATCCAATTTTTTTGAGCTTCTTTAATTTCCCTCGGCCAGTCAAGCGGCTCGAGGTCTTCCAGAAGCCTGTCGGCGTAATCGGTTATTTTGATGTTCCACTGCAACATCTGCCGCTGCACGACATCTGAGCCACACCTGTCGCATTTCCCGTCTATGACCTGCTCGTTCGCGAGAACTGTTTTGTCCTTCGGGCACCAGTTTACCGAAGTCTCTTTCTGATATGCGAGACCTTTTTTATAAAATTGCAAAAACTGCCACTGCGTCCACTTGTAGTACGCCGGGTCGATGGTCTTCACTTCGCGCGACCAGTCGAACATCGTACCCATTGATTCAATCTGCTTCGTCATGAAAGCGATGTTCTTTTCCGTCCAGTCCCGCGGATTGAGATTATTTTTTATTGCGGCGTTTTCGGCAGGCAGTCCGAACGCATCAAAGCCGATGGGATACAGGACGTTTTTCCCGCTCATGCGAGTGAAGCGGGCAAGAATATCCGGCACCGCAAATGAATACCAGTGTCCGACATGGAGATTGCCCGACGGGTACGGGAATTCGACGAGTAGGTAGAAATTATCCTTCCCGGGAACGGAGTCGGGGGTCGTGTACACTTTGTTTCTGCTCCAGAGTTCCTGCCATTTTTTTTCTATTTTTGTGTGGTCGTAGTTCATATATGCAAAGGATTCGTACACGGTACCATGCCTTTTCATGGCTCAAAAGCTTCCCGGCGCGGTGCCCTAGGCCCGCGGGAGAAGCCCGTCCGGCGACTCTGCGATGAAATCCGCGGCGATTCTGTGTGCAGCATTGATGACACGCTCTCTCGCAGCTCTCACGATACCGACAGTCCTGTCGTTCGCGACTGCATACGCGCCGTCTTTCGATTTCGTGACTCCGGACAGGCGGTTGCGGAACACGTCCGTCAGATGGTTCTGCGTCCAGTACACGTTGACTCCCCAATGCTTTTCAAACGCTTCCGCGCGCGTGTACGAATCCGAATCCCCCTTGAGGAGCGCTACCGTTGCTACCTCCGGTGCCATGCCCGCCTCCTGCACCGCACGCAATAACCCCTCCATGCTGTTGCCGGTATCTATGACATCCGTAACCAACAGAACCTTCCCGTTTCGACCGCTCTCGTCAAATGTCTTTTTTATTTCCGAGAGAGCTTCGCGCACCGCCGCTGTGCGCTTTTCCCAGATATCGCCGGATTCTTTTGTCGGCCGGCTCGAAGTAAGAAACCGCACCATGGGCGCCCTGATTCCGCGACTTTCGTAGACATCTTTGAGGACGGTCCCCAGCATCAGCGCAGGCAGGCGTCCCGACGCATCTTCGCCGATGACAAGTTCGTATTCTGCGCCGTTGATGCGCTCCTTCATGTCGGAAACGAGCGATGCGACGCTTTTCTCCAGGCGCTCAAGAGTCTCGGAGTCCTCCCGGTCAATCAACTTCTCTGTTGCTCGAGAGACTTTCGGGCGCTCGAAACGCTGCCTCTCCATGGTCGTTAACGCGTTTTTGAGTACGGTATGTAACGCTCAGGGTCGATAGTGCGCTCGAAACATACTTCTCCTGCACCGTGCTGCCATGAATCAACCGTGTCTTTGCCCGTCGCGTCAGTCGAAGCGGGTGCCATCGGTGCACTTCGAACTGCCGTTGAATATTCCTGCGCCTCCGCATTGAATGTCGCGCAGAGCTTGAACGAAAGCTTGCCTGTCACCTCGTACCGGTATGCTGCGCCGCTCTGAGGGTCAACAGGCACGATGTAACCGCTGATAGAATCCTGCAAATCCGTAAGCGCGACGGGAAGCTTTTCTTTCGATTGCCAGTAGTTGACGATTTGGCTCTGAATTTCTGAAAGATTCGATACTTTCTGGTCATCGAAGCGGTACAGACGGGCCTGCCAAGGCGTGCCGACGATGAAGAATCCTGCTCCGATAGTAAACACAACGAGTACGACTGCGGCCCAGCCCACCATGCGGGATTTTTTCGGTTCCCGTTCCCAGTATCCGCGCAAGTCCGCGAGGAAGTGGAGGAAGCCTGCGCCCGTGACGAGGAGGATGACGAGTACTTTCAGAAGGAACCGCACCGTAACATCTCCGTTGAGGAAGTACATGATAAGTGTAATCAGGTCTCCGACGATGGTTGCTCCCGCGATGAAGAGCGTGAGATACAGCGCCCAGCGTCGAACCCACACATCGCCGCGTGATGCATCAGCGAGGATGGAGTTGTGAATGATGCGCATCAGCACATAAAACACCGGGAAAAGGACGAGGAGACTTGCCATCTCATAGCTCATACTGCTGGAGTACGGGTCGCCCGAGTAGTATTGGAGCGTCTCAGGGAACGCGTGATTAATGTAATCGAACACGAGTGCGATAAACGCTACCGCGCTCGCATAGAGCGAAATCATCGCTCCTGCCCAGAGAAAGAAGTCTTTCGGCGTTACCTTTGATGTATTCATGAGGCAATTGTAGCAACGTTGAGGGAATATCCTACTGTTGACATAGTACTCAACATATAGCATTGTAGAAGCGGTCATCGTGGCCAAACCCGCCAAAGCGGGAACGTTCAGTACACGAATGGAGGACGCCTTTGTCGATTTCACTCAGACTTCCGCTGACGGACGCACCCGTATCCCGTACCCAAGTGCCCGACATTGAGGGCAGTTTCTACACTTGGCATCCGAGAAAGCGGCGCTTCCTCGTGGAACACAACGGCGATATCGTCGAACACCTGCGGGTGAACCGACGAGCGGTCGCAATGCGGCTGTTGTACGAGCGAGGCGACTGCAAGCCGGTGCTCTCGCCGCTTGTCCCCCCGCAGGACCCCGTTCAGCGTATTCTCTGGGATTCCGGATTTCTCAAGCGGTTCCGCGTAGCGACGGTGGAAATTGCGCGCAGGAAGGTCATCGAACTGAAGCGCGAGGACGGCCTCAACATCGTCTCGGTCGTCGGACAACACTTCGCGTTCGCCTTCGAGCCGCCGTCGGTGCCGAGCGCCGACTTGCGCCCCCATGTGTGGGCAATCGCGCCGTGCGTGAGCGCTCAGCAGATTGCGCCGATTTTGCGCAGGCACTGCTCACGATAAAACAAATAGCGGCGACTGAACGCCGCCTACGAAAATCCCGGGCCTTGCGCCCGGGACATTTTTCTTTCAGGAGTGACGGAATTCCATCACGTCGCCGTCCTGCACCACGTATTCCTTCCCTTCCGCTCGGACGAGGCCTTTCTCACGCGCCTTGGTCCACGAGCCGCACTCCAGAAGCTTATCCCAATGAATGACTTCCGCGCGGATGAATTTGTCTTTGAAATCGGTGTGAATCGCTGCGCCCGCTTCCGGTGCTGTCGCGCCTCTCGGTATCGTCCATGCACGAGTCTCTTTCTCGCCCGTTGTGAGGAACGAGATGAGATTGAGAAGCGCATAGCCGCCCTTGATAAGCGCATCAATGCCGTCGTCCGCAACGCCGAGCTCGCGCCGGAAGTCGGCACGCTCGTCGTCATGAACCTCGCTGAGGTCGTGCTCCACGCCCGCGTCGACGATGACGTATCCTGCACCGCTGTCCTCCAGAAACTGTTTCAGACGACGCCAGCGCTCACCGTTTTCGGCGTCCACGTTTACGGTGCCGCTCTTTCTGTTGAGTACATACAAAATGGGCTTCATCGTAAGAAGGTGCAGTCCTTTTGCGGCTTTCATCTCCTCTTCGCCCAACTGCACTGTCCGAGCCGCCTTACCCTCCCGCAGTACCGGCAAAATCTTTTTCAATACATCGAGCTCCACGAGCAACTCCTTATCCCCTCCCCGCGCATCTCGCTCGACGCGCTCGACGCGCTTTTCGACCGTCTGAAGGTCCGCAAGCACAAGCTCGAGGTCGATGACCTCGATATCGTGAACAGGATCCACTTCTCCGGCGACATGATGAACATCCTCATCGTCGAACATGCGGACTACTTCCGCGATTGCGTCCACTTCGCGGATATGCGTAAGAAACTGGTTGCCCAGACCCTCTCCCTCGGAGGCGCCTTTCACGAGGCCTGCGATGTCTACGAACTCCACGATTGCCGGCACAATTTTTTGCGTATTCGACATCGCGCTGAGCTTATCGAGCCGGAAGTCCGGGACCGCAACAACACCGACAGACGGGTCAATGGTGCAAAACGGATAATTCTCCGCGGGGACACCTTTTTTTGTAAGCGCGTTAAAAAGCGTCGATTTGCCGACGTTGGGGAGGCCCACGATTCCGATTGAAAGCGACATGTAGTCAGCATCCTAGCCGAAAAATGACGGAACTGCCAGCATCGGCTCAGAGCGCCGCGCAATCGGGTCGATAATCCGCGGGAATAGCCGCACACACATTCGCAACCGTCGTCGTCGAATATATTTTGTTCGAGAAATCAATCGTCGCAGCGTAACAGTTCTTACGGTCAACAGGAGGAATTCCGGAATACGCGCACACCTCAAGCGCACGTTCGTACTCCTTCCCCGGGATGCCGTTATCAAACAGGTTCTGTACGACTCCCGTTGCACACAAATGAGCCGTACCGGCATTGAGAGAGCGGCACTTTTGTATGAATACGGCATATTCGTCGAGCGCCATCTGCGGCGTGACAAAGTCTGTAAGCATCAACTCAAAGACGGATTCAAACTGTTTCGAATCCGTAATTTCGGCGGCAAGTTTGTACGCACGAGCCAAATCGTTACCGCCCGCACTTTTCAATTTCGAGGCGATCTGAAGGTAGCACTGGAACCGATACTTTTCCGCCTGTGCGAAGCACAGTGCAAACGGTTTTTTCGCATCGAATGAAAATCCGTATTGCTGTTTCATCATGTAATTCAGAATGCCGTGGAACACGCCCGAATAACAATTCTGATTTGGCGCACCCGCGGTCTCGGGTAATGTATCGCAAAAGCGCAACGCAGGATCGATAAGTGCGGCGGCATGTCCGTCGGCCGACTGCGGTGGCGGGTCCGGTATGAGCCCGATGCCGAGACCGTGATAGCAGTTCGTCCGCGCGGTCACCTGCAAAAGCGGAGTATCACCTTTCATCTGCGCGCAAAATTTTCTCGCTCCGTCAAGACCCGACCGTACGGTCATTTCGTTCATAAACCCGTGCCAAAAGCCGTAGCCGCAGTACGAGGCTTCTTCTCCGATACGGATGTCGCCGTCCTTCTCGTACGCGGCATATGCGGCCTTTCCCAAATCGTGTGCGAACTGGTGACAATCGTCCGCATTCATCGGTGCTATCTCCCGAAACAATTCAAGGCCGCTTGCCAGACCGTCCGTGCGTATGACGTTCTGCAACAGCAACGTCCAGCAGCTCCGCTGTTGTTCGGAGTCCTCGATATTCATGCAGCGTTTTTTGTCGACGACGGATGACAAGTCGGCATCCCTTCCGACGACCACGGTTCCCGTGACTCCCGGCGAGAGATGGTCATGGTACGCAAAAGTCCCGGCGGTGGAGAAAGTAAAGCTCCATCGGCCGCCGGGCGCAATTGCGGATTTTGAGTCAAATACCGGGTAAATACTGTGAACAGGGTGCGGGTCCGATGCCGGCCAAAAATCCTCGGAACTGTCGTTCACAAATGTTACCTCCGTGCCTTCATCGATATACAGCACAGAAGGCGTGAAGAGATTGTCACGGAAATGCACTGACGCCGCACCGCGCGCTTGCGGTATCACAACGTGCCGCCCGAGAAATACTGCAACCAGCAGTAGAGCGCACAAGGAGAGGAGAACGAGCAGCCGTTTTGAAAACATAGTGGGATTCTACCCGCATGCCGAGGCGTTGACTACGGCTCTTCACGGACCGTCAACGACCGGTCTGCCCGTATGTCATGGAGTGTCTGCAACACTCCGCTCGGCCAATGGATTGTCAGCGTATCTACAGTCCGGGCCGTACCGAGTCCGAAGTTTTGCCAGAGGCTGTTTTGCGAAAGGTAGGAACCTCCGGACGTAACTTCCCTGACCTGATTCATGTTGTTTGCCGCTACCTCTATGCGCGCACCTACACCGTCTCTGTTACTTTTCGTCCCGACTAATTTAACTGTGAGGTAGTGGTTCCCGTTGGGTACTCCCTCATACAGACGGTTTTTTGCGTCCGGCTCATAGTCCCGTTCGGCATTCACATAGACATCCGTGAACCCGTCGTTGTTATAGTCGCCGAATGCTCCCGTTGACTTCGTCACGTTGCCGGTAATTCCGAACTGCTCACCCACTTCAGAGAAACGGCCTCCCCCGCTGTTGAGATAGAGCCTGTCTCTCCTGTCCGGGTAATTGTTCATAAAGGAAGCATTGTGTGTGCTTCCGTTTATTGCGTACAAATCCAAAAGCCCGTCATTATTAAAATCCAGAGTACCGACTCCCCATCCTAACTGTTTAAAATCCGCGACACCCGCATCTTCTGACATCTCCTCAAACGTACCGTCGCGATTGTTGTGCCAATAGATATTGCGCAGACTGCCGCCGAGGTAGAGGTCCTGGTACCCGTCGCCGTCAAAGTCTCCGACGGCGATGCCGTGCGTGCTCTGTTTTCTGCACAGGCCCGCCTTCTCGGTCACATCCGTAAACGAACCGTCTCCGTTATTGTGATACAGAGCGTCGATAGCCGTCTCATGGGTCACATACAGGTCCTGTTTGCCGTCATTATCGTAGTCGAACCACAACGGCTGCCAGTTATTTTTCAGATTGCGGATATCGGCCGTCAGCGGTCCTTCAACATAGCCGCTTTGCCCTCTCTCCGCTCTCGGCACATTTTCGTCCCAGCGGTACCTGCTGCACGAAGCGAGCCCTTCTACATGCATTTTTTTCGCGACATTCGTAAATGTGCCGTCTCCGTTGTTGTGATACAGCATATTCGGCTCATACACAGAACCGGTTACTTTCCACGCGGTTTCAGACTTATCGAACAGTAGTACGCCGTATGTTGCGACGTACACATCCAGGTACCCGTCGTTATCATAGTCGCCCCAGGTTATACCTTTGCTGTGCGCGCTCACGCGTATTCCGGCGTGAACACTTACATCGGTAAATGTCCCGTCGCAGTTGTTGTGGTACAGCGAATCGGTCTCACCTTTCGGGTTGAGCGTTTCCCCGTTTGTAACAAAAATATCCTCGCATCCGTCGTTGTCATAGTCACCGAATGCGGCACTGAAGGCTGAATCTTTCATTCCGGTGAGTTTCGCCTCTTCAGTCACGTCGGTAAAAGTGCCGTTTCCGTTGTTCCGGTACAGGCGGTACCCCGGCATATTCGGCAAGCGCGTCAGAAGGTCGAGGTATCCGTCGCCGTTGTAATCTCCCCAAGCGACTCCCCCTGACGACGGAGCGGTGGAGAGCCCGGAATCCGCAATAACGTCGCGGAAGCCATAGTGACGCGGATACAGCAAGAATCCGGCCAGTGCGACCGCGCACACGGCAAGAATGATGACGGGATATCGAATTCGCACGGGCATCATGGAGAGCATAGTATGCCTCTTTGTCCGAAAATATCCATTCAAACGCCGGTGTAGTTTACCGGCCGTATCGCCCAAGACGACGAACCATTTTTATCCATCTGTCTTTCTTGGCTTCCGGCACATTTTCGGCAGGACCGAACCAGCTCGTGTTCACCCGGAATCCGGCGAACCACAGAATTCCCCACTTCAATTGCGCGTTCACGTTGCCGGGTAAAAAGCGCACGAGGAGCGGAATGGTACCGCTCGTTACGATGATTCGCGCCGTCTTTCCTTTCATAAGACGATGCCAAAATATGGAACGATGCCCGCTCGGCATTTTCATGTACCGGAAAGCCGAGCCCGGAAGCCATGCCCTGTCGAACAAACCCTTCAGGAGCGCCGGCATGCCGACCCACCAGATCGGATGAATAACGACAAAGTGATCGCAGGCGGTAATCAGCTGCTGAAAACGCTTCAAGTCCGGCTCGAGCTCCTGCATGGCACGGTACCCGTGATGCAAAATCGGGTCGAACTGCATTTCGCCGATATCCATGCGATCAACCTCGTGTCCCGCATCTCTTGCACTTCTCTCGTATGCATCAGCGAAATCATGGCACATGCCGACGGAATCCGGATGACCGAGCAATATAAATATTTTTTTGGACATACGTGTATTGAACAAATGTGTGTTAATGAACGGACATTTCGAATCCGATGCGCCGGGTCGGCTCGGCCCGGTATTCTCAGTCACCGGCCAGATCGTCCTCAATCGCCGCCGGATTTCCTAACGCATCCAATACGTGCGGCAATCTTTTTTCTTCTGATGCCGCATCATCGGTAAGAGGTATGTTCTCATCCTCCGGTTCAACGCCGCGGTCATCCTGAATCGTTGACATATTTTTGAGTATGAAGCATCACCGCGAACTCCGCAATGCTTCCTTGCCTGATAACGCGACAAGCGTCTCGGCATCGTCGTCGGCTGCGACACGCACGCGACGCACCATTGCACACACCGTGCACGTATGCACGATGCGGTACTTCGGAGTCGTACCTTCGAGCGAGGTAGGTTCCATCATACCGCCGCACGGCTCCAAGCGATCCCCCGGATCTTTATCTACATGCTTTGACCAGAGGCACTTCGGACAATGATTCGTGTAACCGGTGCCCGAGACGCGCACGCCGCAGTGTCCGCATACGAAATCTTCAACGTTTTTTACAAAGGCCATACTACTGGACTGTAACATTTTCAGTCTTGACGTGCGCACTCCCGCGCGAGTCGGTACACGCCAGAGAGAATACGCCGCTGCTCGTCAGCGAGTAATGTTGCGAACCCGAAATTCCGCCGGATACGGGTGTACCGTTCAAGAAAAGAGTGCACGGCGAACCCGCAGGAATGCCCGCACTTGACCACGCCACCGAAACAGCGTCGCCGGCGGCGATTATATTCGGTTGCACAATGAGTGACACGGATGCCTCCGCAGGTTGGTAAACGGGCAGCGGATTAATCGGCTGTGCTTCGGTGACGGTACTGTACGTTTCCGTGCGCACCGGGCTGACAGTATCGCGTTTCGAGGCAAAAAGAGGATTCACCATGGCAAACGGACTGCCGTACGTATTACCGACGAGCGGCGATTGTTTGCCGGAAAGAATTGCAAGTGGACTGGTCGGATGCGCTGTCTCAGGCACAACCTCTGTCTCGACGCCGTTCGTGGGCGTCACACTGCCTTTCTTGTACTGCTGCTTCTGTTCTTTTGTGCAGGTATCGCAGGAAGTTGCCGCAATTTCAATTTTATCCGGCCTTCCCTTTACGTCCGCATTCGTATCGTGCACGTATCCGACAACATCCGTAACCGTATGCTTCTGTCCATCCGCGGACGACGTGTACGTGACCGTCCCCACATCATAGTACTTCCCGTAGTTCGACGGGTCCGATGCGACTGAAACGTACGCGCAACCGCCCGCACGAACACAATCGAGAGTCATGATTGAATTATCACCGAAGACGTTGGGCCGGGTACTCACATCACAGAGCTCGCCCGTCGTAGAGCACCCCCGCATAGGCGCCGGAACGTAAAATGTCACGGTCTTCCCGGATGCGGAGAGCGCAGAGCCGGCATTTCCGGATGATGAAACTGCGCCGAACGTGGACGCACCGGTTATCGTGGTTTGCGCAAACGTTCCCGGTGTACCCGGTTCTGCGCCCGCAGGATTCGCGGCTGCAATTACGGATTGTATATCCGTCCAGACGCTTCCGTTGATACCCATCTGAGCCGCCAGCGCTTTCATTGCCGCCGTATCTCCGAGTGAGACGGCGCGCAAGTAGTCGACGGCAACCTGCTGACGGGCGGACGCGATGGAAGCTGCCGTGGTCGGGTCAATACCTGTCGCGACGAGCGCTTCAATAATCGCCTGCGAACTCGTCGTCGCTCCCGCACCTGTATTTCCCGTGCCCGCAGATGAAGACAGTGTCTGCAAAGAAACCGTGCTTGCCGGACTTTGGTACGTCTGCGTCGGGTACGTCGTCTGACCGTTTGCAGATATTTGTGTAGGCAAGGGAGTTGAAGGTTGTATGGAGCTCGTGAGCGGCGGCTGTGCAGTCTGCGGGTACGCATCGAGTATCGTTGCGGGGCGGTACTGCGCGGGGGTAGGAACGCCGGTTTCTTGCGCGACCCCTCCGCATGGTCCGCTCGCGTCGCTTCCGGTCGGTAGACCGGCTATTTGCTGCCAGTTCGTCGTCGCTATGTTTTTATTCTTGGTCACGTAGTTCGCCGCCTGGAGCGCTCCCCAGCCGCCGAAGTTGCCGACCGGTATGTCCATCTTCTCCGGATGCGGAATGCGGTTGCAATATTGCGGAAGCGAACTGCACGAGCACGTACCGTTAAAAGCACAGCCTGTATCGTGCACGTATCCGACAACATTCTGAAGAGTGTGCACCTGACCGTCGCCGCCGTTGTTAATGGGGCTCGTATAGGTGACGGCACCGATGCAGTACCATCGTCCGCGCATTACCGTGGCGGATGCCAGTGTCACATACTTGGACGCACCGGTTCGTACATCATCAAGAGTGTGTATTGCGTTGGTCGCTCCGCTTGCGTCCTTCGCGGCGGCAGTGAGACCGCCCTGCATCCAGCCTGCGGCGCCAGGAGCATAAAATGTCCAGTTGATACTTTCTGCGGCATTAATCGGGACAGGTGCGAAAAAAAATATCGTGAACGCGAAAAGAAACGGAGCACTGAGCAGGCGCATGGAGTTCAATGTACCTTACCGGAAGCGTACTAAAAGTTCCCGTGTTGAAAACTTCTGTGCCGGACTTTCAACGGCTACAAAAGAACTACCGCGCGATTCCCGGAATATTCCAAAACACCGTCTTCAATGGTGAACTTTTTCTCGCCGCTGCTGTCACGAACGGTGACTTCTCCCGCCTTGAGCGTTGTGACAAGCGGTTCGTGGTGCGCGAGCATAGTCAGTTCACCTGCAACGCCGGGAAGCGTCACGGAATGTGCGCGTCCGTCATAGCGGGTCTCTCCCACTGATGCGATGACGAGATGGAACGTGCTGTCCGCCATGGCTATTGTGCGGCGACAGCTTCGTCGACGCCGCCTTTCATGTAGAACGACTGCTCGTCGAGATTGTCGTGCTTTCCGTCGAGAATTTCAGCGAAGCTGCGCACGGTATCCGCGAGCGAGACGTACTTGCCTTTTTTGCCTGTGAACGCCTCGGCGACAGCCATCGGCTGCGAGAGGAAGCGCTGGATTTTGCGCGCGCGGTACACCAAGCGCTTGTCGTCGTCTGAAAGCTCTTCGATACCGAGAATCGCAATGATGTCCTGGAGGTCCTTGTAGCGCTGCAATACGCGGCGTGTTTCGTTGGCGACTCTGTAGTGCTCTTCACCGACGATTTCCGGGGTGAGCGCTGTCGAGCCGGATTCGAGCGGATCGATGGCCGGATAGATGCCGAGCGACGCAAGTCCGCGTGAAAGCGTGACCGTCGAGTCCAAGTGAGCGAACGTGGTCGCCGGTGCCGGATCTGTGAGGTCGTCCGCAGGCACGTAAATTGCCTGTACAGATGTGATGGAACCTTCTGTTGTGGAAGTGATGCGTTCCTGGAGAAGGCCCATTTCCTCCGCGAGAGTCGGCTGGTATCCGACCGCTGACGGGACGCGGCCGAGGAGCGATGACACTTCCGAACCGGCCTGCACGAAACGGAATACATTGTCCATGAAGAAGAGCACGTCCTTGCCTCCTTCGTCGCGGAAGGCTTCAGCCATGGTGATTCCGGAGAGAGCCACGCGCGCACGTGCGCCCGGGACTTCGTTCATCTGACCGAACACGAGGGCGGTTTTTTCAAGCACGCCCGAGTCCTTCATTTCGTGGTAAAGGTCGTTGCCTTCACGGACGCGTTCACCGACGCCGGCGAATACCGAGTAGCCGCCGTGTTCGCTCGCAACGTTGTGAATGAGTTCCTGAATGAGGACCGTTTTACCGACGCCGGCGCCTCCGAAGAGACCGACCTTACCGCCCTTGATGAATGGCGCAAGAAGGTCAATCGCCTTAATGCCTGTTTCGAAAAGTTCGGCTTTTGTGGACTGACGATTGAACGGCGGCGGGTCCTGGTGTATCGGGAGCCGACGAGTGCCTGATGCGACATCTTCTTTGCCGTCTATGGGTTCGCCGATGACGTTGAACATTCTGCCGAGAGCTGCGTCTCCGACCGGTACGGAAATGGGAGAGCCGGTATCCTGCACTTCAAGACCACGAGGAAGACCAGAGGTGTCTTGCATGGCGATGCAGCGCGCGCGGTTGAGTCCGAGATGCTGCGCGACCTCAAGGGTAAGTACGCCGTCCTTGTGCTTGACGTGGAGCGCGTTTTTAATGGGCGGAAGGTTTTCGTCGAAGCGCACGTCAACGACCGGGCCGATAATCTGGGTGATAGTTCCTTTTGTCATATAGTCTGAGGATTATAGCGGCTTTTTATTAAAATTCTAGTGGATTGATGCCCAAGGCGACGAACTGCGAAGTCGGCCTGAAGAGAGGCTCCGGTAACGAGCCCCACTCAAACCAACGCACTTCCGTAAACTCCCCGTCATTCATGACAACATCGCCCGAGTTCCAGTCAGCCGCGAAAAGCGATGTCACATACGTTACGCCCACTTCCGGATTGAAATCTTCCATAACCTTCATAAGACGTATGTTCGCTATCGTGAGTCCCACTTCTTCCAGCACTTCACGAACGCAACAATCTTCAACCGTTTCATTTTTCTCCACATGTCCGCCCGGCGGATACCACGTACCGTCTCCGCGTGCAGACTTTCTGCGACCGAGCAGAAGCTTGCCCTCTTTGCGAATCCACACGCCGGTTCCGCGCCTTACGTCCGTCTGATTCATACGAAATCTCTCAGAAGCACCTCGCGCATTTTCGCCATGGCTTTGCCGCGATGGTCAATCGACTGTTTTTCCTCCAGGGTCGCCTCGGCAAATGTCTTGCCGAGGTCGTCGGCGAAGAAAATCGGGTCATAGCCGAAGCCCCTCTCTCCTTTCGGTTCATACAGAATCCTCCCGCGGCAAATGCCGTTGGTTGTCGCGACGCGCCCGGTGCCGGGCTCGTAGACCGCGACTGCTGAATAAAATTGTGCGCCCCGTTCGCCGTCGCGGGCGTTTTCCATTTCTTTCAGCAACGTTAGGTACCGGTCACTGTCGCTTCCGGGAGCATACCGCGCGCTGCGGATGCCGGGTCTTCCGTGCAGAATATCCACCTCTAGCCCGGAGTCGTCCGCGAGTGCAAGAAGCCCTGTCTTTTCGCCGAATCCTTTCGCCTTTATAATCGCATTCTCCTCGAACGTATGTCCGACTTCCTCGACGTCAAAGTCGAAAAGTTCCGGGATGTCGCCGACACCGTACAAATCAAACGGCAAACCGGCCAGGAGAGATTTCATTTCAGGCAATTTTCCGGCACTGCGGGTAGCGATTAGTAACTTCTTCATATCAAAAGAGGTGAAATAGATGCTGCGCTAGCCAGCCGAGTACCGCATAAAAAAAGAAATTGGTTAACACAAGCGCAGCCATGTGACCCGAAGTCAATTCATTGAGGTGCTGTTTAAAATAAAAAGCGCCACGCGCAGACCGCCAAAACCAATACGCTCCTCCTGCCAAGAGTACGAATGCACTCGGCAACACGTAGATAGGAAGTGTTGCAGCGGACACGAGTACTAGTACGGGAAGTGCATAGTCGACTCCCGTGGGCATCCTCTCGCGTACAACAGGCTCAGCATCTGTGATGATTTCCTTTTTTACAAGATACCGCGGCAGCGCGGTGACAATAGCGTATATTGCCCCTCCGATGAGTACCACTACGATTACATATATCCCTTGTGTCTCGTCCATATTATTTCCAACCCCAATTGCCGTACACCCGTCCGCTCGCTATATCAGAGAGAGCGACGACGACGTTCGGAATCGTGTTCGTAGGAAGTGACGCCTCTGCAAACCACGCGATGTCATCGCACTTATCCGGCTCACCGTTCACCGGCTCTCCGCTCAAGGTGTTACACGTCATGTACACGCATACGTATTCATGACCCGGTTCATTCTCTGCGGGAGAATGCTGAATATGCACCACTTTCAGCGCGGCCGGGTCAATCACGATGCCGACCTCCTCTTTCGCCTCTCGTGCCATCGCCTCCTGCACCGTCTCTCCGCCGTCCGCATGACCTTGAACAAGACCGTAAAATCCGTCCCGATAGCCGGTGTTTGCACGACGCATCATTAAAATCTTGCCGTCGCGCTCAAGAATCAGATATACCGCTAGTCGCACCCGGAACCGTTCGACAGCCGGAGTGCTCATACGATTAGCGCATCGCTTCGATACCCGAAGTGATTTCGGAAACCTCGCGGGTGATTGCGGCTTGTCGGACTTTGTTGAACGTACGCGTAAGGTTGTGCGCCATTTCCTTTGCTTTATCCGTCGCGCTTTTCATCGCCACCATGCGCGCTGAGTGTTCCGACGCCTTGGCTTCAAGGACTGCGTAAAACACGGCGATATTCAGAAGACGCGGGAGAAGTATCGAAAGTACCGTATCAGCATCGGGCTCAATCGTATACGCGGACGGACGGACCGCTTCGTCGCTTTGAGGCGCATACTTCCCCTTCGCCGGACGGATGCCGGCAATCATTTCTTTAATGAGATCCTGCGTGATGGGAACGACTTGCCGCGTCACCGGTTGCTGTTCGAATGTGGAAATGAAATTCTGATACGCGACGACCGCCGTACCGATTTTTCCGGCCGCATGCAATTCCAGTACGAGATTTGTAACTTCCAGAATACTCGACTCTGATGCCGCATCGCTGAGATTTTCTTTCTTGAGAAGGACCTCGAAGCCGCGATTCGCGAAATGTTCCGCTCCCCTGCGGCCGATGCCGATAATGCAGACATCCTCCTTTTTCAGGTTGCGCGTGCGCATGTCTTCCTCCACGCGGCGGATGACGCCGCTGTTGAGAGAACCGGCAAGTCCCTTATCGGATACAACGACGATGAAGCACGTTTTACCCGCTGCCGGTTGCATAAGCGGATGCTTTGCGAGATCCGCGGTACCGGAGAGGCGCTCAAGCACCGAAAGAGCCGCGGCGGAGTACGCGCGACCGCCGAGTGCCCGCTCCTGCGATTTACGCATTTTCACGGCCGACACTGCTTCCATGGCATGCGTCACGGTGCCCGTCTTCTTATACGAGATTATTTTGGATTTAATGCTCTTGAGATTTGCCATATGCGTGCGCAAGGATGCCCCTGCACGAGTCTACTTGTTCTCCGTGAACAACTCCCCGTGAGCGAGTTTGAATTCTTCCATCGACTGGTTGAGCGACTTCTTTGTTTCCTCCGAAAGCTGAGCTGTCTTCTGTATGTCGGCAAGCACGGAAGAGTAGTTGGAATCGAGGAAATCCACGTAGAGCTGCTCCACTTCCGTCACTTTCGCGACAGGCGCCTGAAGGAAAAATGCGTGCGATGCGGCATACAGGACGGCGACCTGTTTATCGAGCGGTATCGGTGAACCGTTCTTTTGCTTCAATACCTCCACCATGCGTCGGCCGGTCTCGATGCGGTCCGCCGTCGCCTTGTCGAGGTCCGAGGCGAACTGCATGAACGCCTCAAGGTCGCGGAACTGCGCGAGCTCGAGCTTGATGCCGCCGGCGACACCTTTCATTGCTTTCGTCTGTGCGGCGGAACCGACGCGGGATACGGAGATACCGACGTCGATTGCAGGGCGGATACCCTTGTTGAAGAGGTCCGTGATCAAGAACATCTGCCCGTCTGTGATGGAAATCACGTTGGTCGGAATGTAGCCGGAGATATCGCCTTCCTGTGTTTCGATGATGGGCAGCGCGGTAATCGAGCCTCCCCCCTTCTCATCACTCAAGCGGCATGCGCGCTCGAGCAAGCGGGAGTGCAAGTAGAAAACGTCGCCCGGGTACGCTTCGCGGCCCGGCGGACGGCGGAGCAAGAGTGAAAGCTGTCGGTATGCAACGGCCTGCTTGGAGAGATCATCGTAAATGATAAGCACGTCTTTTCCCTGGTCCATGAAGTACTCTCCGATGGCGACTCCCGCGAACGGCGCGAGGTACTGGAGAGCGGCAGGTGCTGCGGCTGATGCGTTCACGATGATGGTGTAGTCCATGGCACCCTGCTCGCGCAACTGCTGAGAAATGCGGGCGGTTTTTGATTCTTTCTGACCGATGGCCACATAAATACAAATCGGGCGCGTTGCCTCGGGTTCGTATTTCTGGTTGATGATTGCGTCAATCGCGACGGTTGTCTTGCCCGTGCCGCGGTCACCGATGATGAGTTCGCGCTGGCCGCGACCGATCGGAATCATGGCATCGATTGCCTTAATGCCCGTCTGGAGCGGCACCGTAACAGATTTGCGGTCGATAACACCCGCCGCCTGCCGCTCGACCGGCATCATGGTCGTATTTTTGAAAGGTCCTTTGCCGTCAATCGGCTCTCCAAGAGCGCTCACGACGCGCCCGAGCAATTCTTCACCGGACGGAACGGAGAGCACCGTGCCGGTGGACTTCACCGTCATGCCTTCGGATACGCGCGCGCTGTCTCCGAGAATAGTCGCGCGGACGCCGTCTTCCTCGAGGTTGAGAATGAGGCCGAAGAGCGCTCCCTGGGTCTCCATATTTTCGGAAAGTTTCTTACCCTTCCCCTCTTCGAAAATAATGACTTCGCTCATCACGCATTTCGTAAGCCCGTCGATAGCAACGACACCATCTCCGACAGCGACAACGCGCCCGACATGCTGCCCTTCATGGGCCGGAGCATGCTGCTCTATCTCCTTTATTATCTTTTCGATGATTGTTGAGTCCATAATTATTGAATTGCCCGATTATACATGTCGAGAAGCGCTTTCTTATAACTCGCATCCACGAGAACACCGTTACCCTCGAGGCGCCAGCCGCCGACAATCGTCGGGTCAACTCGCGTCTTGAGGCTCTTTGAATCAATCTGCAGCTCGGAAAGCGCCTCTTTTACCTGCGTATGGGCTCTGCGTTCGTCGGCTTCCCGCGCAACGGTCAGCACGATGTCCGTGCGCTTGGCTTCGCGCTCCGCAATGCGCTCAAACGCCTTCGCAACGCGCGGAAGCAGGGCGGTGCGTCCATGCGACTGCAAAATGTCACGAAGCGCCGTTACCGCTTTGCGGTGGTCCATACCGTTTTCAACCATTCGCCACAAAGCCTGAGCGTACGCTTCTTCCATAGTTATGCCGCTTTTTCCTTAAGAATCTTTTCGGCCGCCAACATTGCCGCGCGCGCGATATCCTTCTGACTCTCCAGCATTGCCTGCCGCTTTGCTTCCTCTGCCCGTGCCTGAGCGTCTTTCATGAGAGCATCCGCGCGGCTCTCCGCTGTCTTCAGAATTTCCAAGCCCTTCTCATCGGCGCGTCCGCGGGCTGTTGCGACTAATTGCTCGGCTTCGCGAGCGGCGCGGCCGACCATCTCTGCTCCCTCCTGCTTTGCGTCATCAAGTTGACGACCGGCTTCTTCGGATTTGCGAACGCCCTCCGCTACCTTATCTCTGCGCTCATCAATAATCTTGAGAAGCGGCTTGTAGAGAAAGTACGAAAGAAGCGACAGGAGCAATCCGAAATTCACCGCCTGTATGAGGAGGAGTTTCCAATTGACTCCGAATGCTGCGAAGAGTTGATCCATAATTTTCTGATATCCGATTACCGTCTGTTTGTTTAATTTGGGATGCAATGCGAGGCGGTCGAAGCGAACAAGCGAGTCGTACACGTCGCACGATGAACGCAGTTCGCTGATGACCAACGAAGCAGTGCGTCCAAATTAGACAAACTTCACGATAAAGCCGACGACAAGGGCGAAGATGGCGAGCGCCTCCGCGAACACGATGCCCGTGAACATGAGCGGCTGAATCTTGCCCGCTGCCTCCGGATTACGTCCGATAGCGTCGAGTGCCGATGCTGCTACGAGTCCCACGCCGATACCGGGACCTATCATACCGAAGCCGACGGCGACTGCCATGGCGAGTGTTTTTGTTGATTCCAAATCCATACTGAGTTGATTGAATTACATTAATAAAGATCCGACCGCCTGTATATTATCACGCAAAATCAGCCAATCAATGCGCTTCAGTGATTGCGATTTTGATGAAAAAGAGAGTGAGCAGAGCGAAGATGGCGGCTTGTACGAAACCGACGAAGATTTCGAAGGTCATGACCGGGACCGGCGCGATGACGGGAAGGAAGTGCGTAACGACGAGGATGAGCACCTCACCCGCGAATACGTTTCCGAAAAGCCGGAACGAAAATGAGACGACGCGTGCCAGCTCCGAAAAGAACTCGATAATGCCGACGAAAAAACCGATGAAAGAGTGGAAATTCAGGAATTTGCCCGCGTACTTCCAGGCTCCTATGACGAGGATGCCGGTAACCTCGATGGTGAGGAACGCGAGTATCGCGAGCATAAGCGTCACATTCAGGTCCGTGTTCACGCTCCGCAAAAGCGGAATGAACTCGTGTTCGTGGAATAAACCTATCGACCCGATGCCCGGCGTAAATTCGAGAAGATTCGATGTAAACACAAAAAGGAATATCGTCGTAAGAAGCGGAAAAAATTTGCGGGCAAGTTCCCGGCTGCCGAGTGTTTCGGCAATGTAGTCATACACGAAACCGAACAGCCACTCGAGCAGCAGTTGGAAACGGCCGGGGATGAGTTTCGGATTCCTGCCGATTGCGAGCGCGATGATGAACAAGACAAGAATGACAGCCCAGCTCGTGATGAGCGTGTTCGTTATAGGAATTCCCCAGAGCGTCGTGATGACCTCGGGTGCAAGTACGACATTGATACCTTCCGACATGCGCGCGATTTTAGCATATAAAACGCCGAAAAACAGAACCGGCCGGCACTTTCATGTGCCGGCCGGGTCAGAGCGGGATTTAGATACCCGACTTTTTGGGCGGAAGAAGAACGTTGTCGATGAGATAC
The DNA here is from genome assembly GCA_021413775.1 of Candidatus Kaiserbacteria bacterium. Lineage (GTDB taxonomy): Bacteria > Patescibacteriota > Minisyncoccia > Phycocordibacterales > UBA2100 > UBA10103. The sequence goes on along the minus strand of JAIOPS010000007.1, from coordinate 6,450 downwards.
ACTGTGCCGTTTTTGCCGGTGTATTCCGTGATAGTAATCGCGCTGTTGACCATCGGGATTTTGTTTTCTCCGTAGCTGAAGTTCAAGTAGTCACCGGAGAGTGCCTGCATGGAGCCGGCCACCTCCGCATCTACGTCAACCGCTGTGCCCGAGATGATGTGATATTTAACGAGACGCAGTTTCTCTGCGGATGTCATGCCGGAAATCATTCCGCCTGCGAGCTGCGCAAATGCGCCGTTTGTCGGCACGAAAATTGTGTACTTACCGGTCGCGCTGATAGATGACGCGACACCCGAGGCATTGAAGAGCGCGTTGAACTGCGACGTGCTCGGCAAATTTTTCATGATGGTGGTCACGTTCTGAGACGAACGACTCACCTTGGTAATAGCGACGTTCGAACCGGCTGTTACATCAGTCGGCGCTGTTTCACCCGAGCCGGATTCGGCCACCGGCGGAACATCGGTTGACGAGACAAGCGGACGGCTTGCCATAACCCACCACATCACAAGAACCGCGAGAACAACGATGACCACCGCTCCTGCCCACACGCTTTTGCTCTGATTCATAAAAAATATTGATGAATAAACCCTTTTTCAGTATACCTTAGACATACCTTAGACGTTTGACGGGGGCTTCTCTTTCATGAACGCGCGAATTGAGCGTGCGATGTCCTTCTCATGACCCCTGAAGCTATGTCCTGCGCCGGGAAACACGAGCGCGGTGCCGTTGTGTACATTGGCGGCAAACCACTTACCTATCGTTTTGGTCGACATCTCCGCGTACTCGTCTTTTTCGGGTATCACGGCAAGAAGCGACGTTGTTACCCTTCGAAGGGTTGCCGACGGCCGCTGAGGCTCCCAGTATGTGAAGATTTCCTCAGGACTCTTGCCTGTATAGAGGCTCAAAAAACGTTGCGCATCGGCAATCCACGGCCAGGGCCAGACGCTTTCAGGAAGCACGTCGTGTGCACGACCCTTGGCGACCATGGCGCGCGCGACCTTTTCCGCACGCACGAGTGCCTTCTTCCCGCTCGCCATGCGCTCGGCCGAGTAATCGCTCATCGGAGAGAGGAGGATAATCCCGTCCGCGACGGCCTTTCGTTTACTTCCCCAATAAGCCGCCTTTTGGCACCCGGTCGAATGTCCGACTACAAAAATCTGCTTCGCACCGTTTTCTCGCGCGTATCTGACTGCACCATCGATGTCGTCGACACACTCGGTGAAGACCTCATGGACGGAACCGCCTTTGAAACTCTTTCCGCTCGTCTTGTGAATGCGGGCAATCTTGTCATGGCCGCGATTATTAAAAACGAGAACGGCCGTCTCGTTGTCGACAAGTTCGTCCGCGATACCGAGCTTGCGGAACATGGAGCTACCGAGCCCATGTACCCACACGACCACTTTTTTTGCTTTTTTAGGACCGAGCCACAAGCCGTCCAGCTCGAACTTCTTCGGCGTTACTATCTGAACTATGTACGCCGGTCTCATGCGACGATTATACGCGCGCTACTTCGATACCGCGAGTGACTGTACATCCGCTTTCGGAAGGTACCCGACCCGGGCACGAAGCTCCTCCTGATTTTTCGGCATGTGATGTATATCAATCATTCCTACAACATGTATGACGACGCCTTCACATACACCGAGCGCGACCGCAGGGTTCACATGCTTTCCGTTTGCTCGCACTGTTTTCTCTGCGGGCAGAAGAATGTCTATCTGTTCGCGCTTTCTGTAGTGCATCGAATCTGCAATCACACGAAGGCCGATGTCGTCATCCACGAGAGAGGCGCCGCATTCCGGTGATTCATTTTCCGGCGGCGTTACTGAAATGACCGTGCCGAACGGCAGCGTATCCGCGAGGTCCTGTGAGCGTGCGGCCACGATTTCCGGATTGGAGTATGCACCGCTCGCCGTTGTATACGGATCTCCGTCGGTCTGTTCGGGGACCGCATTGTAGCCGGTCATGCCGACGGTGAATCCGACGTTCTCAATGTATGTGACGGAAGGAGTGGTTGTCGCCATGGCAAATGCCGGCGAACCGCTCAATCCTGATAAAACGAAAAGCCCCATAAGGGCCGTGCTGATGATTCCCATGTTAGTTGCGGGGCGCACCCCACATGTAGGATACTAGCACATTTAGACACCACTGTCAATGGCAAATAATGGCTCTACGTAAGCCTAAAAAGGCTATATTCTATCCGGTTTATGTTCCCTCCTGCCAGCTCGCGAGGTACTTTTTTTGCTCCTCTGTGAGACTATCGATTGCCATGCCCATCGAGGCGAGTTTCAGCTCCGCGATCATGTGCTCTGTTTCCGACGGAATCTCGTACACACCGGCGGGAAGCGGCGTCGATTGAGTGGCCATCCAGGCACTCCCGAGCGCCTGTGTCGCGAAACTCATGTCCATAACACTCGCGGGATGCCCCTCTGCAGCCGAAAGATTCACAAGGCGGCCTTCCGCAAGTACGTACAAACGCTTTCCTCCGAGCGTGTATTCCTGAACGTTGTCGTGGACCACTTTCGCGTCGCCCGCCAATCTCTTCAGGTCATTGAGGTTTATCTCTACGTCGAAGTGACCGGAATTACATACGACCGCGCCGTCTTTCATAACCTTGAAATGCTCTTCGCGGATAACGCCGGTGTTTCCCGTGACGGTGCAGAAAATATCGCCAACCGCTGCGGCATTCTGCATAGTGGTTACGTAAAATCCGTCCATGGCGGCCTCAAGCGCCTTGATAGGGTCGACTTCGGTCACGATAACTCCGGCACCCATACCCTTCGCGCGCATCGCAAGACCCTTGCCGCACCATCCGTACCCGGCGACGACGAATGTCTTGCCGGCGAGAAGCACGCCCGTCGCGCGGATAATCCCGTCGAGAGTAGACTGGCCGGTGCCGTACCTGTTGTCGAACATGTTTTTTGTCTTCGCGTCATTCACCGCGACAATCGGCATCTTGAGTGCGCCGTCTTTGTTCATCGCGCGCAGACGAATGACTCCCGTCGTCGTCTCCTCGGTACCGCCGAGTAATCCTGCGAGCAGTTCGGGGTGCTTCTGATGAATGGTCGTTACGAGGTCCGCGCCGTCGTCCATCGTAAGTACCGGCTTTTCGGCGATGAGTGCCTCGATGTGCGAGAAGAACGTCTCAGTCGTCTCCCCTTTTACCGCGAATGTGGGGATGCCGTAATCAGCAACGAGCGAGGCCGCGACATCATCCTGTGTGGAAAGCGGGTTGGAGGCTGCGAGAAAAACATTCGCGCCGCCTGCTTTCAGTGTACGCATAAGGTTCGCTGTCTCCGCCGTCACATGCAGTACGGCAGCGAGCGTCTTCCCTTTGAACGGCTGCTCTTTTTCGAATCTCGTGCGTATTTCTCGGAGGACGGGCATGTCGCGCTCGGCCCACTCAATGCGCTGCTTGCCGGCCGGGGCAAGATTCAAATCTTTTACGTCAGACATGTTAATTTCTGATTTTAAACGACTTGATGGTAATGCCGGTCTGGTCGTTTACGACATAGGTGAAATCCGCAGTCAGCGCGATATGGCCGTCCTCGTAGGAAACAACACCGGTGCCCTCTCCTGCGCCTTCATTGGAAACACTAATGTTCGTGACATGAAATGTACCGCCGAGCACTGACTTCTCGGGTGAGAGGGTGGATATGTTTTGAGTCACATAGCTGTCGATACTCATTACTTTGCCTTTCGGGGCATCGTTCGATGCGGACGGTGTGGTGTTCGTGAGAATAAAGAAAAGCAAAACCGCTCCCGCACATGCGGCGATAATGGGCACAAGAATTAGTATGAGTCGTTTCATACCAAAGAGATTACCACATTATTCAATCCCATACTCCTTGTAAAAATCTTCGATGGGCGCTTGTACAAGCCAGGTCTGCAGCGGAAACGCATCATCCAGAGCATCGGGATTCAAGTGAGTGAGATTTTGAATGAACGTATCACGAGACTCTTTATTGACCCCGCCGTCTTTCGTCCGAAACTGCCCCCATGTACCCCCGCCCTGAAATTTCCCGTTTCGACGAACCGTATGAGTTGCCGTATACGAAGCGGGAAAGAGGCGCCGATACGCCTCGCGGTTGTACAGCCAGGAACCTCCGCGCACCTCGCGTACATCGGGATATTTTTCTTTCACTTCGGAAAACAGTGCTTTCAATTTTGCGCGTTGCTCTTCAAACCTCTCTTTGCTCAACACACCGGGCTGTCCCAGCTGCTGGTCCGGTGTCATGGCCATACTTCCGAAATGCAAGCTCAGCACTCCGTCCGTCGGAGGGTCATACCTGAACGGCCAAAAGGATTCATTTGTGTGGTCGGTGCTCTGTCGCATTGTGCGGACGTATGCGGACATAAAAACAGTCTCGACCTCTTCCTGCGAAGACGCGGAAACTACAGGCTCCACAAAAGAGTCCCATTTCTTACGCGCCTCTTCCGTCTCTTCGGGCCAGTTCCGCGGCCACTCCCCGGTGACGCGCTTATAGAAATCCGTGTACTCCTTCAAAGCCTCCGTAAATGAAATGCCTTTAACCCGGCTAACCGCATTGGCAAAACGCAAACGAAGCTCGACATGCGCCCGTATATTTTCTCGCACGTTTTCCGCAAGCTCAGCAAGGCCGTCGGCGACCGCCTCGGTGCCATTACTGTTTTCGCCTTCGGGGGCGCGAGTCGGCACACGAGGAAATTCTTTCATACACTATGATTTACCACGTACCGGTATTCGGCATGGAGAGCCAGGGCTCAGCTAGCGGAAGTGCATCACCTATCTGGAGGAGTTCAACGGAAATGCCGTCGGGACTTTTGACGAACGCCATCCTCCCGTCGCGCGGCGGACGGTTGATTATGATGCCGCGCGACTGCAACCGTGCGCAGTACTCATAGATATTTTCAACGGCGAATGCGAGATGGCCGAAATTCCTTCCGCCTGTATATTCTTCCGGCTGCCAGTTATACGTGAGTTCAATCAGCGGCGCTTTGCGCACTGACATATCGACATCATCTCCCGGTGCTTTTAAAAACACGTTCGTATACTTGCCTTGCTCGTTATCCCGCCTGCTTACTTCTTCCAAGCCGAGTGCATGCGTGTAGAATTCCAGCGCAGCATCCAGATTCGAAATGCGGACCATTGTATGCAGGTAATGCATACCCCTTATTGCAACGGAATCTCCGTACACACCTCACTCGTCCCCGACTTGAACGCGGCGTAGTCGGCCCAGCGCAGCCAGAGCGGCTTTACCCACACGACGACGATTTCTGAGCGGTCGAGTTGCGCTATAGGCGGATAGTATGCACTGTTCGATGTCAGTATTTCCACGAGGTCGGCGACCCGCTGCGATTTTTCCTCGTTGTACGTAATTTCCTCCGCAGTACCTTCAAGCTGCACGGTCTGAGGAACATCTTGCCTACCGACGACGAAGGCAACCTTCGGATTGGCTTTTATCGCGGCGAATTTTCTGCTCGTGATGAGGGTGACGAAGTATATGTTGAAATCATCGTCGCACATGTAATAGACCGCGCTCGCATGCGGCTGCCCCTCGAGTGATGCTGTTGAGAGCACGCCTGTCTTATGACTTTTAAGAAAATCCAACGCCGACTTTCGTGCGGTTGCTGTATCCATGTCGACAGTCTAACACTGTTCGACTCGGGTACTTCGATCCCGATTGGGTACTGAGTTTCCCCCGTTTCTCTGGCAAAAGGGAGGTTTTTTGATACTATTTCGCACGAAGCCTTCAATACGAAGGCCCCATCGTCTAACGGTTAGGACGCCGGCTTCTCAAGCCGTTAATCGGGGTTCGATTCCCCGTGGGGTCAAAAAATAAGCGTGTATACTTTCTTGTATGGCGGACTGTAGAATCTGCAAGAACATTTCTATAGCAATGGGCAAGAAATTTATGATGCCGTTACTTGGTCACAAATATCAAAAAATCACGCTTGAAGAAATACGTCCGCATTTGTCAGGCTTGAATTTAGATATTGTTGGTGGCCTGAGCAAGCGAGGCTGGACGCTCAACGATGTTGATGTCGTAGGTACGAAGTCGGACATTCAAAATCTTTCCATTCGGCTTGAGACAAGGGGTATTCGTAATCCTATCCACTATTGCGGCGCTCGGCTCAATCATTCGCATATTCAGTGTGCCTACTATGGGGTTAAGTTAGCCTTAACGGGAAGAGGTTATTAGCTCTCCTTACTGACGTTTGAAGCTACCGTATCTCCCACTCTGGGTCTGTCCGCACGAGCAGCTCTGCTGCTTTAAGCGGCTCCGCCATGATGCCACGAACGAGTCGCTCGAGCCGCATCGATTGTGAACCTTTTACGAGGACCACGTCCCCTTCCCGCATATCGAGCGCGAGCTCGTCCGCGGCACGCTCAGCCTCACCAGTATCGTATTGAAGTATGTTTTCGTCGCGCAGTCCTGCGTCCAATGCCGCATCGGCTACCTGGCGCGCACG
>JAIOPS010000025.1 GCA_021413775.1 Candidatus Kaiserbacteria bacterium | reverse complement strand
TTTGTATGCGGCGATATCGATGGACGGCTTCGGAAGAGTTTCCTGCCAGAGCAAAATCGAATACGCGTGCCGCGCACGCTGCACTCCTTCAATTTTCGGTTTCTGTTGCGGAGGCTGCGGTGCAACGTATCCGCCGTCCACACGCGGGGTTTTTGCAAAACTTTCGGATACAGCACTCTCCGACACATTGAGTCGCTTCGCTATCTCGCGGATGTACTGCTCACGCGCAATCGGACTCTGCACGTCCGAGAGAAACGGCAGGACGACGAGTTCGACGGAGCGTCGGAGATTGTCGGCGCTCTTCGAGTGCTCTTCGAGCACGTCGAGGAGAAATGTGATGATGTCTTTCGATTCCCGTATCGCGGTGCGCCACGCTTCCGCGTCTTCGAGGATGAGGTCGGCAGGGTCTTTCCCGGCCGGAAGGCGCGCGACTTTCACATTGAGCCCGCCCTGGAGTGCCGCGCGGGCCGCTTTCCCCGCCGCCTTGATGCCTGCCGCATCAGCATCGAGCGCGAGCACGAGGTTCTCGGTCATACGCTTGATAAGAGCGCTGTGTTCAGGCGTAAAAGCGGTGCCCGAGACGGCGACGGTATTCGCCCAGCCCGCCTGATGGCTCGCCAGGAGGTCCATTTGCCCCTCCACGAGAATGGCGAAGTTGTGCTTCCGTATGGCTATTTTGGCCTTGTCGAAACCGTACAGAAGCTTGGATTTGTGGAAGAGCGGAGTCTCGGGAGAATTGAGGTACTTCGGCGCTTGGCCTTGTCGAAACCGTACAGAAGCTTGGATTTGTGGAAGAGCGGAGTCTCGGGAGAATTGAGGTACTTCGGCGCATCCGGCGAAGCATGCTCCCCGAAAATGCGGCCGGAAAATCCGATGATGCGGCCCGCACTGTCGCCGATGGGAAACATGATGCGGTTTCTGAATTTATCAATCAATCCCCTGTCGCCCTTCTTCGCGAGACCCGCCTCAATGATTTCCGCGTCGGTAAATTTCTTCGACTTCAAAAAATCCGACGCGTCGCTCCATCCGCTTCCCGCGAGTCCGAGCCGGAACATCTGCATCGTGCCGTCTTCCATGCCGCGCTCCTTGAGATACTTTTTGGCCGCATCGTCGAGACGCGACGTATAAAAAATTGTGGCCGCTTCGAGGAGCTCCAGCAGACGGTCGCGCCCGTCCTTTTTTTCTTTGCCGCCCTTCTCGTACACAATCTCGACGCCCGCGCGTTCTGCCAGCACTTTCAGCGCACCTTTGAAATCCAGCCCTTCAATCGCCTCAACGAACGAAAAAATATCTCCTCCGACACCGCAGCCGAAACAATGGTATGTGCCGCGATCCGGTGAGACGTGGAACGACGGAGTTTTTTCCGCATGAAAGGGGCAGCGCGCCCGCATGGAGCTCCCTGCCCGTTCAAGCTTTACGTATTGCGAAACGACGTCCACGATTGAGAGTCTGTCTTTGATTTGCTGCACCGTATCGGCCATGGGGGCATTATGCGCTTCCATGAGAGAGAAAACAAAGAGGGGCGGCCATAGGCCGCCCCTGTCACAATTCTGGCTGCGAAAATCTCGTTACTGCGCGGCGCAGCTCGAACGGACTTCGGCCGTGACGCGGCGCACGACTTGGCGCATCGCCGACTTGCGGACGTTGCCCTTTTTAAAGACCATGACCGACGCGCTGGAGCCGGGAGGCCGGCAGAGCAAAATGGCGACCTTGCCGCCTTCAAGACGGACGACGTCGCCGCTGATTTCGGGATACCGCGTATCGATGAACGGTGAAATCGAAAAGGCCAGCGGAAGACAGGCGCGTGCAATGACGCCGTCGGCGAGGTCGACTTCGGAATTGTTCAGGAGCGTCTGCAGCTCGTGCTTGGCTTCCTGCAAATTCGGCTTCTGCCATCCGCGGATGTCGAACGGATAGGTGCGTGTCGAGCGTTGTGACAGAAATGCTGGCATCGCTTATTTCCCCAGGTTTAGCGCCCGATAGGCTGAGTCCTACGGGTCTCACGCCACTATATACCTCTCCCTTGTGACGCTCAACTCACAAAAAGCCCGGCATATCGCCGGGCTTTTTGTTTCGATGAGATGAGTGTTATCTCTCGACGGTATCGCGGTCGCGTTCGGTGGATGCGACTTCGACAGGAGCTTCTGCGGCATACGCCGCCTCCATGTCTGCGATAATCTTGTGCTTCTTCGAGCCGGCAAAACCTGTACCGGCGGGAATAAGGCGACCGATGATAACGTTCTCCTTGAGACCGACGAGCCTGTCGATGGAGCCTGCAACGGCTGCCTCGGCGAGCTTGCGCGGCGTGTTCTGGAAGGAGATTGCCGAGAGGAAGGATGCGCGCGTGAGCGAGACCTCTGTGATACCGAGGAGGAGCGGCTTCGCTTTTGCACCTTCGCCGCCGGATTCTTTCACGACGTTGTTGATGCGCTCGAGTTCGAAGTCCGTGATGATTTCTCCCGCGGACACACCTGTGTCGCCGGATGACGCAACGGAAACGCGCGAGAACATCTGCTTCACGATGATTTCGAGGTGCTTCCTGCCTGTCGATACACCCTGCAATTCGTAGATGCGCATGACTTCCGCGATGATGTACTCCTGCGCGACTTCCTTGCCCGCGAGGAGGAAGAGTTCGTCGAGGTCGGCCGAGCCGTCCGTGAGGAAATCTCCCTTCTGTACCGTATCGCCGACTTTCACGAGTATCTGGCGGTTCGGGTGAATCGTGTATTCAGTGTCTTTCTTCACGCCGCGGGCGGTCTTGGCCGTCGAGGCGACATCCGGAAGAATGTGGATGACGTTCTCGGGACCTTCCTTCACGATGTCGGTGACGACACCGGTGAGACGCGCGAGCGTCGCGGGAAGTTTCGGCATGCGGCATTCGAAGATTTCTTCAACGCGCGGCAGACCCATGGTGATGTCTCCGCCTGACTGTGCGACGCCTCCCGTGTGGAATGTACGCATGGTGAGCTGAGTACCCGGTTCGCCGATGGCCTGTGCGGCGATGACGCCGACTGCTTCTCCGACATCGATGAGTTCACCTGTGGTGAGGTCGACGCCGTAGCACTTCTGACAGACGCCCCGTGCGACGCGGCATGTCATCGGTGAACGCACGAGCGCTTCCGTGACGGACGCATCGTCTTCAACCATCTTTGCATCGTCACGTGTAAGAAGGTGTCCGCGCTTGAACGGGCCGGCTGCTTCCGCGAGCACGCGGCCATGGAGCCTGTCGGCGAACGAGCCGCCGATGTTCTCCTTGCCCGGGCGCGGAATGAGCGCACCTTCCTTGGTACCGCAGTCCTCTTCGAGAATGACGACGTCGTGTGCGACATCGAAGAGACGGCGGGTGAGGTATCCGGCGCGTGCGGTGTTGAGCGCGGTGTCCGCAAGACCTTTACGCGCACCGTGTGTCGAGATGAAGTACTCAATCGGCGTGAGTCCCTGTTTGAGCGCCGAGGTAATCGGGAATTCGATGATTTCTCCGCGCGGGTTGGTGATGAGACCTTTCATACCCACCATCTGATGGAGCTGTACGACGGAGCCGCGGGCGCCGGAGGTAATCATGTCGTGCACCGGACCCTGTTTGTCGAGAGCCTCGACGACATGCTTGCGCAAATCGTTGGAGACCTTCGCCCAAATGTCGATGATGGCGCGACGGCGTTCCATATCCGTGAGCAAGCCGTTCTCGAAGTTCTCCTGCTCCTTGGCAGCCGCAGAGCGGCCCGCCTCGAGCATGGACTCCTTCACTTCCGGCACGACGACGTCCGAGATGGACCACGTGATGCCCGCGTGTGTGGCATAGCGGAAACCGAACTTCTTGATTGCATCGAGAATCTTCGGCACCCCGTCGAGCGAGTAGTGTGTGACGAGATTGTGCACGAGTGCGCCCATGCGCTTGTTCGTGATTTCTTCATTGATGAAGGGGAAGTCATTCGGGAGAACCGAGTTGAAGAGCAGACGGCCGACGGTGGTCTCGAAGACCTTTCCTTCATACTGCGCATACTTCTTGTTCTCGGACGGAAGGACCTTCACTTTCGCGCGGAGGTCGATGGCTCCGAAGTCGTACGCCGTGATTGCGGCATTGGTCGTCGGGAACGCACTTCCCTCTCCCTTGAGTCCGTCTACGGACTTGGTCATCCAGTAGCAACCCAAAACGATGTCGAGAAGCTTGGACGCGACGACGACGTCGCCTGACCCAGGCTTCAGGATGTTCTTGTTGGCCGACATGATTTTAGCTGCTTCCATCTGTGCGGCTTCCGAGAGCGGCACGTGGACGGCCATGGCGTCTCCGTCGAAGTCGGCGTTGTACGCGGGGCACACGAGCGGGTGCACCTGGATAGCGTTGCCTTCAATCAGAACCGGGCGGAACGCCTGAATCGACTGACGGTGAAGCGTCGGTGCGCGGTTGAGAAGTACATATTTATTCTTGATGGCCTCTTCGAGAATCGGCCAGACTTCCGGTGCTTCGTCTTCGATGAGGCGTCCTGCGCCGCGGATGTTGTATGCAAGTTCGCGTGCGAGAAGTCCCTGAATGACGAACGGACGGAAGAGCTCGAGCACCATGTGCTTCGGCAGACCGCATTCGTCGAGTGCGAGATCGGGACCGACCACGATGACAGAGCGGCCCGAGTAGTCCACGCGCTTACCGAGAAGGTTCTGGCGGAGATAACCGTGTTTACCCTTGAGGTAATCAGCGAGCGACTTGAGCGCGCGGCGACGGCCGCCGAGGATGCCCAACACTCCCGCGCCGCGGCGCATGGAGTTGTCGAGGAGCGCGTCCACCGCTTCCTGCAGAATGCGCTTTTCGTTGCGGAGAATGACTTCCGGCGCGTGAATCGCGAGCAGACGCTTGAGGCGGTTGTTACGGTTGATGACGCGGCGGTAGAGGTCGTTGAGGTCGGACGATGCATGACGACCGCCTTCGAGGGCGACCATCGGGCGGAGTGCCGGCGGAACGACGGGCAGACGCGTGAGGAACATCCACTCCGGGCGCACATCGGCACGCTTCAAAGCTTCGGCGAGCGCGAGGCGCTTCCTGAGCTTGTCGCGGTCGGCCGCACCGGATTTCTCGTAATCCTCTCTCACCTGTTTGATGAATTTCGTGAGGTCGATTGCCTTCAGTATCTGATAGAGCGCTTCGGCGCCGATTGCGGCGCGGAACATGGCTCCGTATTTTACGGCGAAGAGGTGGTACGTCGCTTCGTCGAAGACGGCGCCTTCCTTCACGGATTCGATTTCTTTCTTGGCTTTCGTCGCCTTCTCTTTGAGTTCGGTTTTTGTGTCAGGATTCTGCGCTGCCTTCGTCTTGGACTGGTACTCCATTTCGAGCTCCTTGAGAAGTCGTGTGCGCTCCTGCTCGTTGACCGAGGTCACGATGTATCCGGCGAAGTAGACGACTTTCTCGACTTCTGCGGCGGAGAGTCCGAGCATGAGTGCGATGCGCGACGGGATACCGCGGAGGAACCATATGTGCGAGACCGGCGTCGCGAGGTCGATGTGACCCATGCGCTCGCGGCGCACGATGGCGCGGGTGATTTCCACTCCGCACTTTTCGCAGACGATGCCGCGGAAGCGGATGCCGCGGTATTTACCGCAGTAGCACTCGTAGTCCTTTTCAGGTCCGAAGACGCGTTCATCGAAGAGACCGTTCTTCTCCGGACGCTGTGTGCGGTAGTTGATGGTCTCCGGCTTCGTGATTTCGCCGTAGGACCAGTCCTCGATTTTTTCGGGAGACGCCAATCGCATCGCGACCGCCTCAAACTCCGCAGGTATCATGTCTTTTCTTTTTGCTGGCATGTTCATAGGTATGTGTGAGGTGAGCGATTAAAGGTTGGGCATCTGCTCCATAAATTCGATGTCGATTCCAAGTCCGCGCAAATGTCTGACCAGAACATTGAACGTGGCCGGTGTGTTCGTTTCCTGAATACGCTTTCCGGAGACGATGGCGTCGAATGCCGCCGAGCGTCCCAGGATGTCGTCTGATTTGATGGTGAGAATTTCGCGGAGTGAGTAGGCGGCACCGTAGCCGAGGAACGCCCACACTTCCATTTCTCCGACACGCTGACCGCCGTTTTGCGCTTTGCCTCCGAGCGGCTGCTGCGTCGTGAGCGAGTACGGACCGATGGAGCGCATGTGTATCTTGTCCTCCACCATGTGGTGAAGTTTCAACATGTACATGACGCCAACGGATACGGGTTGTGCGAATGCTTCACCCGTGCGGCCGTCGAAGAGTTCGCGCTTGCCGCTGTCCGCGACACCCGCTTTCGTCAATTCTTCGCGGATTTCCGCTTCGGTGGCACCGGAGAACGACGGGACGACGGCCTGGTAGCCGAGCATTTCCGCCGCGAGTCCGAGGTGCAACTCGAGGATTTGTCCGAGGTTCATACGGGAAGGCACGCCGAGCGGTGTGAGAATGATGTCCACCGGGTTGCCGTCTTTGTCGAACGGCATGTCCTCTTCAGGCAAGATGCGTGAGATGACGCCCTTGTTACCGTGACGACCGGCGAGTTTGTCGCCGACCGAGATGGTGCGCAGCTGCGCGACTTCGATGTGCACGCGCTTGATGACGCCGCTCTCGAGCTGGTCACCCGTCTCGCGTGAGAACACTTTGATGCCGATGACGCGACCGCGCTTGCCGCCTTCCATGCGAAGCGATGTGTCTTTCACATCCTTCGCCTTTTCACCGAAGATAGCGTGGAGGAGTCTCTCTTCCGGCGTGAGCTGCGTCTCGCCTTTCGGAGTCACTTTGCCGACGAGAATATCGCCGGGACGGACTTCCGCACCGATGCGGACGACGCCGTCTTCATCGAGGTTGCGGAGTTTAAATTCTGAGACGTTCGGGATGTCGTGCGTCGTGACTTCGGGCCCGAGCTTGGTATCGCGTACCACGCAGACGAATTCCTCCTGGTGGATTGAGGAGAAGCGTGCTTCTTTCGCGAGCTTTTCGGAAATGACGATGGCGTCTTCGAAGTTGGCTCCGAACCACGGGAGGAACGCCACGCGTACATTCTGTCCGATGGCGAGCTGGCCGCCGACGGATGTCGACGTGTCACCGAGGACCGCTCCCTTCTTCACTGTATCGCCGACATTGACGAGCGGACGCTGGTGGAAGGTGGTGAAACCGTTGGTGCGTGAGAAGTTGACGAGTTTGTATTCTTTCGTTTTGCCGTCATCGTTTTTGACCTTGATGACCTGTGCATCGGCGTACGTCACTTCACCCGCTTCCTGCGCGATGATGAGACGGCCGGAATCACGAGCCGCGGCACCTTCGACGCCTGTCGCGACGAACGGCGCATCGGGAACCACGAGCGGAACTGCCTGTTTCTGCATGTTCGAACCCATGAGTGCACGGTTCGCGTCGTCGTTTTCAACGAACGGAATGAGCGATGTGGCGACGGAGAACGGCTGGTTGGTTGCGACCTCCATATAGGAGACGTCCTCGCGCTTCACGAGCGTGGGCTTTCCGTGGAGACGCACTTCGGCGAGAGCCGGCGTGATTTTGCCGTTCTCATCGCGCGCGGTCGCGGCATGTGCGATGGCGAACTGCTCTTCCTCGAGCGCGTTCAAGTATTCGATGTCTTTGGTGATTTTTCCGTTGGCCACTTTCGCGTACGGAGTTTCGATGATGCCGAATTCATTGGGACGGGCGTAGAGCGACATGTGCAAGACGAGTCCGATGTTCTTACCTTCCGGTGTGTGAATCGGGCAGACGCGTCCGTAGTGCGAGGAGTGCACGTCGCGCACTTCGAGACCGGCGCGTTCGGAGGTGAGTCCGCCGCGGCCGAGTGTCGAGAGCGTACGAAGGTGCTCGATTTCGTCGAGGACGTTGTACTGCTGCATGAGCTGAGAGAGCTGGTCCGTCGTGAAGAATTCACGGATAGCAGCCTGGAACGGGCGCGGATTCACGAACGAAACGGGAGTCGTGGTCTCGGCGTCCACCATGGCCATGCGGTCCTGGATGTTGCGCTTCATGCGGGAAAGTCCCACGCGCATGCGCTGCTCGAGGAGTTCGCCCGCGAAACGTACGCGGCGGAATCCGAGGTGGTCGATGTCGTCCGCTTCCCCGTTCGGGTCGGCGTTCAACTCGGCGATGTGCGTCACGATGCGCGACACATCCTCGAGAGTGAGTGTCTGCTGGAGGACTTCTTTGTTGGTTGTGGGAATACCGAAGCGGCGGTTGAAATGGAAGCGTCCGACTTTTGAGAAGTCGTAGCGTTCCGCCGAGAGGATGGCCTGGACGTGGTCGCGGGCGTTCTCGGGCGTGGCGATATCACCGTCGCGCAGGCGGCGGTAAATCTCGACGTACGCTTCATCGAGGGAGTGCGCAGTGTCGTGGCCGAGGGTCGCGTTGATGGCCTCGCGCGCGGGACCCGAAGCGAACTTCGCGGCAATCTGTTTGTCGTCGTGGAGACCGAGAACGCGCAGGAGCGCCGTGACCGGGAAGCGGCGCTTTCTGTCTATCTTTACGTAGATGCCGCCGTCGGCATCGGATTCAATCTCAATCCATACGCCGCGGGCCGGGATGACTTTCGCAGCGAAGTAGTTCTTGCCTTTGTACGGAATGGCTTCAAAAAATACGCCGTACGAACGCGCGAGCTGAGGAACGATGATACGCTCAACGCCGTTGATGATGAACGTGCCGTGCGCGGTCATCCACGGAAAATCGGCGAGAAAAATTTCCTGCTCCTTCTCGTCTCCGGTCGTCTTGTTCTTGAGCTTGACCACCATCGAGAGCGGCGCCTCGTAGGTTTTCATCTGCTGCTTCGCGTAGTGTTCATCCCAGCGCAAATCGCCAAACGAAAATTTCACGAGCTTGAGCTCGAACTTCTTACCCGAATGATCGCTAATCGGTGAGAATTCCTTGAAGACGCGTTCCGCTCCGCCTTCAACGAACTCCGTAAACGATGCGATCTGAGACTCGACCAGTGACGGGAGCTTCACGAGAGGCTCCTGGTGGCGACCGAAATACTTTTGCGGTCGCATGCTGCGCGTTTTTGCCATGCGGTTTGACACACGATACCTCTCCGCTCCCGGGCGGACAGCACCGTATGTGATTACTATGAAAGCTGCTTAATAAAAAAATTTCGGGTGGTTCCGGAAACCGTCCGATTTTTGCTCGATAGCCAGCGCAACACAATCGAGGAGCAAATGTCCGAGGAGTATATACAAAGCCGTATTTGCTGTCAAGAAAAGGTGCGGGCACCGGTATAAAACCGGTGCCCTTTACGCGTGAATCCGGCCGGATTCAGCAGGTCAGGAGGCGCGTGAGCGCTCCCCTTCAACGTGGACGGGCGGCTTGCGGCGCCCTTGTCCCGCCAGGCACGGCGGCGTGACATTCGGAGGACCGAGGCGAGCGCCCGGGTTCCTTTCGAGTTCACTGCGTGCGGCGAGCACTGCTTCCGGGTCCGAGCCCGGGATGTACGGCCCCTCATCGGAACGAAGGGAACGTCCATGCGGCGTCGGCATGAGATTGCCGTTGCCGTCTTCAGAGCGTCTTTTCAGCATTTTCTTATCTCGCTTCTTTAAGAGTAGAAATGGCCCAATCTCCTGCACGACACGCAAGACTGTATTTCCCGTCCAAGTTGGGCTGCTAAAAAGCGTACTCCTCTCCCCGGTCATGGTCAACAGACCGCTTCATTAAGACTTTCGTCCGCCCTTTTTCCACGCATCGATTTCCGCATGATTGCCGGAGAGCAGAACCGGCGGGACTTTGTATGTTTTCTTTTTCCAGACGAGCTTTTCGGGGCGCGTATACACTTCCGGACTTGAGACGCGCGAGCGCTCGAGCGATTCCGACTTGCCGAGAACGCCGGGAGCAAACCGGGCAATAGCGTCGATGAGTGTCGCGGCCGGCAACTCTCCCCCGGTGAGAACATACGGCCCCACGGTGACTTTCTTCGCTTTCAGAATCTTCTCCACGCGCGCGTCGACGCCTTCGTAGTGTCCGCAAATAAGCACGATGTCTTTTTTCTTCGAAAGTTTCTGCGCCATCGCCTCATCGAATTGCGCACCGTCCGTCGCGAAGAAGATTTTCTCGACATCTTTCTTCTTGCCCACCGCCTTCTCTACCGCTTTGAGCATCGGCTCGGGGCGCATCACCATGCCCGGCCCCCCTCCGTACGGCCGCCGGTCGACGCGCACATCCTGCGTACGCGAACTCTGCCCGATAAAATCTTTCGGATTGTAGTACGAAACCTTGATGAGTTTCTTCTCCTGTGCTTTTCCAATAATAGAAGCATTGAGGTAGGGCTCAATGGATTCCGGAAAAAGAGTAACAATGTGAAAATGAATCATACGCAGCTTCAGCGAAGCGTAACGGGCTCTTTTTGAGACCCCGCAGGACTTAGTCCGAGGATGGTACATTTTTCAGCAGAAAAATGTTGTTCTCAAAAAGAGCCCGTTACCGGAGCGCCCTATTACATTTGACCCGACTTCAAATCACTGATGACGTCGTCAACAGTTGTATCGCGGACATACGGCTCCGCCGGCGCCGAGCTTTCGCCCATCCCCTGCGCACCCATGCCGCGCTCGGAGCCCTCCGGCTCCTCTATCTTCAAATTGACGCGCGCGTCGTTTTTCATACCCACCACACGAAGCACGATGCGGATGGCCTTCGCGGTCGCGCCGGAGCGGCCGATGACCTTGCCCATGTCGTCTTTATTGACTGAGAGCGTGAGGAGAACACCCATCTCATCGACAATGCGGGTAATCTTCACGTCATCCGGATTATCTACGAGCGCCTTCACTACGAACTCCAGAAACTGCTGATCTCTTTCCATATCGGTCATTCAATCGTTAGTGCGTAATACGAGCAGCGTACAACGCTGCGGGCAAACCGTCAAAAAGGTTATGCCTGTTCGGCAGGTGCCGCCTCTACTGCCACCGCCTCAGGAGCCTCGGCAGGTGTCTCCGCTGCGGCTTCAGCAGCCGGAGCTTCAGGAGCCTTAAATTTTGGGAGGACGTTTATCTTCTTACCTGAAATGATGCCCGCGGAAACAAGCATGTTGTGCATGGTATCGCTCGGCTGGGCACCGACTGAAATCCAGTACTTGACGCGCTCTTCATTGATAGCGCGCTCCTTCGTCTTCGGATTGTAGGTACCGAGCTTCTCGATAAGGCCCTTTGTGGCGGCACGAGCGTGCTCAGTAACCACAATGCGGTATGCGGGACTGTTGATGCGGCCGACCCGCTGTAAACGTATCTTTAACATGTCGCGACACTTTAGCAGGCCAAACACCGCAGGTCAATAATAGTGAACGCGGCGGCCGCATATGCGGCCGCCGCGTGTAGCGGTCATTTCGCCCGTTTCCGAGGCGCGCTTCGAACGGAGCTCGGCGCCTGCACGAGACGAAGCCCGGGTGCCGGAATCACGCCGGCGAGGACCAGGAGCGCAGTTTGCGTATCCGCGTCAGATTCCGTCGAGATGCCCGCGCATGAAGCAAGCCGTTTACGGCACACTTCCGTGAGCCCCTGCGATACCAGCTCTCCGGTATCGTTCCATCTGCCGACAAGGACGCAGGTCCCGTCCGGCGTGCTGACGGAATGTACGGTCGCCTTCCGGGGCGACGCGGATGACACGCTGAATTTGTCCGACACGAGGTGAGCGGTGTATTTCTGTCCGAGCTGCAGTGGCATGTGAACCCCCGAATATGAGCAGGATATTTTCTCAGCCTGCAGTTGAGCATCGAGTCAAACTTCGGTCAAGATTGTCAAAAACCTCACTTCGCTACTTTTGTCGCTTCTTCGAGTTTTACCGACAGAAGTTTGGAAACGCCGTCTTGCCCCATCGTGACTCCGTACAGTTCTCCGGCGGCGGCCATGGTTGCGCGGTTGTGCGTGATAACGATGAGCTGCGACTTTTCTCCGAGCTCACGAATCATGTCCGCATAGCGTTTTGAGTTCGCTTCGTCGAGCGCTGCGTCCGTCTCGTCCAAAATCAGAAACGGCGGGGGATTCACCTGCGACATCGAGAAAATAAGCGCAATCGATGTCAGCGCGCGTTCGCCGCCGGAGAGCACTTCGAGTCCGTGGACTTTCTTGCGCGGCAGGTGCACGGAAACGGTGAGTCCCGCGTACAACTCTTCCTCTTCAGGCACAACGTCCTCCATGTCCCCGTCGTCTTCGTCGCGCACATGGCGCTTGGGTTCTTCGATTTTCAACGACGCCTCTCCCCCATTGAAAAGCTTTTGAAAGAAGCCCTTGAGAGCGACATTGATGTGTTTCAGTCCTTCCTTGAAGCGCTCATCTATGGTGCGTTCGAGTTCCGCAATAATGTCGTGCAGCGAGGCGGCCGATTTCTCGAGGTCGGCAAGCTCACGCGTCAAAAATTCGTCGCGCTCTTTCGTCTGATTAAACTCCCGGACAACCTCATCCCCGTTACCGAGTCCGGACTCTTCAATTTTTATCTTGAACCGTTCGATTTCCCGGCGGCGCTTCTCCTGCTCGCGACGATCCTCAGCCGTTGCGTTCACCGGCAACGGGGTTTTATCCCAGTCGCGTATCGCCATGCCGATGAGAGCCACCCCCTCGCGTATCTCTTCCTCAAAACGCTGCCGAAGCGCGACGACATTCGAACGATTAGCGTTGGCCGCATTGAGGCGTGACTGCGCTTCACGGATTTTTCCTTCAAGCTCGACAACATCCCGCTCAGCAGCAAATCCCGCCTCACGGGCGAGCTGTATCTCTTTGCGGAGGTGCGAGATTTCCGATGCAAGCACCTCCTCTTCTTTGCGCTTTTTATCAAGACTGAGCGTGAGCTCGTTTACGAGCGTCTTTGCTTCCTGGTTCGTCACGGGGGCGGCGCCCGTAAGGCCTTCAACGAAATTCTTGATGCGGTCACGAATATGCAGAATCACGCCTCGGACCGCGACAATGTCCTCGTTTTTCTCCGCATCAGAAAGAGCCGTATCCACTTCACGCGCAAACTGACGCACGTGGGGAACCGCCACAATCTGTTCCACCGTGACGGTATTCACTTCAAGCGCTCCCTCGGCCCGGCCGAGTTCACGTGAGACCTTCTCGCTCTCCCGCCGCGCTTCGCCGAGTTTTGCCTCTTTGTCGTTGAGAGAGAGCTGCAAATCCGTTATACGTGAACTCTCCCCTCCTTTGCTCTTTGCGCGAGCCTCATGCATCCGCGAAGTCAAATCTTTTACGTCGCTCTCATGCGAGCGGGCTTCGCTCAAAAGCCTCGCATCCTCTTCAGATATCCACGCATGTTCACGGACGAGATACTCGTTGAGTTTGATGGCGAGCTCTTCTTTCATCTCCCTCGCCTTCTCGATTTTCTCAACCTGAACGCGGAGAAAATTCAGGTGCGGTGCGAGCTCACGTCGGAGCGATTTCGTTTTATCGATATTCACGGCCGTTTCCTCGAGCTTCCTCTCGCTCTCGGCTTTTTTGTGCTGGTAGAGCTTGAGCCCGAGCGCATCTTCAACCATCTCGCGGCGCTCTTTCGGCGAGGCGTTCAAAATGCGGTCCGCTTCTCCCTGCGAGATAATCTGGTAGCCGGAACCGCCGATGTTGGCTCCCGCGAGAAGGCGAATCACGTCTTTCAAGCGCACCACGGTACCGTTCAAGAGGTATTCATTTTGTCCGTCGCGGTACACGACGCGCTCGACGACGACCTCGCTGAAATCCACGTCCAGAAGACGCTTGGAATTATCGAATACGACTTTCACTCCCGCACGGTTGGCGCGGGGCAGTCCCGGAGAACCTCCCCAAATGAGGTCCTCGCCTTTTTTTGAACGCATACTTTTCATCGACTGCTCGCCGAGCACGAAGCGGAATGCCTCGGCTACATTGGACTTGCCGGAGCCGTTGGGTCCGACGATTGATGCGATGGGCGAGGTGAAAACAAGTTCGGACTTTTTGCCGAATGACTTGAAGCCCGACAACTCGATGGATTTGAGGCTGAGAAACATTGCCGCTCATTGTATCAAAAAAGTGAAGCCCCGGACCATAATTCCGGGGCTTCAGACGTATACCACCCGCATCCGACCTTCAGTGGATGCGGAAGTCAGGTCCGGCCCATAACGGCGCACGGTAGGCTTTTACGTTCGCAAGAACGACGACCCCGGTGAGCATGGCGAACGCAAACACGAAGCTCCACGCAATCTCCGGGTCGAACGGCTGCGCGCGCAGTCCCGCGATATCCATCGAGAGACCGATGACTGCGATGAACACGCAGTTCAGAAGAAACCGCGTGAACGTAATCAGCAGCACCGCGCCGAGGGCCAGTGCGAGTCCGGCCGCGCTGAGCACTTCCGGCTCGCATCTACCGGCGCATATCGCCGGGACGAAATAAGCTCCGAGAAACGAGAGCGCGCTGAAATAGAGCGCGGCGTAGGCGACATCGATTATCCGTTTCCAATCCATTGGCTTCCCCTGTCCTGAGTCCTGCGGAGACTCTGCCATTCATGTACGGTTACCGCAAGACTACCAGCCCTTTGCGAGCAGAGCCTTTTGTGCGGCGACCTG